>NZ_JBWXVD010000010.1:0-1729 GCF_059901115.1 Fructilactobacillus sp. X7R4C1
GAGAGTAAAACTCTCAAAACTAAACAAGACTTCAATAATGTAAGGTTTCCGAATTTTTCCTTAGAAAGGAGGTGATCCAGCCGCAGGTTCTCCTACGGCTACCTTGTTACGACTTCACCCTAATCATCTGTCCCACCTTAGGCGGCAGGCTCCAAAAGGTTACCTAACCGACTTTGGGTGTTACAAACTCTCATGGTGTGACGGGCGGTGTGTACAAGACCCGGGAACGTATTCACCGTGGCATGCTGATCCACGATTACTAGCGATTCCAACTTCATGCAGGCGAGTTGCAGCCTGCAATCCGAACTGAGAACGGCTTTAAGAGATTAGCTTGACCTCGCGGTTTCGCAACTCGTTGTACCGTCCATTGTAGCACGTGTGTAGCCCAGGTCATAAGGGGCATGATGATTTGACGTCATCCCCACCTTCCTCCGGTTTGTCACCGGCAGTCTCATTAGAGTGCCCAACTGAATGCTGGCAACTAATGACAAGGGTTGCGCTCGTTGCGGGACTTAACCCAACATCTCACGACACGAGCTGACGACAACCATGCACCACCTGTCATTCTGCCCCCGAAGGGGACACCTAATCTCTTAGGTTAACAGAAGATGTCAAGACCTGGTAAGGTTCTTCGCGTAGCATCGAATTAAACCACATGCTCCACCGCTTGTGCGGGTCCCCGTCAATTCCTTTGAGTTTCAACCTTGCGGTCGTACTCCCCAGGCGGAGTGCTTAATGCGTTAGCTGCGGCACTGAAGGGCGGAAACCCTCCAACACCTAGCACTCATCGTTTACGGCATGGACTACCAGGGTATCTAATCCTGTTTGCTACCCATGCTTTCGAGCCTCAGCGTCAGTTACAGACTAGACAGCCGCCTTCGCCACTGGTGTTCCTCCATATATCTACGCATTTCACCGCTACACATGGAGTTCCACTGTCCTCTTCTGCACTCAAGTTTCCCAGTTTCCGATGCACTTCTCCGGTTAAGCCGGAGGCTTTCACATCAGACTTAGAAGACCGCCTGCGCTCGCTTTACGCCCAATAAATCCGGACAACGCTTGCCACCTACGTATTACCGCGGCTGCTGGCACGTAGTTAGCCGTGACTTTCTGGTTAGATACCGTCGCGACGTGAGCAGTTACTCTCACGCCCGTTCTTCTCTAACAACAGAGTTTTACGAGCCGAAACCCTTCTTCACTCACGCGGCATTGCTCCATCAGACTTTCGTCCATTGTGGAAGATTCCCTACTGCTGCCTCCCGTAGGAGTCTGGGCCGTGTCTCAGTCCCAATGTGGCCGATTACCCTCTCAGGTCGGCTACGCATCATCGCCTTGGTGAGCCTTTATCTCACCAACTAGCTAATGCGCCGCGGATCCATCCAAAAGCGATAGCACAAAGGCCATCTTTCAAACGAAAACCATGTGGTTTTCGTTGTTATACGGTATTAGCATCTGTTTCCAGGTGTTATCCCCTTCTTCTGGGCAGGTTATCCACGTGTTACTCACCAGTTCGCCACTCGCTGCTAACTTAAATCTAGTTAATGCAAGCATCAACTATCAATAAGCGCAGCTCGTTCGACTTGCATGTATTAGGCATGCCGCCAGCGTTCGTCCTGAGCCAGGATCAAACTCTCATTTTAGAAATGAGAAATTTTACTAGCTCATTATTATTTGTTGTTATTCTTTTTCAAAAGAATTAAAAAGCGAATTGACTTCGCAAATGTTTAAT
>NZ_JBWXVD010000011.1:0-1493 GCF_059901115.1 Fructilactobacillus sp. X7R4C1
AACGGTAAAGGTTGGATTGTCAGTGTTGAAAGTAAAGCCATCAGCCGGGTATCCGTCGGATACCAACTCGTAGCCCTGAGCTTCTAAAGTGGCAATTTCATTTTTGGTTGAGTAACCAGACTTACTACCAAACTTACCAGTTAAGTCATCACTGTGAAGAACGGCATTGCCGTTATCTTCGTCAACATAGTTAACCACTGCTTTTTGTTCGTTAGCATTATACGTAACGGTAACACTTCCGTCAGGTGTATCAGCGGTGGCAGTTTCAGAACTAACACTAGCTTTATCTGGAGTGTAACCCGTAATTTCAGGCGAATTGATTTCACCAAAGACGGCATTCGTTGAAGTCCAGTTACTGTAACTAATAATCTTGCCGGTAACTTGGTCGAAGGTGGCCGTTCTTGTAAACGTAACCGTTTCAACTTTGTCATCGGAAGCTTTGCTGCCATCAGCATAGACGTAGTGAACGGTTCTAGTAATGTTCTTAGTCAGGTCATTTACACCAGTTCCATCTGGGTACTTCGGTCCCGTTGGGTTATTTGGATCAACTGGTTGTCCTGGTTGACCTGGATTATCTGGTGTAACCGTCTTGGTCTTGTGTTTAAAGATAACTTTGAAAGTTGGGTTGTCGGTATTAAATTCGTACCCATTTGGATAACCATCAGTGACTAATTCGTAACCTTGGCTTTCTAAATCAGCAATTTCAGCCTTAGTAGAGTAGTCCGACTTAGAACCAAATTTACCAGTTAAATTATCAGTCTTGATAACCCGGTTACCATCATCTTGGTCAATATACTGAACGTGAGCCTGTTCATCGTTAGCAGTGTAGGTAACCGTATCAGTTGAATTCTCTGAATTAGGGGAAGTGGTGAGTGAACCAACAGTTGCTTTATCAGGAGTATATCCCGTAATTTCAGGAGAATCAATTGAGCTAAAGACCGCATTCTTAGTAGTCCAGTCGCCGTAACTGATAATCTTGCCGGTAACCTGGTCAAAGGTTGCGGTCCGAGTGTAGGTAACCGTCTCAACTTGATCGTTAGCGGCTTTACTACCATCAGCGTAAACGTAGTGAACCGTTCTCGTAATGTTTTTAGTCAGATCATTTACGCCAGTTCCGTCTGGGTACTTTGGTCCCGTTGGGTTATCTGGATCAACTGGTTGTCCCGGTTGACCAGGGTTATCCGGTGTAACCGTCTTGGTCTTGTGCTTAAAGACAACTTTGAAAGTTGGGTTGTCGGTATTAAATTCGTACCCATTTGGATAACCGTCAGTGACTAACTCGTAACCCTGACTTTCTAAATCAGCAATTTCAGCCTTAGTAGAGTAATCCGACTTAGAACCAAACTTACCGTTTAAGCTGTCAGTTTTAATAACTCGGTTGCCGTCGTCTTGGTCAATGTATTGAACACGAGCCTGTTCTTCATTGGCATTGTAGGTAACGGTAACAGTTCCGTCCGGTGTGTCAGCAGTGGCAGTTTCGGAACCAACGCTAG
>NZ_JBWXVD010000012.1:0-1448 GCF_059901115.1 Fructilactobacillus sp. X7R4C1
AAAGTAACGGTTTCTACTTGATCATCAGCTGCTTTACTACCATCAGCGTAAACGTAGTGGATAGTTCTCGTAATTGATTTGGTTAAGTTATCTTTACTAGTTCCATCAGGATATTTTGGTCCAGTTGGGTTATTTGGATCAATTGGTTCACCTGGGTTTCCTGGATTGTCAGGGGTAACCGTCTTCATCTTGTGTTTCAAGACAACCTTGAAAGTTGGATTATCGGTATTAAATTCATACCCATTTGGATAGCCGTCAGTGACTAATTCGTAACCTTGGGCCTCTAAGCTGGCAATTTCGTTCTTTGTACTGTAATCAGACTTAGAACCGAACTTACCGTTTAAATTGTCAGTTTTAATAACCCGGTTACCATCATCTTGGTCAATGTACTGAACATGAGCCTGTTCATCGTTAGCAGTGTAGGTAACCGTATCAGTCGAGTCGGTTGAGTCGGCAGTAGTAGTTAGAGCACCAATGGTTGCCTTGTCAGGGGTGTAACCAGTAATTTCAGGTGACTTGATTGAGCTAAAGACCGCATTCTTAGTACTCCAGTCGCCATAACTGATGATCTTGCCGGTAACCTGGTCAAAGGTTGCGGTCCGAGTGTAAGTGACCGTTTCAACTTGATCATCAGCTGCTTTACTACCATCAGCGTAGACGTAGTGCACCGTTCTTGTAATGTTCTTAGTCAAGTCATTTACGCCAGTTCCATCAGGATACTTTGGTCCAGTTGGGTTATTTGGATCAACTGGTTGTCCTGGTTGTCCCGGGTTATCTGGCGTAACCGTCTTGGTTTTGTGCTTAAAAACAACTTTGAAAGTTGGGTTGTCGGTATTAAATTCATAACCATTTGGATAACCATCAGTGACTAATTCGTAACCTTGGGCCTCTAAGCTGGCAATTTCATCCTTGGTTGAGTAATCAGACTTAGAACCAAACTTACCAGTTAAGTTATCAGTCTTGATAACTCGGTTGTTGTCATCTTGGTCAATATACTGAACGTGAGCTTGCTCATCGTTAGCAGTGTATGTGACTTTAACGTCTGAATTTTTCGTATCAGCAGTGGCAGTTTCAGAACCAACAGTTGCTTGATCAGGGGTATAACCGGTAATGGCTGGTGAATCAACCGAACTAAAGACATCATTGTCAGATGTCCAAGCACCATAAGTTATCTCACCAGTTACTTCATCAAAGGTGGCCGTTCTGTTAAACGTAACCGTTTCTACTTTGTCATCTGCGGCTTTACTGCCATCGGCGTAAACGTAGTGGATGGTTCTCGTAATGGACTTAGTCAAGTTGTCCTTGCTAGTGCCATCAGGATACTTCGGTCCCGTTGGGTTGTTTGGATCCACTGGTTGACCTGGGTTTCCAGGGTTATCTGGCGTAACTTCCTTGGTCTTGTGCTTTAAGACAACTTGGAAGGTGGGATTATTGTCGCCAAACTTGTA
>NZ_JBWXVD010000013.1:0-1124 GCF_059901115.1 Fructilactobacillus sp. X7R4C1
GGGTTATCTGGCGTAACTTCCTTGGTCTTGTGCTTTAAGACAACTTGGAAGGTGGGATTATTGTCGCCAAACTTGTAACCACTTGGGTATCCGTCGGATACCAACTCGTAGCCTTGAGCTTCGTAACTAGCAATCCGATCCGCAGTACTGTAATCAGATTGACTACCGAACTTTCCGTTTAAGTTATCAGTTACTAGAACTTTATTGCCATTATCTTGGTCAATGTATTCAACATGAGCTTGTTCTTCATTGGCAGTGTAGACAACGGTATGAACATCGTCTTTTCCTTCAGCAGCATCACCCGTTACACTAGCTTGACTTGGTGTGTAACCAGTAATTTTGGGAGAATTAATAACTGGGTTAGCATTATCAGCTGGCTTCCAGTCACCCCAAGTAATTGAACCAGTCTTTTCGTTCTTAGTCCCCGTTCTAGTAAATGGAACGGTAACCACTTGATCCTTTGCCATGGTCTTGCCGTTAGCATCAACATAGTGAACGGTAATAGTTCCTTTACCACTATTATCAGTTACTGTTGTTAGGGTGTCACTGTAGATAACGGTATGAACATCATCTTTACCTTCCGTGGCATGACCAGTAACCGTTGGCTGATTAGGAGTCATATTAGGAACAGTTGGTGAAGTGATTACTTGGTTAGCATTGCCAACTGGTTCCCAGTCGCCCCAAGTAATGTTACCAGTCTCATTATCTCTAGTACCAGTTCTCGTGAACGGAACGCTGACTTGCTTATCTGGTGAAACGGTATTGCCGTTAGCGTCCTTGTAGTGAACGGTAATGGTTCCCTTACCACTATTATCGGTTACTTGACTGGTAGCGGGGCCATAAGGGACCTTGGTATCTGAACCGGGATCCGTAATTGGGTATGGATAAGTTCCATCTGGACCTGGTTTTAATGGTTGACTTGGATCATGGGGATCCATTGGAATCATGCCAGGAATATTGGGTAATTGAGGTTGTTGTGCTTTAGTAGGATCGTCTGGTTGCGTTTCGTATGGAACATCATGGGATCCATTGTCAATCGGATTGCCATTGGAATCAACTGGAACTAATTTTCCCAGTTGAGCAACTTGATAATCGATCTTACGAGTTTGTGGAACATAAATTGG
>NZ_JBWXVD010000014.1:0-433 GCF_059901115.1 Fructilactobacillus sp. X7R4C1
TGCACCTAGTAGGAGTCGAACCTACAACCTTCTGATTCGTAGTCAGACACTCTATCCAATTGCGCTATAGGTGCATAATAATATGCCGAGGACCGGGATCGAACCGGTACGGTCATCACTGACCGCAGGATTTTAAGTCCTGTGCGTCTGCCAATTCCGCCACCCCGGCATTATAAATTGACATAAGCGGAAGACGGGATTCGAACCCGCGACCTCCACCATGGCAAGGTGGCGTTCTACCACTGAACTACTTCCGCATAAATGCCGACTAGAGGATTCGAACCTCCGACCCCCTGTTTACAAGACAGGTGCTCTGCCAACTGAGCTAAGTCGGCATACATGCTATTTATATAAATAATGAGCCGTGGCGGGTTCGAACCGCCGACCCTCTGATTAAAAGTCAGATGCTCTACCAACTGAGCTAACGGCTCAA
>NZ_JBWXVD010000015.1:0-414 GCF_059901115.1 Fructilactobacillus sp. X7R4C1
TCTTGTTCACGTTCATCTAGCTGTTGCTGCCGCTTGTTCAAATTTGCTTCCCGGTCAGCAAGACTTTGTTCCTTGCGATCTAGCGTATCGTCCCGCCGATCCAAAGTATCCTCTCGCTGATTCAGGCGATGTTCCGACTTCTGGACTTCTGTCCGCCGATCTTTCAATTCATCTTCAAGTTGGGTTCGATAGCGATGATTCTCGTCTTTTGCTTCCAGCAGTTTTTCTTTTTTTAAAGTCGCTGCTTCTTTTTTAGCGGCCTCAATAATGCCTTCTGCTGTCTGCGTCGCTCGATCCAAATTGTTCTGGTGGAGCTTCTTTTGAAGTGCAAATCCGATCAATAAACCGACCGCTAAAGCGATGACTGCTGCGAGGGTTATTGAGACCAGTGTTACTGAACTCATCATTTCACCT
>NZ_JBWXVD010000016.1:0-390 GCF_059901115.1 Fructilactobacillus sp. X7R4C1
TTCTTCATTGGCATTGTAGGTAACGGTAACAGTTCCGTCCGGTGTGTCAGCAGTGGCAGTTTCGGAACCAACGCTAGCTTTATCCGGAGTGTATCCAGTAATGGCTGGTGAATCAATTGAGCTAAAGACCGCATTCTTAGTAGTCCAGTCGCCATAACTGATAATCTTGCCAGTAACTTGGTCGAAGGTGGCCGTTCTTGTGAACGTAACCGTTTCAACTTTATCGTCAGAAGCTTTACTACCGTCAGCATAAACGTAGTGAACCGTTCTCGTAATGTTCTTAGTCAGATCATTTACACCAGTTCCGTCTGGGTACTTTGGTCCCGTTGGGTTATTTGGATCAACTGGTTGACCTGGTTGTCCCGGATTATCTGGCGTAACCGTCTTAGT
>NZ_JBWXVD010000017.1:0-382 GCF_059901115.1 Fructilactobacillus sp. X7R4C1
CCGTCTGGATAATGAGGTCCGTCTGGATTGTTTGGATCCACTGGTTGACCTGGAGTTCCTGGATTGTCCGGTGTAACTTCCCTAGTCTTGTGCTTCAGGACAACGGTAAAGGTTGGATTATCAGTATTGAAGGTGTAGCCATCAGCAGGGTATCCGTCGGATACTAATTCATAACCGTGAGCTTCCCAATAAGCAATCTTATCCTTTGTGCTGTAGTCCGACTTAGAACCAAACTTACCATTCAGATCATTGTGATCAATAATCTTGTTACCATTGTCTTGGTCAACGTAGTTAACTAATGCTTTTTCTTCATTGGCATTGTAGGTAACGGTAACAGTTCCGTCCGGTGTGTCAGCAGTGGCAGTTTCGGAACCAACGCTAG
>NZ_JBWXVD010000018.1:0-374 GCF_059901115.1 Fructilactobacillus sp. X7R4C1
TTATTTCTCGGTTAAAATTATAATTAAAATATAATTAATACAGAAAATAATATTATCTAGTTTTCAAAGAACAAAGTTGACACTTTCGTGTCAATGGAGAATAACGGGATCGAACCGTTGACCTCCTGCTTGCAAAGCAGGTGCTCTCCCAGCTGAGCTAATTCCCCAAAATATTCGATTGTCACTTACCAGTAACGATGGGTCTAAGTGGACTCGAACCACCGACCTCACGCTTATCAGGCGTGCGCTCTAAACCAGCTGAGCTATAGACCCAAAAGCGCGAACATTTATTTTAACGAGAGTAAAACTCTCAAAACTAAACAAGACTTCAATAATGTAAGGTTTCCGAATTTTTCCTTAGAAAGGAGGTGATC
>NZ_JBWXVD010000019.1:0-310 GCF_059901115.1 Fructilactobacillus sp. X7R4C1
CCTTAGCTTCTAAAGTGGCAATTTCATTTTTGGTTGAGTAACCAGATTTACTACCAAACTTACCAGTTAAGTCATCACTGTGAAGAACGGCATCACCGTTATCTTCGTCAACATAGTTAACTACGGCTTTTTGTTCGTTTGCATTATAAGTAACGGTAACACTTCCGTCAGGTGTGTCAGCGGTGGCAGTTTCAGAACCAACACTTGCCTTATCTGGAGTGTATCCCGTGATAGCTGGAGAATCAACTTGTCCAAAGACGGAGTTAGTTGAAGTCCAGTTACTGTAAGTTAACTTGCCAGTTACTTCGTC
>NZ_JBWXVD010000001.1:0-386068 GCF_059901115.1 Fructilactobacillus sp. X7R4C1
TTTACTAGCTCATTATTATTTGTTGTTATTCTTTTTCAAAAGAATTAAAAAGCGAATTGACTTCGCAAATGTTTAATTTTAAGTTCTACAACTCAAAATTACCTTACACTTGTAATCAAAATCTTGTTCAGTTTTCAAAGATCTACTCTGACGCAACGTCGTCTTATTGTATCTCAACGCCGCATGTAATAATATACCATGTGGTTAATTTATTGTCAATAGAAAAGTTTGACTAATTTTAACCAAATTGTTTTGGCGCACTTAACGACAAGAACTACTATACCAAGGAAACAAAATTACGTCAAGACTTTTTTACAAAAAAAGCACTTAGATCTTTATCTAAATGCTTTTTCTAATTATTTTAGTTCAGGAGCATCAGTATGATACATCGAAACCGTGGATTTGCCACCATTCTGATCAATTAGATCAGTTTTACGTTCTTTGTCAGCCTTATCCAACTGTTCCATTGCATTCTTCGGCTTATAATTATAGTCTTTTCGATCCACAGGCTTAAATCCTTTAGGATGATAGAAACGAAGTAAATCACCATAGATAACTCTATCAGAAAGAGACAAATCACTAGTTACATAGTTCTGAATTCCATCTACTTCCTGTTGTTGTTGCTTATCCGGCTTAATAACTTGACCAGTCTTAGAATCATAGATTGTTCCCCCAACCTTAGTGTATTTAGGAGTTACAAAATCTCCATCCCTAAATGGAACAATTTGATTAGGATTATTCCCCAACAAATCATGTCCAAACTGGATCATATCATCATTCTTAATTCCTAATAAATGAAGCAGCGTTGGTAAGACATCGATTTCTCCACCATAAGTATGATCAACGTGCCCATCCAAATTATCAGCATGGATCATAAATGGCACCTTCTGAAAGTTAGCCAAATCATAGTTATTAACCGACTTTTTACCTAACATCTTAGCAATTGCAGGACGATGATTATTAGAAATCCCATAATGGTCACCGTATAAAACAATGACACTATTCTTCATTAATCCCGTTGCTTTTAGATATGCTTCAAACTCACCAAAAGATTGATCTAAATAATGAGCCGTTTGGACATAAGGATCAACGGTACTATCCCCCGTTTTAAGAGCAGGAAAAGAAACATTTTGTTTATCTAATTCATAAGGATAATGATTAGTCAAAGTGATAATTTTGGCATAAAACGGCTGTGGTAGCTTTTCAAGATAAGGAACTGAATCTTTAAACATAATCTTATCTTTCATTCCATATCCAACATTATACGAAGGTTTCTTCTTATAGTAGTTGCTATCGAAGAAGTACTGATATCCCCAAGACTTATAAGTATTATCTCTATTCCAAAAGCTCGGAACATCTCCATGAAAGACAGCCGTCGAATAACCCTTTTGGTCTAAAATTGCTGGAGCCGCCTGGAAAGTATTCTGCGAACCATAAGTAACCATCGCAGATCCCTGGGGCAATCCATACAATGAATTTTCAAGCATCATTTCAGCATCTGAAGTCTTACCTTGAGCAACTTGATGGTAAAAGTTATCAAACGAAATCGTATGCTTATCACTATAAAACTTATTAATATTCGGAGTAACTTCCTGTCCATCAACTTTATAGTTGATTAAGAACTGTTGAAAACTCTCCAAATGAATAATAAAAACGTTTTTACCCTTTTCTTTCCCAAAATATTTAACGCTTGGATACGTCTGATGTTGATTAATAAATTTCTTGACACTATTCAAATCTGAAGCTTTCGCCTTTGCTCGCGTAGAACTCTCTTGGTGAGTTTGATATGCATTAAAAGCAGCGTATTCATTTAAGCCTAAATACTTAACGATATAATTATTATCAAACGTCCGAGTTAAAAGACCACTCCGATCCGAATTAGCAAGAGAATATTCTCCCCCCATAAGCAAAATCGAAAGTAAAGTAATTCCAATGGCATAGCGATACTTAAAGGGACGGTAATCGATTTTAATAATCCTGAAGACTAATAGTAAGATTAAAACCACAACATCCAAATAAATCAAAAAATCCGTTGGATGAAGAATTTCCATCATACTCTTGCCCAAATTATTTTGGACGTCTCCGGTTCCTTTAATAATACCAATTGACAAGAAGTCAGAGAATTCTCGATAATATAAAACATTAGCAAACATCCAAGTCGACTGTAGAAAATCAATTATTAGCATCAGCCAATAAGAAAGCTTGCCCCGAAAGTACAGTGCAATCCCAAACAAGAGCAGTCCTGATGGAATTGGATTAACAATCATCAAAAAGGTTTGCATGCCACCCTTAACACCCAAACTAAAGTCGACGTTATAAACAACCAAAGTAGTTATCCAATATAAAACGACTACCAGCACGAAGAAACCGATAGTAGTATTAAAAAAATTACGAATGCTTTTTAATATTCGAGACATTCTAGTTTCCTCCAAAACTCTTATGACTTTCGCTTTTTAGTATTTTCCTATTCTTTTGTGCCTTTTTACTTGGCTTCATCACGAGGGCAAAGGCTCCCAAAATCAAACCTAAGTAATACGTAAGAATCCGCCACAGGATCATCGCAAGTACTAGCTTACTTCCATTAGTAATATAACTTCTAAAAATCATCTCAAAGCTATACTCAGCTCCACCTGCTCCTCCAGGAATGGGAAAAATCGAGATAATCATCACAATCAAAATGTGGAGACTGGTTACCATTACCACATTAGCATTGGTATAACCTAACGAAAGCATAATAAAGTAGGGAATTAAGTAATAAAAAAGCAACTGAAAAAAAGTGATTATGAATATTTTAGCCATCAACTTCCCTTGGTGACCAATTCTCACACTCTCTTTATAAAAGTTATCAATCTTCTTATTTAATGTATTTACTAACTTATAAAATGTAGCATCTTTTACAAACCATTTCACTGGTTTGATACAAATATTAACAAATTTTTTAGTAAATGAATGCCAATACATGATCAT
This sequence comes from Fructilactobacillus sp. X7R4C1, assembly GCF_059901115.1. NCBI lineage: Bacteria > Bacillati > Bacillota > Bacilli > Lactobacillales > Lactobacillaceae > Fructilactobacillus > Fructilactobacillus sp. X7R4C1. The sequence goes on from NZ_JBWXVD010000001.1 coordinate 2,968, forward strand.
AAGTAGTGAAACGATCACAAACATGTGAATTCCAAATCCGAACACAACAAACCATGCCAGAGCGTGCATTTTATCAATAACGTAGTTAAAACCGATTATTAACGCAATAAAAAAATTAATTACTATCATGGCTTGGTAAACAACAAACTTCATAAGTAGTGCAGAACTAGCCCGACCACCATCAACTCCCGATTGAATTAAAACAAATAGTTGAGCCGGCTGACCACCAGATGAAAACGGAGTGATCCCATTAAAAAGTTGCTCCACTAAGGGTACCCGGATTGCATCCCGAAAAGTAAAATTAGGATCACTATTTCGAACTAACATGTAAGTAATCACGGATTCAAGAGCAAAATAAAGCAAAATGCACCCTAAAGCAACTAATAACCACCATGGATTAATCTCAACAATATCTCTTATAAGAACGCTAAACTTAATGTCTCTAGCTGCATACCATGAAATAAGTAATCCAAGGGCAATCATGATAAGTAGTGAGACTTTATTTCTCCTGGACATTCAATTACCCCTTTTTCGCCTGGTCAAAATAAAAATCATGCCAAATCTTGGCTAGATGATCCTCGGAATAATAATCAGATGCTTTAAGTGATTTTTCAGCATATGCTTTCAGAAGCTTAGGATCATTTAACAACATCTTAAGTTTTTTATCCATTTCAGCCTCATTATTTGCTGAAATATAATACCCGTCAATAATTTTTTTATAAAGGGATAAATCCCGCAACATAACAGGAATTCCACACGAGAATGCCTCTAAAACAGACATCGGGAATAACTCATTATACGACGGTAAAAGAAATAAATCAGCCATATTATAATAATTTACTAATTCTTTACGATCAACGATTCCGGGAAAACTCAGATTTTGAGGTGGATTATCAACCAATTCTTTCAACTCAGAATATCCAGCTGTCATTTTCCCAAATGAAAATCCTCCTGCCCAAACAAATTGAACGTTTGGATTTTGCATTGCTAATTTACCAAAATCAAGGACGCCCTTTCTGGTCTGAACTTGACCGGTTCCGAGCACCGTAAACCGTTTTGTTTGATAACCATAACTACTTCTAAGAGCTTCTTTCTGGCTCTTTGAAACCGGATAAAATTCTTTTTTACTTACAAAATTTGGAATATATGTAATTTTCTTTTTATCAATCCCATATTTTTCAAGTTTAGGTATAAAAGTTGGATTTACAACGACAATATGATCCATCCGTTTATAAAAGGCAATTACATACTTATAAAAAATTTGTCGAAATGGAGTAGGAATTTTTAAACTCCCCTCAAGCGTTTCCGGCAAAAAATGAACGTATCCAATCTTTCGTCCCATTTTTTTTGAAAATGTAGACAAATAAAACGTTGGATTAATGGTGTGATAATGACTAATGTTCGCTTGATTAAATTTATTAATCTCAATGTCAAACTCGTTTGGAAAATGTTTCTTTAACATCTTAATTAACTCAATGTATGCACTACCAACTCCTTGACCTTTTACTTTGTCAGCAGTTGAAAACATATCGATCTTTAACATCAACAAAACTCCTCAGTCAGATGTGTTAGTTTGCTTAGCTTTAGTTTGATCAAACTCTTTGATTGTATCATCATAAAAGCTCAACATCTGATCCACAAAATACTCAGCTGAAATTTCGTGTAATTTCTCTTCACGGACATTTTTGGAATCGGGATATTCACCTCGGTTTTGCAAATAATCCACCGTTTCAGAAACAAACCTTTCTTCTGACTCAAACGTCATTCCAATTGATTTATCATCAATTAAGTCATCGGTGTACGGACTTCTTGCAACGACAACTTTGGTGCCAGCAGCAACTGCTTCAATGTACGTTAACCCCTGAGACTCAGAATTAGACGTAGAAACAAAAACATCTGCCATTCGATAATAATCATTGACATGATTATTATTAATTTCTCCGGTGAAAATAACATGGTCGTTAAGTTTCATGTCAGACACTTGCTTCATTAAATCATCTTCGGCAGGTCCTTCACCCACAATCACAAGCATAGCATTTGGAACTTGATCCAAAATTTTAGGTAGTGCATCGATCATTTCGGAGATGTTTTTTTCATACGCAACTCGACTAACGGAAACCATCAATGGGGTCTCATCCCTAATGCCTAATTTTTTTCTAATATCAACATGGTCATTTTCTTCATAATGCTTAACGTCAATCCCGGTTGGAATAATTCGAATGGGACTCTTAACCCCATAATCAGTAAGCTTGTCCAAGACACGCTTACTTGGTGCCACCACACCATCCATGTGATGACAAAAAGCTAACATCATTTCTTTTACGTGTACTGGTTTTAATAATTTGCCGTTGGCAACATAGTGCAAATAATCTTCATACATCGTGTGATAAGTGTGAATACAAGGAATATTCAAATTTTTAGCAACGAACTTCCCGATAATTCCAAGTGAAAATTCAGTTTGGGTATGAACGATATCTAATTTTAATTGCTTAGCAATTTGATAAGCCTGAAATATTCCTCTGACGGCGATTCTTCTTTCGGTAAAAGAAATAAAGGGAACACTTGAAAAACGGTAAATGTCTTTTTCATCGTCATCATTTTTTTCAACGTTAGGATCAGTTGTAGTAAAAATATAGACATGATTTCCACGCCTTTCTAACTCATCTTTTAACGTTTTGATTGACGTAGCAACTCCGCTAACTTGTGGAAAATAAGTATCTGTAAACAAACCAATATTCACGTTGTTTTCCCCTCTCTCTTTAACGTTAAACAAATGTAATTATATGGGTTTCCCGCATGGTTTGCAACTTTGTGCCTAACTACTCAAACCTAAGTAAACCATCTACTCTGGCATCTTAGAGATAAAGTCATCAATCATCTTATTAACGTCACCAGTGGTATCTGCATTTTTAACGACACTATCAGCTAACTTACTTGCTGATTTCGAATTAATTTTACTAATATATGCTTTAGTTTTTAAAATTTGAGTTGGAGTGGCTGATAATTCATCCACTCCTAACCCAATCAAAAAAGGAATCACCTGTGGATCACACGCAACCTCACCACAAACACCCACGGTCTTAGAAGCGTTATGAACGATCCTAACGACCCTTTCAATTAAACGAAGCACGGCTGGATCACAAGCTTGGTACAAATAGGAGACACGCTCATTTAAACGATCAACAGCAACCGTGTACTGAACTAGATCATTAGTGCCAATACTTACAAAATCTACTCTTGAAATGATCTTATCAATCATAATTGCTGCCGCTGGAACTTCAATCATCGTTCCTAATTGAACATCTCCAAGTTTAACTCCTCTATCAATCAAATTCTGGCGTTCTTCAGTGTAAATCGAAAGAACCTGATCCAGCTCTGAGACCGTTGATATCATAGGAAACATGATCCGAATTGGTCCATAAGCTGAAGATCTAAGGAGTGCCCTGATTTGAGTGCGAAAAACCTTGCTTTCACCTAAACTATAACGAATGGCACGATAGCCAAGAAAGGGATTCGTCTCATTATGGGAAATATTAGGCAAATAATTAACTAGTTTATCTCCACCAACATCCATTGTTCTAAAAGTTAACTGCTTTCCTTTTACTTTTGAAACAATGTTTTTGTACATCAAAAATTGTTCGTCTTCGCTCGGGAGATGGTCAGAATCCATGTAAATGTATTCGGTACGAAATAATCCAATTGAATCAGCCCCAACTTCTAAAGCATTATCAACTTCATTTTCGTTACTAACATTAGCCCCCAATAGCAGAGGGTGCTCATCTAATGTCTTGGTCGATTGGCCCTTGAACTTTTCCCATGACCTTTTTTGTTTTCTAAATTTTTCAAGCTTTGTCTGGAATTTCTCGATTTCATCTGAATTGGGACTTTCAATAACGTTTCCACTACTTCCGTCAACAATCAATTGTTCATCATTTTTTAAATGATTTAGGCTGTCCTGCAACCCTAGTACAGCTGGAACGTCCATACTTCTAGATATAATGGCTGCATGAGAATTCTTGGTTCCAACAGCTGTAACAATCCCTTTAATATTTTTCTTTTGAACTTGTGCAATCTGAGTTGGAGAAATGGAATTAGCAACAATAATAACTGGCTGGTTAATAAGTGATAGATCGGGAGTATCGACGCCAAGTAGACGTCCCAAAAGCTGGTCTCTGATATCTTCAATATCATGAACCCGTTCCCTTAAATACGGATCATTCATATTCAAAAAAATAGCTGCATATTGATTGAATACACGATTCAATGCAAATGCAGCATTCTTTTTTTCTTCTGTTATGACTCTTTTAACCTCATTAATCAACTCTGGATCAGATAAAACTTCTAAATAAAAATCTAAAATATCAAGATATTTTTTAGCCATTTCAACTCTATTACTTTGTTTGATTTTTATAATAGTAGTTTTGGTATCTTGAAACGTTTTTTTAAGGCGTGCTTTTTCTTCGTCTATACCCAAAAAGGCTTCTTTATTAAAAGTTAAATCTGGTTTAGTTAAACAATAAGCTTTTCCAAATGCGATCCCATCACTAACACCAATACCCTTAAAGGTAGTCATATTAGTCGATCAATCCTTCATCTTTCATGGTTTTAGCAATTGCATCAAGGGCTTCTTTAGCATCGTCACCATCGGCTGAAATAGTAATATCAGCACCTTGGCCAACTCCTAATGACATAACACCCATGATTGATTTTAAGTTTACAGATTTATCACCATATTCAAGACTAATATTTGAATCAAATTTGCTAGCGGTCTGAACTAACAAAGTTGCTGGACGAGCATGAATGCCAGTTTCTGCCGTGATTTTGAATTGACGTTTCTCCATAATGAACGCACTCCTTTAATCGTTTATTTAACTCTATTTACAGTTTAAGAATATCAATTTATCATCTAAAAAACAAGTAATTATCATAAATCGCTTACATAATTGTTATGACGCTAATTTTCAGACGAATAATGATAGGTTAAAATGCCCTTTTTGCTGGCTTTCCCTACGATTCTTTTCCGTGTTGGAAAGCTCATAAAAGCCTGCTGAAATTTCGGAAAATCCTTTGGTTCAACCGTCAAATCTTTGATTTTTCCATCCTTTAATTGGTTTAAGAGTCCGGTAAAGTCATTTTCGTTTTTATCCATAATTATTGCCTCCTAATCGGTTTCAATGTTACCACATTAAAATAATTTCTAGATCAGTCAAAATACTTGATTGAATGTTATTAGTGCGTATAATATTCATGAATGGTCAATAAAGGTCAGACTTTCGTCTGACAATTTAGTTAAGCAAAAGGAGGCTTAAACTATGGAAGGACAAGGTTCATACGGATTTGGTAGTCTAGATGACTTTCTTCGTGCCATGCAAAATGGCCAAGTCAATGATTATCAAGTTCCACCACAAAGTGGACGCGGCAACGGCCGAAATGGTTCAAAATCAATTCTTTCAACTTACGGAACTGATTTAACTAAAAAAGCTAAAGCCGGAAAACTTGACCCAGTAATCGGTCGTGATAAAGAAACGGCTCGAGCAATCGAAGTTTTAAATCGTAGAGGCAAGAATAACCCGGTCTTGATTGGTGAAGCCGGAGTTGGAAAAACAGCAATTGTTGAGGGCCTCGCTCAAAAAATTGCTGATGGTACTGTTCCAGAAAAACTTCAAAACAAACAGGTAATTCAATTAGACATGGTTTCAATGGTTCAAGGCACAGGTATTCGTGGTCAATTTGAAAAACGAATGCAACAATTAATTAAAGAGGTTCAGTCAAACCGTAACATCATCTTATTCATTGATGAAATTCATGAAATCATGGGGGCAGGTAATGCTGAAGGTGGCATGGACGCAGGTAACGTCTTAAAACCCGCTCTTGCTCGTGGGGACTTTCAATTAATTGGAGCAACCACTCTAAAAGAATACCGTGACATTGAAAAAGACTCTGCTCTTTCAAGACGACTTCAACCAATCATGGTCAAAGAACCAACGGTTGATCAATCCATCAAGATTCTAAAGGGTCTACAAAATCGTTATGAAAACTATCATCTAGTCAAGTATACCGATCAAGCAGTGAAAGCGGCAGCTACCCTTTCCGATCGTTATATCAGTGATCGTTACCTTCCGGACAAGGCAATTGATTTACTTGATGAAACTGGTTCCAGAAAGAATTTAACTTTAAACATTGTTGATCCAAAAACAATTGACAAAGAGATTGACAGTGCTGAAAACGAAAAGAAGACGGCTTTAGATAAAGAAGACTACGAACAGGCCGCTTACTACCGTGATAAGATCAAACGACTTCATCAAAATAAGGATAAGGGTGCTACAAGTGAGAAACACAACACCGTTACCGAAAAGGATATGCAACAAGTTGTTGAAGAAATGACCAATATCCCAGTTGGAGAACTACAAACCAAAGAACAACAACAATTAAAGGACTTAGCTCCAAATTTAAAGCAACATGTGATCGGACAGGACAAGGCTGTTGATTCAGTTGCTAAAGCCATTAAACGAAATCGAATTGGTTTTAATGGTAGCGGTCGTCCGATTGGTTCATTCCTATTCGTTGGATCCACTGGGATTGGTAAGACTGAGATGGCTAAACAACTTGCCAAAGAATTATTTGGATCTGAAGATTCAATGATTCGATTTGACATGTCAGAGTATCGTGAACCACAATCAGTTGCTAAATTGATTGGTTCACCGCCTGGCTACGTTGGATACGATGAAGCTGGCCAATTAACCGAAAAAGTCCGTCGTAATCCTTACAGCTTGATTCTGTTAGATGAAGTTGAAAAAGCTCATCCAGACGTTCTTCACACATTCTTACAAATCTTAGATGACGGTCGTTTGACTGACTCACAAGGCCGAACGGTTTCCTTTAAGGACACTGTCATCATTATGACTAGTAACGCCGGAAGCGATGCCGAAGCAAGCGTTGGGTTTACACCAGAAGCAACTGGTAAAACTCATTCTGTGATGGATAAATTAGGACTTTATTTCAAGCCTGAATTTCTCAATCGTTTTGATGACATCGTTGAATTCAATCAACTTTCTAAAGATAACTTAAACCAAATTGTCGATCTGATGATTAAAGATATGAATAACATGTTAGCGTCAAGAAACGTTCACATTGATGTTTCCAAATCGGCCAAAGCAAAAATTGTCGAACTCGGTTACAATCCGTCAATGGGTGCCCGTCCGCTTCGACGAGTAATTCAAGAACAGTTAGAAGACCAAACGGCCGACTACTTCTTGAATCATCCAGAAACTAACAATCTTGTTGCTGATACAGACAAGAACAACAATATCGTTATTAGTACTAAGTAGTGAAAGAGACTTAGATTAGAATTCTAATCTAGGTCTTTTTTTATTTCCAGAAATGGTAAAATCAATATAAACCATCTTTGGAGGAAAATTATGTTTAATTGGATGAAAAAAATCTTTTCAAAAAATAATCATAACTACAAGCATTCAAAACATCGGATGAAAAGACCAATCAGACAAAACAACGTTAAAAAGACGACAACCTCCATAGATCCATCCGAAATTTCTTTAAACAAACCAAAATCAATTCATACCACCACCCCATTACCTGCCGAAAATCATCAATCAACTCCTAAAAAAGAGGTTATCAGAACCCCAAGTACAGTTTTTATGGAATTTGTCGATCAAAACGGGAATCAATTAAAATCAACTGAAATCATTAGTGGTTCAGTTGGCGATCCAATTAATTTCATCGTTCCCAAAATAAAAAACTACATATTAGTTAGTGTTGATGGAATGACTAAAAAAATGCAAGCAAAAAAACAACTAATCAAGTTTCATTACATCCCTAAGTTAGGCCAACCAGTTAGCGTTTACTGCTTTGATTTTGATTCATTTCGCTTGCTTCTCCCTCCCAAAATCGTGAATGGTCCATTAAACCAGCAGTTTACACTAAAGTCTCCTGTGATTCCTAACTACCAGCTTCACCTATCGGTTGGTGACTTAACCGGTCAATTCACAAATAAAACCAAAAATATCATCTTATATTACCGACGTTCTAACTGGAAAGTGGTTCAGTCAGTCAATTATTTAGTCAAAATGAAAATCCCCACTTCCGTTTATGATTCACCCGTGCGAAAGCAAAGATACGATCAAATTTTGCCAGCTGGATCAACTTGGCGTGTCTTTACAGAAATTCGAACTAATCAAGATGATTGGTTAAATCTCGGCGGATCACAATGGATCAAAAAGCGATCCACGATTCGTACCCATAACAATGACAAACGTCTAACCTAAAAAAATCCCACTCTTATTGAGTGGGATTTTTTACAAATTTTTATCCATGTTATACGTCAATTTAGAGAGTGTAAGACCCTTTTCCATCAATTCATGCATAAATTGATAGGTTCGACTCCTCATTTCTTTGACCAATTGCTGATTCTGATCTTTCAAAAATTCAGATGCGTCCTGATCATTCATATTAGCAGCTTGACCCATCGTATCTGATATATGCCCTAAAAATAACTCGTTAGCATGTTTCTTAAAATCACGATCCTGTTGAATAAAATTACTGTAATGAGATTCAACGATCATCGATAGTTTACGATACATCCAGTATGCGCTCTTATCATCCATCGTGAGAGGAGTAACCTCATAACTTGGATCAGTCTCGTCAACGTTCGCAAAAAAAGGAACATATGGACTAAAGGCGGGAATTCCAAAATTTAGCCACATAATTGCCGAACATTTATCACTTACATCATTTCTAATTTGCAGAACATGTGAATTTTGGGTTCGATTCATTGAAATTGGTCTAAATTGAGTATTCGATTCTTTTGGATCTTTAGCCAATGGATCATATTTGGTCTCGTTATAATGAGAACTCAAAATAAACTGAACGTCACTAACTTCAATTTTACGGCTTGCTTTTCTAATAAACGGGAGATCATTTGAGGTTGGCTCCTGCTCAATCTCGGGATTCAGCACCTTTTGCCCATACCAAACTCGAGGTGTGTTGTAATGGTGATCAAATTCATTATGAGTCCCAAAGATATGTCGAAAGTTAAATCCCTCTTTATCAGGATTTAACTGGTACTTTTCAACAAACTCTTGTAACCCATCGGAATACATAAAGTTCTCTGGATCATCAAAATCAACCTGTTGAATCGCAACCTCATTTGCTACGACCGCATAACAATCGTCAGGAATTCGTTGTGCAACCCAGTGGTGACCAGTAACGATCTCCATATACCAGACTTCGTTCTTGTCACTAAAAAGGACCCCATTTCCCTCTGGTGAACCATACTTTTTGATTAAATTTCCAAGATAGGCAACTCCATCCCTCGCGGAATTAATGTAAGGGAGAACCATCGATTGTAAAGAATCTTCAGCTAATCCATGCTGAACAAGCGGATCATGAGCTAAAGCATGCTCGTTTCCATAAACACTTTCAGTGGCACTCATTGCAACATTCTTTTCATTAAATCCACTTTCAGCATAAACGCCTTCTTTTTTAACGTCAGCGTTCGGTGTCATCAAAATTCGGTAACCCGACTTTGGCATTGGAGCAGTAAAGCCGTTTTGGTTGGATTTCCAAACTTTGTCCTCGTTATGATATGCAGGTTGAACATAAAAACGTTGAGGAGTTAATGGTAAAAAGGTATCATCATTTCTAGAAATCATCGTTGACCCATCAACACTAGCGTCTTTACCAACCATCACACTGGTACAAGCACTTAACTTTTTCATAATTCATATCCACCTTTCACAAAAACTAGTTTATATCGAATATTACGTCAATTCAATCCTAAAGCTTGGCAGTTAACTTGACATCAGGATATTTATCTTTAAACCAGCGTTCTGCAAACTCATTTTCAAAAAGGAATAACGGATCCCCCTTTTGATCCCGTACTAAAATATTTCTAGACGAAGACATCTTTTCGTCCAGCTGGTCAGGGTCAATCCACCGGGCAATTTTATGCCCCATTGGTTCCATCACAACATCTGAGTTATATTCATTTTTCATTCGAAACTGAAATACTTCAAACTGAAGCTGACCAACTGCTCCCAAGATATACTGTCCCGTGCTGTAATTAGTGTAGAGCTGAATGGCTCCCTCTTGTACTAATTGTTGAATGCCCTTATGAAACGACTTCTGCTTCATAACGTTTTTGGCTGAAACTCTCATAAATAGTTCTGGAGTGAACTGTGGCAGCTTTTCAAACGCAATCGGTTTTTTGCCAGTATAAATGGTGTCGCCAATCTGAAAATTACCAGTATCATAAAGACCAATAATATCTCCAGCAACCGCTGTTTGAACGTTTTCACGCGTATTAGCCATAAATTCAGTAACGTTTGATAAACGGATCGGCTTCTGGGTACGATCAAGGGTAACATCCATGCCCTTTTGAAATTCACCAGAGCAAATTCGTACAAAGGCAATTCGATCACGATGACGTGGATTCATATTAGCCTGAATCTTAAACACGAATCCAGAAAATTCTGGTGCCGTTGGTTCAATTTCATTTCCTTGAAGAGTTTTGTGAGGACCTGGAGCTGGTGAGAGCTTCAAATAAGCGTCTAAAAAAGTTTTAACCCCAAAGTTAACCAACGCTGAGCCAAAGAAGACTGGTGTTTGATCACCCTTGGCAATTTTTTCTTTGCTAAATTGATTCCCAGCTTCAGAGATTAAATCCATTTCACTTCTAGCATCTTGATAAATGCTATCGTCTGCTAGTGAGTTATCTCCAATAAGATTGCCATCATCATCTAGTTTAATAAAGTTCTGACCATCCGCTTCTGGTTTATAAAGTTCAACTCGATGATCATAACGGTCGTACAGCCCCTTTAAAATTCGACCAGAGCCAATGGGCCAGTTCATCGGATAAGCCTCAATTCCCAGTACATCTTCCAATTGATCAATTAATTCCATGGGATCCTTGCTATCACGATCAAGCTTATTCATGAAAGTAAAAATTGGAATTCCACGCATTTTACAAATTTTAAATAACTTTTTAGTTTGCGGTTCAATTCCCTTAGCGGCGTCAATCACCATCACGGCAGAATCCACTGCCATAAGAGTCCGATATGTGTCTTCTGAAAAATCTTCATGTCCTGGTGTATCAAGAATATTAATCCTTTTTCCCTGATAATCGAACTGCATAACCGAACTAGTAACTGAAATTCCACGCTTCTGTTCAATTTCCATCCAATCTGACTTAGCAAAATTCCCACTTTTTTTCGCCTTAACGGTCCCAGCTTCCCGAACAATCCCACCAAAGAGGAGTAGCTGTTCGGTGATAGTGGTTTTCCCAGCATCAGGATGAGAAATAATGGCAAACGTTCTTCGTTTATCGACTTCTTTTTCTAGGTCTGCTTTTTTCATCTTTACTTCCTTTCTGTTATAGATTAATTGTATACCATCAAACAAACAAAAAATCCGGAAAATTCCGGATTATTTTTAACGAATTTGTTGCATCACATAATCAATCGTCTTAATCGAACTAAGTCCATCGTTAATCCGACAGAAGCGATTGTAAAATTGCATAAATTTAGGATCGTTTTCAACGTTTTCGTCTTTTAAATCAGTTGAGATTCCCTTCATTAACTCATCAGAATCATAGACGATCCTTCCAGGCAAATCTCGTTCATAATCCAAGTAAAAGCCACGCAACTCATCCTTATACACGTGATAGTCATAAGGATAGAACAAAATTGGCCGTTTAAGGTAGGCGTAGTCAAAAAAGACTGAGGAATAGTCGGTTACCAGCAAATCTGAAATTAAATATAAATCAGAAATGTTGGAATAGTTCGATAGGTCATAGACGAACCCTTTGTAATCAGAGACGTCTAATGCATTCGAAATCAAGTAGTGCATCCGTAGAATTAGGACAGTATCACTTCCAAAGTGTTGTTTGAACTCTTCCAAACTAAACGGTAGCTTAAAGGTATATCTCCCCTTACTCTCAAACTGATTATCTCGGTAAGTAGGAGCATATAGGACAACTTTCTTGTCCCGTGGGATTCCCAATCGATCCTTAATCTTATTAATCTCAGTAGGATTATTCCCGTTAATCAATTCATCATTTCTTGGATATCCCACCTTTAAAATCTTGTTTTCATACCCGAAGGCACTTCTAAAGACCTTGGTTGAAAAATCATTTGGTGAAATCAATGCATCCCAACGATTAGCTTCTTTAACAAAGTTATCATGGTACTTATTGGTTGTCGTACCAGGCATTGAAACTCGTTCAATATCTAACCCTAACTTCTTTAATGGTGTGCCATGCCAAGTTTGAACATACGTTACATAGTCTGGTTTAACGACCCAGGCAGGAAATCTAGCATTGCTAATCCATACCTTAGCCTTTCCCATGGTACGAACCCAACGTCCCGTATTTTTAATTACATAGTTAATGTTATGGTCTTTACAAAATTGCTTTTGTGACTTTTGAATGGACCACACAAAGTTAATCTTAGGATGTAATTTTTTAAACACCTGATAGATAGCATAAGGACTATCACTCACCTGACGTCCACCAAAGCTCTCAAACACGATCGTCGTAGTAGCAAATGGTGTATGCCCCCGTTTAAACAACTTTCGTAAGCGCAAACGATTAACTTTACTTAATAAGATTTTAAACGATTTCCACAAATGCTTAGCTTTTCCGTAAAACTTAGTAAGTCTTTTTGTAGGAGACGGCCGTCTTCTTTTAATAACACGAAGTTGACCTTGCTTTCCCTCTTTTAATACTAATTCACGATTATCACCTAAGTGAGAAACGGTTTTAAACGATGAAAGCGAAACATCCATCACCAATCTTTGCTGAAAATGCTTACCATGATAATTATACCTGATATACAAACGATATGTATCTTCATCCTTTAGCTCTTTAAGCGGAATGGTAATCGCAAAAATCCCTTGAAAAGGTGAATCGGTAATCGGATAAAGTCGTTTGCTTTGATCACTTGCTTGTTTAATTACAATTGCCATCTGATCAAGTTTTTTACCGTCAATGTGGTTAAACCCCGTTAATCGTAAATTACCGCCACCAAGCAAATTAACCGAGTTCATCACAAATTGCTTTTTAGATCGGTTCGTTCTGACATAAAAGACCGCCATGCCAGACGGGTCAATCTCATATTGATAATAAGCATTTAACCCAATCCGCCGAACGGCACTCACGTATTCACTTTCAACTTGAATAAGGGTTCGATGGTCACTATTACCACACGAATAATAGAGTTGCCATTCAAATTCATCCTGTCCCACGGAGTCAAAGTGAAATTTATTTGGATCAATTATAATTGCTGCCTCATTGCCACCTACATCCCCTTTAAGAACAGGGATGGTGATTGAGGCTAAGCTTTCTTTTTCAATCAAAGTAACAGTTGCATCTTCATCAGCGTAACTAGGATTAATTAACTCAAATTCAATTTTCAACTTTGTTTGTTTTGGTATAACGTTAGAAAGTATTGCTCGCATTATTTCTCCTTAATAGTTGAAAATCACGTTTTGACCAAGATATTTAGAAAAGTTAACCATATCATCCAAATCGATAAAAATGGTAGTCTCCTTACCTTCAGCATACTTATTAACTAAAGCAACATTAAATGCTGAAATATCACTATAACGGCTTGCATTGCCATAGTCTGAAATGACATATGATCGAGCATCTGAACCTTTAGACAAATACTTCAAATTACCAAGATTAACATCATAATCGATTAAATCACTAGTTGGTCTAGCAATCTTTAAACTTGTTTCTGGAGGTGAAACAACCGAGGTTTTACCAAGATAAAAAATCTGAGCTGCTCCACCGTTACTTTGATCCACCCGACATGCCACGTCACCACGTTGATTTAAAAATTTAATTACTTGATGTTCATCATTAATCCGTTTGAAAACAGCAGTAGCGTTATCATGATTGTCATAATAAATCGTTTTACTAACGTAGGGCCCATCATAAAAGATCACTTTGAATAAACCTGACCCAGCCAAAATTTCCTTTCGTTCAGCTCGAACCACCCCATTATGGTCACTGTAGACTTGAACGGACTGACCCTTAACCACTCTGTCGTGAACGTCAAATTGGGTTAAATCGTTATTTAAATCATGATTTTGATCAAAAATTCCACGTTGTTTACTAAAAACGTCAAACAATTGGATGATTTCTAATTGCACTTGCTGATGAAAAGAATCAGATAACTTCCTAATCAAAGTGGCCACGTACTGTGATTGATCGTAGTTTAAAATGGAAATTACAACTTTAATTGAATTCCCGTCATCGATCATTCTTTCCAATCGTTCTTTAAATCGGGGCTTTTCAGCTCCATGAACTGAAGTTACCAAAAAAAGTGCTTGTTTCATTTTGCTCCCCTTAAACTAAAACATTCTAAGAAATAAAACGAAGAATCCTGGGACTTAAACTAATCTTTCCAATCCTTTTGGCTCGTGACGCCTAAATCAGACTTGATCTTAGACGTTGAAATTCCTTGGGTTCGCGGCAAATAAATTACTTTACAATACTCTTTAAGAAAGTCAAACTTACCCTTCCAATCGTCACCCATCACAAAGATATCAATCTTATGATCTTTAATATCTTGAATCTTCTGGTTCCATCCCTTTTCAGGAATTACTTCGTCAACGTAGCGGATAGCGTCTAAAATGTACTTACGATCCTCATAAGAATTATAAGCACGTTTCCCCTTTACGGCATTAAACTCATCCGTCGAAAGACCTACCGTCAATGAATCACCTAATTCACGAGCACGTTTTAATAAACGCACATGACCCTTGTGAAGCAGATCAAATGTGCCATACGTAATTACTTTCGTCATAATATCTCCTGTCAGAAGACCATAATTAATACTCCTATTTATCAACAACTAAATGTTAGCATATCTTCCATTATCGTCAATAAAATTCACGATCCATAACTAAAGTTTAATTTGGCTCATTTTCAGATGAATTAGTTTTTGCTGAATTAGTGGAGTTCGAATCGTCATGTTGAACTAACCAAATATTGTAACAATATTCAATCACAACCTTCGCAATCGCATAAACTGGAATGGCTAGAATCATCCCAAACAACCCAGCAATGTGACCAGCTGCAAGTAAAATGATAATAATAGTTAGTGGATGAATCTTTAACGATTTCCCAATCACATTCGGGTACACCAAGTTTCCATCAATTTGTTGAACAATAATGACTACCACAATTACCCAGATAACTTGCATAATATTATCTGAAAAAGCAACAAAAAGTGATGGAATAATTCCAATGTAGGGACCAACGTATGGGATGATATTACATAATCCGGCAAAGACCCCGAGCAAAAGAGCATACTTTTGTCCGATCAGAAAGTATCCTAAAGTGGTAAACGTTCCAACAAACAGACACTCAATGACTTGGCCACCGATGTAACGTGAGAGGGTATGATTCATTTTTTTAAGTAGCGTTACCGTTTGTTTCCTGTGGTGTTTGGAAAGTCCGGGAGTTAACTTTTCAATGCTTGGAAGTAGTTTGTTTCCATCCTTTAACATGTAAAACAGAATGACGGGGACAGTAATTGCCGTGATAACCACGTTCGTTGCCATCGAAATAATCGTTCCCGCACTATTAGTCAAATTGGCCAGAACTGTTTTCAAATACGATGAATATGAGGACTGAATCTTGTTAACAATGGGACGCCAGTCCACTTTTTTCAAAAATCCATAACGCGTGATTTTAGTTAGTAATTCCTGCCCTTGTTTAGCAAATTCAGGCGCTGCCTCTACCATGTTAGCCACCTGAGTAATCAACCGTGGTACAAATGAAAACGCCATGTAAACAATAACCCCAATCACAATCAAAAATACGATGGCGGTGGCCCAGGTACGATTAATGTGTTTTGTTTTTGTGATTTTTATTTTCATTAGAAGGTTAACGATCGGATTCAACATGTAATACAAGAATCCCGCTAACAAGAGTGGAACGAAGATCGTTGACACAAAAATTACAATCGGCGAAAAAACAAAACTAATTTTGGAACATAAATAAACGATTCCAACTGCAATCAGAATCTCAACCGTCCAAAAAAACAAAGCCGAATTTTTAAATCTATTCATTTGATTCACTCCAATTAATTTTCTTTTGTGTCCAAGAATTGATCAATATCATCAAGATCAAAGCCCTTACGATATAACGACTGCTTGGCTTTCTGACGTCGACTCATATTATTATACTTCTTATACTTATTCCAAGCCTTGTTACCCTCTTTAGCAAGTAACTCATTTTGATGATCGACATCACCTTGAAAGTCTAATTCACTAATGATTCTATCAATATCATCAAATGAGTATCCCTTTCGGTATAAAGCCGTCTTCGTTTTTTGCATCCGTTTGTTAAAGGGATATCGCTGATTATGAGCAAAGATTTTTTGGGCCTGCTTTTTACCATTTTTAAGCGTCATTTCGCTCGAATAATTAACTAAAATTGCCTCATTTATGTATTCATCTGCAATTCCCTTTTGTTTTAAATACTTTGAAACAGCCATGGGACCCTTATTCTGTTGTTCAACAATTCCTTTGACATAGGTGTCAGCATAATGTTCATCATTAAGTAGATTAATCTGTTCTAGTTTTTCAACCGCTTCATCGACTGCTTCAAGGTTGTCTGAATATGATTTTAACTTATCTCTAACCTCTTTTTTTGAACGAGTCTGATACGAAATAAAATCAATAGCCTTATTATATAACTTTGAAACATCGTCCGCCGCCTTAATTTTGTCAATCTTACCTTGGCTTAACTCAGATCCCTTAAAGATCCCAAACTGAATCATTACTTCTTCACTCACAGGAAAAGCATAATGATCATTGATGTATACGTTATATCTCCCCGGTCTTTTTTGCGAAACAATTTTTGTGACCCTTAATTTATTTGCATTTTGCTTATCCATCAGCGCTAACTCCCATCAAATTAACAATTTGAAACTATTCTGATATACTTATTTGAAAACACTACAAAGGAAGTGGTTTCACTCATGCCAAAAGCACACGTGATTTACGCCACCATTACTGGCAATAACGAAGACGTTGCTGATATCGTCACCGAGGGACTTGAGGACCTTGGCGTAGATGTCGAAGAATCTGAAATTTCTCAAACCGACGCGGACGAACTTAAAGATACCGATATTATTGTTATATGTCCATACACCTACGACGAAGGAGCTCTCCCTGAAGAAGGGATGGACTTTTTTGAAGATTTAGATTCACTGAAACTAAAAGGAAAAGTTTTTGGAGTGGCTGGTTCTGGAGACGTTTTTTATCAAGAATATTATAACGTTGCCGTCGACGCATTTACCAAAGCTTTAAGGAAAACTAACGCTACTCAAGGAGCTAAAAGCGTCAAAATCAATCTTGAACCTGATGAAGATGACATCAAAGTTCTTGACCAGTTTTCTCGTGAACTGGTGAAATCCAGCGAAAAATAATTTAGCAAAAAACATCACCACCTAATTTTGGGTGGTGTTTTTCTTTTTGGAACGAAATTTACGTGCGCTAGAAATAATAGACCGAACGGATCCGTTTGTTGATTCAATGTTACCAGTAAAGTACTCTTGGATACTGGCATTAATAACGGCACCAAACATCAGCACGAGTCCAATAAAATATAACCACAACATCACTACTATAAAAGTTCCTAACGTCTTATAAGCGGTAATATTTCTAAAAAAGTACTCAATGATTAGCGAAAAAGCTTGTGACAAAATCATTAAACCAAGCACAGATATCGCTGATCCTAGAATTGTATAACGAATCTTGGTCTTAACACTTGGCACAAAATAGTACAAAAGCATCACAACTATGAAAGACCCAGAAATAATAAATGGAATTCGAATGGATGCCACCACTTGCGTTGCAATGGTTGAAAGATGCAGAATTGGTCTCAAGTACGTGATAATTTCTTGACCAAACCCTTGCAAAATCATTAAAACAATCAATAAGAGTACCAGTAAAAGCATCCACACAAATGAAATTAAACGATTCGTGATGGCATTCTGAGTGTCAGCTACTCCGTAAGTTCGGTTAACCGTTCGTTGAAATGCTGCCATCGCCTGACTAGCTGACCAAATTACCAGCAACAACCCAATCGATAAGCTACCACCACTATTATTATTATCAAAAGCTGACTTAATCATGGGCAAAAGCATCGTATAAATCGATGACGGAACCGCGGTTCTGATATACATTAAGATATCATTAGGATCTCCATGTAAAAGTTTAATGATGCTACCAATCATAATTAAAATTGGAAACAGTGATAAGAGGGAATAATACGCCAAGACGATGGCAGAATCAGAAACGTTTCCCATCTTAAAATGTTTCATAACTAACTTAACAAATGAAATTACTTTTTGATTTGTTTTTAGTTCCA
Organism: Fructilactobacillus sp. X7R4C1; assembly: GCF_059901115.1. Taxonomy (NCBI): domain Bacteria; kingdom Bacillati; phylum Bacillota; class Bacilli; order Lactobacillales; family Lactobacillaceae; genus Fructilactobacillus; species Fructilactobacillus sp. X7R4C1. The sequence continues at coordinate 21,371 of NZ_JBWXVD010000001.1, forward strand.
CAAGCTAGGACTCTCCTTTAAAAGTTGCCTCAATTGCAGATAAAATTTGCTTAGCTGCCGTTCCATCCCCATAAGGATTATGAGCATCAGCCATCTTTCGGTATTCATCTGGATTATCAAGTAAGTCCTCCATCGCATCTTTAATGGCCTTAGGATCAGTCCCAACTAGTCTCAAAGTGCCCGCTTTAACTCCTTCGGGGCGTTCAGTCGATTCTCTAAGAACCAAAACGGGCTTTCCAAGTGAAGGAGCTTCTTCTTGAACTCCACCAGAGTCAGACATAATAAAATAACTTCGAGCCGCCATATTATGAAAATCAACCACATCTAAAGGTGCAATCAAATGGATACGAGAATCACCCTTAAAAATCTGTTGGGCCATCTTTTGAACCACGGGATTAAGATGAACCGGGTAAACAACATCTACATCATGATGTGAATCAACCACTTGTTTAATTGCCTGAAACGTTCGTTTCATTGGTTCACCTAGATTTTCGCGCCGATGCATTGTAAGTAAGATGATCCGCTGTCCATCATCAATGTTATCTAAGATCGAATGATGATAATCATCACTCACCGTTTGATGAAGGGCATCAATGGCAGTATTTCCTGTAACAAAGATGTTTGACCCCGGATGATTCTCTTTTATTAAATTTTGCTTACTTAACTCCGTGGGTGCAAAGTACAAGTCAGCTAAAACATCCGTTAATTGACGATTCATTTCCTCTGGATATGGGGAATATTTATTATGAGTACGCAGCCCTGCTTCAACGTGACCTAACATTTTTTTATGATAAAAAGCAACCACTGAAGCGGCAAACGTACTCGTAGTATCACCATGAACTAGAATAATATCTGGATTAGTTTTAGAAATAATTGGACCTAACTTAGTGATCACAGAAACAGTAATATCTCCAAGTGTTTGATCATTCTTCATAATGTTTAAATTATAATCGGGAGTGATTTTGAAAATATCGAGAACTTGCTTAAGCATTTCACGATGTTGACCCGTGACCACTGTGATTGGTTTAAACTTGTTTCGATTTCGCTTCATCTCTAAAATAATTGGAGCCATCTTAATGGCCTCCGGTCGAGTTCCAAAAACAGTCATAACTTTAATTGGTCTGGTCACATTTAATCCCTCCCATTTGCCTAGTACCTTAAGTATATCAAAAGATTTACCCAATTCCGATGCCAAACCACTTTAAATAATGATAAAATGATATTAAACAATCTGTAAATAATTGGTAATGTATTTTTGAATTTAAAAGTTTAATTGCCAAGTACTAAGGAGTAATTAATTTTGGAAAAAATTAGTCTGATTGTTCCTTGTTATAATGAACAGGAATCAATTGAACTTTTCTACAAAACTGTGGAAAAGGTTTTTGCACAAATGAATAAAGACGGTGAAAAGTATGAGCCTGATTACCTTTTTATAAATGATGGATCAAGTGACAATACCTTTAAGATCATTAAAAATCTTCACGAAAAACATCCTGACACCGTTCACTTCATCTCATTTTCAAGAAACTTCGGGAAAGAAGCTGGAATGGCTGCTGGGCTAAGAAATGCCAAAGGCAATTACATTGCATTAATGGACGTTGATCTCCAAGATCCGCCGGAACTCCTTCCTAAAATGCTCAAAATCATTCAGACCCAGGACTATGATTGCGTTGGGTGTGTCCAAACAAGCAGAAAGCAAAATCCAGTTCGAGCTTTCTGTTCTTCGATGTTTTATAAGATCATCGATAAAATGTCAGACGTTAAAATTAAACCTAACGTTCGAGATTATCGTCTAATGTCTCGACGTTACGTCGATGCAGTAAATGAACTAACAGAATACAATCGATTCTCAAAAGGAATCTTTGCTTGGGTTGGTTTTAACACCAAATATTTAGAATATCAGGGGGTCCCTCGGGCTGCTGGAGAAACTCATTGGTCTTTCTCACAATTGGTAGAATACTCGATGGAAGGAATTATTGATTTCTCTGATGCCCCACTAACCTTTGCTACTTACGTTGGAATAATCTCATTTTTACTCTCACTCGTTGGAATTGCATTTGTCGTTATCAGGGCATTATTCTTTGGAGGAGCCGTATCTGGTTGGCCTTCTTTAGTATCAATTATTCTCCTAATCGGTGGAATCCAACTCTTCTGTTTGGGCATTCTAGGAAAATACATTGGAAAAATTTATTTAGAAACAAAACACCGTCCTCAGTATATCATTAAGGACGAAGCATAGTTTAACCGGTAGCCACCTATAAAATTATAGGTGGCTTTTTTATACAAAAAAGACTTCACATCATAAAGTGAAGTCTTTTTGAATTTATTAACTAACTTAGAACATTCCCAGAATTCCATTCAGAATCAAGACCATTATTAGCCCCACAACTGAAATCACGGTTTCTAACACCGTCCAAATTGAGAAAGTTTGTTTCATAGTTAAGTCAAAGTATTCTTTGAACATCCAGAATCCGGCATCATTAACGTGTGATGCGGCAAGTGATCCAGCACCAATGGCTAAGGCCATCATTACTGGGTTAACGTTCAATGAGGACATCAGTGGCATAACAAGTCCGGCAGCAGTCATTCCAGCCACCGTAGCTGAACCTAGCGATACACGAAGAATAACGGCAACTAACCAGCCAAGGATGATTGGAGATAGTGATGAGTGCATCATGATGTTCTTAACGGCATCACCAACACCACCATCAATCAAGACTTGCTTGAAGGCACCACCACCACCAATAACCAATAGAAGCATGGCAATTGATTTAACGGAGGCTTCAATACTCTTAGAAACGTCACTCATTTTCTTACCACGATGGAAGCCCATTGACCAGATGGCAAATACTAAAGCGATTACCATGGCAATCATTGGGTTACCTAACATCGAGATAATAGCATCAAATCCTGATGGCTTAGCAACTGCTTTCCCGCCATGGAAAACTAACTGGTAAATGGTATTAACCGCCATGAAAATAGCTGGTAATAATGAAGTTAAAACCGAAAGACCAAAACTAGGAGTTTCATCTAATTTGTATTCTTTAACTTCACCAAAAGCTGGCAGGCTCTTCTTGACTACGAACGCGCTCGGAACAAACTTCTCAGCAAACTTCGTAAAGACAGGACCCGCAATTAAAACAGCTGGAATTGCAACAATGATACCAAAGAGCAATACCTCACCAATATTAGCGCCCAAGGCTGTGGCAACAGCAGTTGGAGCAGGTTGTGGTGGTAAGAATCCCTGGGTTGCTGACAATGCAGCCGCCATTGGAATTCCTAGATAAACAAATGGTACATCGGCTTCAAGGGCAACCGCGAAGACGATTGGAGTAAGTAATACCAATCCAACTTCGAAGAACAATGACATTCCGATAATGAACGAAGCAATTACGATTGCAATCTGTAATCGCTTCTTTCCAAATTTGTCGATCAGCGTCTTGGCGATTCGATACGAACCACCAGAATCAGAAACCAAACGACCGATCATGGCACCGAATCCGAAGACGATGGCCAATTCACCTAATGTACTACCAATACCAGTCTTAATGGCATCGGCAATTGATGCTGGGTTCATTCCTAATCCAAGCGCAACTAAAATAGCTGTGATGATCAAGGAAACAAAAGTATTTAGCTTAAGTTTGATGATCATGAAAAGGAGAAGTGCGATTCCTAAAATCAACACTATGAAGGGCATGTATGACATTTCTTTTCCTCTTTCCAATTATTAAATTAAAACAACGCTATAAATTAATTGTATACGGTTTCATGCCAGTTTTCAACACCATCTTTTAAAATTAAGCTTTAAAATAGCACTAGCCACCTCTTCTTTTACTTAATAAAACTAGTAATGACTCCTCCGATAATGACGAAAATCATTCCAATGGTAATATATAAAAGTTCTCTTTTAGTTTTGTGTTCGTGTAAAAAGATGATTCCACCAAAGGTTGATATGACAACACACATTTGCGAAATCGTAAATCCAGTTGCTACTCCATTTAATTCGGTTGAAATCAAATAGGTTAAAGCACCAAATCCAAACAAGAAACCACTGATAATATTTTTATAGGTAGCCACTTCTTTAAACGGATTAACCTTGGTTTTAAATATTATAAAACAGGCAAAGATAGTTCCCATCACGACCATTCCAATGGTTTGAGGGAGAAACGCTGCCCATCCATTCGTATTAGCAACTTTTGGGAATGCCGAATAGCCAACATACCCAAAAGTTCCGATGATTAAAACTAAAACACCCTTTCTAATATTAACATGTTGCTTTTCTTCCTCAGTTTTTGGTGCTAACGTTCTGTCTTTTTTGGTAGTTAGTAAAACACCCAAAATGATTAAAATAATCGATCCGAATCCAGCTAACTTTGGAATCAAACCCGCCCATTCACCAAAAACAATTACTCCAGTTAATGAATTGCCAATCAACTGAAGACCAGTTGACACCGGCATGGATAACGAAACTCCCATCAGTGAAAATGCCGTGTACTGAGTATATTGTCCAATTGCCCATGCCATCCCAGACAGAAGACAAAGCCAAAAAACTTCTTTTGAAATCACTGGTTGCTTAATGAAATAGACAATAACAGCAATTAAAATGGCTCCATATGTAGAACCCATTAGTTGATTAATTGGCTTTCCACCTAGCAAACCGATTGAAATTGGTAAAATACCCCAAGCAATCGCTGGTAATAATGCAATTAAAATATTCAAACTTAATCCCCCGAATTAAAATAATTTCTAATAATTCTCTTCAAGTTCAATATACTACCTTTTAAATCAAACCGATATTCAAATTCACAAAAAAGGACACTAAATGTGTCCTTTTTTGAAAAGATAAAATTTTAAATAAAACTTGTAATGACACCACCAAGAATGACACAAATCATTCCAAGTGTGACAAATACTAGTTCTTTCTTTGTCTTGTGTTCGTGAAGAATTATAATTCCACCAAAGGTTGAAATGACAACACACATCTGTGAAATCGTAAATCCAGTGGCCACTCCGTTTAATTCAGTCGAAATTAGATAGAAGAAGGCACCAAATCCGAACAAAAATCCGGTAATAATGTTTTTATATGAAACAGCTTGTTTAAACGGATTAACCTTGGTTTTATAAGCACTAATAATAACAAAGATCGTTCCCATGATGACCATCCCGATCGTCTGGGGCAGAAAGGCTGACCAACCATTGGTATTAGCAATCCTTGGAAAATCAGAGTAACCGATATATCCAAACATGCCAATTACTAACAGAATTAAACCATTCCGAGTATGCTGAGCGGCATTCTCTTCAGCCGTCTTGGGTTCATTACTGCCATTGTCTTTCAAAGTTGTTAGTAAGACCCCAATGATAATCAAAATAATTGATCCAAAACCAGCTAGCTTGGGAATTAAGCCAGCCCATTCACCAAAGAAGATTACTCCGGTGACTGAAGTACCAACTAACTGCAAACCAGTTGAAATTGGCATCGTTCGTGATACACCAATTTGAGTAAAGGCCATGTACTGAGTCATTTGACCAACTGCCCAAGCCATCCCTGAAAGTAAACACCACCAAAAGTCCTGCATGGTGATCACTGGTTGTTTAAAAATAAACACAAGGATGGCAATGATTAACGCTCCATATGTAGTTCCCATCAACTGATTAACTGGCTTACCACCGATTAACCCAGTTGCAATAGGAAGGAGCCCCCACCCTAACGCTGGGAGTAAAGCAATTAAAATATTCAATATAATTTCCTCCTAAAATGTAAATCCGTGTAGAACTCATTATAATCGCCCATAAGCCCAAAAATCAATTAATTAATTGTCATCACCAACATTTGCCCAAATAAAAAACACCTCATTTAAATGAAGTGTTTTAACGCTTATAGATGACCCCACTCAGACTCGAACTGAGATCGACCGCTTAGGAGGCGGTTGCCCTATCCAGTTGTGCTATGGGGCCAAAAACATTTTCTATTCTCTCACGAATAAAAAATTTAGTAAAGAAACAAACTAATGGTGATTTTTATGACTACTTGGTTTACCCTTATCTTTTTGTTTTCGTTTTCGGTGTTTATTCTTTTTTGGTTTAGCCTGGATAGCTTCGTGCACCTGTCTTTTTTTAGTCAGTGCCTGTTGTTTGATTTCTTTTTGATGCTCTAACTGTGAGTCATCAATGTGATCAACAATCTTGCCGTTGAAATAATAAATCGGTTTTAAATCGTATTCACTATTATCTAAAACGTGCTTTAAATCGCGAAGATCATGGTCATCTCCAAAATTAATTACTAACCCTGGCTCACCCATTCGACCTGTTCGACCAACACGATGAATGTAGGTATTCGATTCATTTGGCAAATCATAATTAATTACAGCTGGTAATTTTGCAATATCAAGACCCCGAGCAGCAACGTCAGTCGTTAATAGTAACTTGATTCTTCCTAGGCGAAAATCATCCAAAGCTCTTTTGCGACTCTGTTTATTTTCACCAGCAGTTAATTTTTGAACTTTAGCATTTCCCTCGTGTTTGAAGAAATTAAAAGCCCGATTAAGCGTATCAGTCTGATTAAAAAATACTAATGCTTTAAATCCTTGCATTTTAGATAACCGGTTTAACATCTCATTTCGTTTGGCACGCGAAATTTGAAAGAGGCCATGGGTTACCTTACCCCTGGTTTGATCAACATCCCTAACGTCAATTATGTCGGCACTTTTACCCATTTTTTCCTTTAGATGATACAAAACATCAGTGTCTGTAGCAGAAAAGTAGGCAGCCTGAGCATCTCTAGGAACTGCAGCAATAATATTTTTAACCTGATCTAAAGAAGTATCGTTGAGCAAATCATCAGCTTCGTCAATGACCACTGTTTCAACGTCGTTAACCTTTAATTTTCGTTCATTAATCAAGCTAAGAATTCTTCCGGGAGTTCCCACAACAATCTCTGGATGTTTTTTTAACTGTTCCTGTTGCCGTTTAACGTTTGCTCCACCAATCAATGGCAAAATTTTCACTTTAAAAGGAACCGCCCAATCTCTAATCACACCTGCCACTTGCATAGCAAGTTCTTGAGTAGGTTCGATTACAATGACCTGTGTGCCAACCCCTGGCATCGAATTAGCCAAAATCGGCATTGTAAACGCCACGGTCTTGCCAGAACCAGTTGGTGATAGTGCGACAATGTCATTTTCACCCTCAATCATTGGTGCATAGACAGCTTTTTGGATGGGCGTCTGGTCCTTATATCCTAATTTTTCAAAACGTTTAACAAATTGTTCGAGCACACTATTCTCCTATTTGTAAATAATGAATTCCAGCACTATCAGCAAGACGTCCCATTAAAGCATTAACTTTCTGCATTAAATTCAGTCCTCCAACGTATCGATTTTCGTAAACAGGATTCCCTGGATGATTTATGACTTCAGCAAAATCATTTGCTTCTGGAATCATCGGATTGTCGGTATAAAGAGGAGAAATCTCACTTTCTTTACCCTCATTCATTAATTTAGCTGCCGTAAACTCACCAGCATTATCAATTAAGACCGTTTGCTTTCCACAGTAGATCTCTGATTGTTGATACGAAGTAGTAACCTTACTAAAGTTTAAAGTAACATCAAAAGTGCCATAGTTTAAAACAGCGACTCCACCACCATCAGCTCCGGTTTCAATGAATTTAGGATAGTACATCTGTGTTCTTGGTAATCCAAATAGAGCAACGGCATCATACACAGGATAAACTCCGAGGTCTTCCAAGGCTCCGCCACCAAATTGAAGGTTAAAGACATTCGGAACTTCACCCTTAAGAACCTTATCGTATCGAGAAGAATATTTGCTAAAAGTAAATTCTGCCCCATCAATTTTAATATCATCAATTTGATCTTGAACCGCTTTAAAAGCGGGCATGTGAATGTTCCGTGCTGCTTCCATTAAGCGAGCTTTGGGATGTTGCTTTAACGTGTCGATGGCAGACTGGAATTGATATGGTCCAATAAAAGCAGGCTTTTCAACAATGACATTCTTGTCATGCTTAAGTGCTTCAATGACTTGTTGATAGTGAATGGCATTTGGTGAAGCAATATAAACGGTGTCGAATTTGTCAGATTCAAAGAAAACCTGTAAATCATCAAAAATGTTGTCACAATCATTTGGCTGAGCAAATTTCCGCGCCGTATCTAATTTTCTTGAATAAACAGCGTTCAACTTATACTTGCCAGTATTAACAGCAGCATCAACAAACTTTTGTGTGATCCAGTTAGTTCCAATTATTCCTAATTTAATCATTATAGTTCTCCCATTGCATTTCTTCATTATTTACAATATTTACCTGACCTAGATACTGATTCCACTGCTTCTGGTTCCCATTAAAAGCTACGGAATCAAAGCTTCCCTTCTGTCCATCAATGTTTAAATGATCGGAAGAATTCATGTTGATAAAGCGCACGTGCGGTTTCTTTGCATCGCTTTCACTATTTAACCAAAAAGCGGCATGTGGAATTGATCTAAATTCTCGGTACATCTTCTCGTTAGTATTAATAATAACAGGTCGATCGTATCTCTGGTACAAAAACTGAACGAATTCATTAATCCGTTTCTTTTGTTGCTTTAAATTCACGTTGTTTTCATCATACGGATAGTAATATTGAACTTGAATGACGATTGGAAGCGTCCCGGTATTATCTTTGACTTGAGTTATAAAATTACTCTCTTGGTCCTCAATACTACTCTTAAATCCATAGGTATGATAAACCCCAATCTTTAAACCAGATCCCTGACTGCGATTATAATTATTGTCAAAATTATCGTCAGCAAAACTTGCTCCTTGAGTAGAACGAATGTACACGAACTTTTGGCCTTTCTGTTTAAGTGCCGTAAAATCGATGTACCCATCGTCTTGATTTACCGTCACACCCTGAACTGGATACTTTTTCAAAAGTAATTCGCGATCACGATTTTTATGGGCAAAGTACATCCAAATGGAAATAACGATAACTAGTAGCAGTACACTAACCAGTCCAATTAATGCCCACCTAGTTAATTTTTCTTTTCTTGCTTTTTTTCGAAGGTTGGACCGGTTAATCTCAGTCATTTGGACCTCCTCAATCATTTCTTATAATTAGTATAATTATAAATCAATATTATCACTATTTATTGATATTCGCTTGAATTCAAACGTTGATTTCAATATAATGAAAGCGTTATAAGTAGTATAATTTTTTTACTCGATCACTTAATAAAGTTGGCATGAAATCTGTCATAGAGTGCATCAACTAGCATGGAAGGGAAAGATTATAATGGAAAACGTAATTGGGGTCGACATCGGAACTACAAGTGTCAAAACCGTTTTATACGATGACAAAGGTGAAGTTAAAGGTTATTCAAACGATGGATATACTTTGTATCAAGACACTGCCGACATGGCAGAAGAAGATCCAGAGGAGATTTTCTCAGCGATGATTCAAGGTCTACAAAATGTTCTTAAAAAAGTAGACCCTAAAAAAGACACCATCAAGGGAGTTTCATATTCGTGTGCGATGCACAGTTTGATCCTCTTGGATGAGAACCACAAGCCACTCACCCGCGCAATCACTTGGGCAGATAATCGTGCCGTTGAATACGCAGATAAATTAAAAGAAAACGGCATTGGAATGGAACTTTACAAAAAGACTGGTGTTCCAACTCATCCAATGACACCACTTGTAAAGGCCATGTGGCTCAGAAATGAAAAGCCTGAATTGTTTAAAAAAGCCCGTTATTTTGTTGGTGTTAAAGAATACATCAACTATAAATTATTTGGGGTTCTAAAAGAAGACTATTCGATCGCTAATGCAACTGGCCTATTCAATATTTTTGACATGGACTGGGACGATGAAGCATTAAAAGTTGCTGGCATCAAGCGTGATCAACTGCCTGAATTAGTAGACACCACTTATCAATTAAAGGGCTTAAACGAAGAATACGCCAATAAAATTGGAATTGATAAAGATACACCATTTATCATTGGTGCTTCTGACGGTCCTCTGGCTAACTTAGGGGTAGACGCCATTAAACCAGGTGTAGTAGCTGTCACAATTGGAACTTCTGGTGCCGTTCGTGTCGTTAACGACAAGCCAACGATTGATCCTAAGGGTCGTGTATTCTGTTACTACCTAGCTAAGAATATGTGGGTTGTCGGTGGACCCGTTAATAACGGTGGAATTGTCTTCCGTTGGGTTCGTGATCAACTTTGCTTGCCAGAAAAAGTCACTGCCGAACAGATGAATATTGATGCTTACGATCTTCTAACTGAAATTGCTTCTAAGATTCCAGCAGGATCCGAAGGGTTAATCTTCTTACCGTTCTTGGGTGGTGAAAGAGCTCCAATCTGGGATGCCGACGCTCGTGGAACATACTTCGGTTTGACCAGAAAACACACTCGTGCTCACATGATTCGATCTGCTCTTGAAGGAATCGTGTATAACCTCTACACCGTTATGTTAGCCCTTGAAGAAGTTGTTGGCGAACCAAAGAGTATTCAAGCAACTGGTGGTTTTGCTCGTTCAGAACTTTGGCGCCAAATGTTAGCCGACATCTTTGAACAAGACGTCAACATTCCAGAAAGCTTCGAAGGTACGGCTCTTGGCGCTGCTACCCTTGGAATGTACAGTTTAGGCATGATTGACAGCCTTTACGACGTCAGCAAGTTTGTTGGGGTTACCAATACTCATAAACCAAATCCAAAGAATTACCAAGCTTATCGTGAATTGATCCCAATTTACATTCGTCTAAGTCGTCATCTTCAACCAGAATACAAGAACATTGCTAATTACCAACGTGAACATGAAAATGATTGGAAAACCGGTCCGAAAGACGAAGACTAAATCAATATCACTAAAAAGCATCCAATTGGATGCTTTTTTATTTTATGTACTGACTTCGATTTGGCCCCATGCTATAATTAACCATTACGCAAAAAGGAGTGGATCAAATGCCTCAAAGCAACTTAAAGAAAAACATTGGAATCGGTGCTGCCCTGTCAACTGTCATGGGAACCGTGATCGGTGCTGGAGTCTTTTTCAAAACTGCCAGTGTCGTATCTAATACTCATTCTGTTACTCTCACCATCCTAGCATGGATCATTGGTGGTCTTTTAACAATTTGTGGTGGACTAACGGTTTCAGAATTGGCTGCGGCCATTCCTAAAACTGGAGGAACCATTCAATACTTAAAATATACTTATGGACCGCTAACTGGATTCCTACTGGGATGGGCCGAAATTCTTGTGTATTTTCCGGCCAACTTAGCGGCTCTCTCAATTGTTTTCTCCACTCAACTAATTAATTTGTTTCACTTATCAACATCACTCTCAATTACCATTGCAATTATTTGTGCATTAAGTGTTACGTTAATTAACCTTTTAGGATCAAAAGTAGCCGGAAGAGTCCAATCTTTAACACTAATTGTCAAATTAATTCCTATCTTTATCATTGTAATTGCTGGACTATTACTCCCGGGTCACGTTGACGTATCTTTTTGGCCTCCAATCCAGAACCATGGCTCCACTAACCTATTAACTGCTTTTGGTGGCGGATTACTGGCCACAATGTTTGCCTACGATGGATGGATCAACATCGGAAGCATCGCTGGCGAAATGAAAAATCCCCAAAAGGACCTTCCTAAGGCCATTATTTTGGGTTTAACTTTTATTATGATCATCTACGTTTTGGTAAACTGGGTTTTCTTAAAAAATATGCCACTTGATCAAATTGCAGGAAACCAAAACACCGCCTATGAAGTTGCCATGAAACTATTTGGTGGCATTGGCGGAAAACTAGTGACCATTGGCATCTTAATTTCCGTTTATGGCGCTATGAATGGTTACATCTTAACCGGGATCAGAGTTCCGTATGCAATGGGTAAAGACGATCAATTACCATTTAGTAAATACTTTGCAAAACTTTCTAAACACACTGCTACCCCCTATATTTCGGGATTATTTATGTTTATGATCGCTGTCGTTATGATTTTCATGGGTAGTTTTGATATGCTAACTGATATGTTAGTTTTCGTGATGTGGATATTTAATTGCCTTTTATTCGTTGCTTTATTCATCTTAAGAAAGCGTGAACCGGAGTTGGTTCGCCCATACAAAGTACCTTGGTATCCAATTGTCCCAATTCTCGCACTAGCCGGGGGAATCTTTATCTTAGTTTCAACGATCCTGACCCAAACCGTTTTGGCTATCATTGGTATCATAGCCACTTTAATCGGAATTCCAGTTTATTACTGGCATAAAATGATGAAAAACAAAACTTCAACTGAAAAATAAAAAGAATCTAGCTCGCTAGATTCTTTTTATTTACTCTTTTCCAACACCGTTACACTTTCAACATGCGGTGTTTGCGGAAATTGATCCACTGGTTGAATAGGTTGTTTAATTTCATAGCCACCATCAATTAAAGCCTGACAATCCCGTACAAGAGTAGCAGGATTACATGAAACATATACTAATCGTTCTGGCTTCATCTCTAAGACACTAGCAATAAAGGTTGGATCAAGGCCCTTTCTTGGCGGATCAACTACCACGACATCTGGTCGAATGTCCTGCTCTGCCCACTTCTTCATCTGGTCCTCAGCCTTTGCAACCACAAAGCTAACATTATCAATATGATTTAATTTAGCGTTCTTTCGGGCATCTTCAATTGCCTCAGCAACCACATCAACTCCGTACACATGCTTAACTTTTGGTGCCATTGCCAGTGAAATTGTCCCAATCCCGCAATACGCATCAACCACTACATCATTTTTCGATAATTGCGCCTTATCGATGGCCAAAGAATAAAGTTTTTCAGTCTGAACCGGATTAACCTGGTAAAACGACATTGGTGAAATCAAAAACTTGGTGTTTAAGAGTTCATCCTTGATGTAAGCTTTACCTGATAACAGGATGTTCGTGTCCCCCATCAGTCGATTCCCGTGAGAATCATTAACATTTTGAATTAAACTATCTAAATCAGGCAACTGATCATTAATGGATTTAATAATTTCATCTTTATGTGGCAAGTTTTTACCATTGGTAACCAAAACTACCATCATCTCGCCGGTTGCTTTTCCATAACGGACCATAATATTCCTAATACAACCCTTGTGAGTTGCCTCATTGTAAGCACTAACATGATAAGCTCGTAAAACATCCCGAACCTTAATAATGGCTTCATCGATGTGAGGATCTTGAATGTAAAAGTCTTCAATTGGAATTAAATCATGACTGTGGCGCCGATAAAAACCCGTTTCCAATTGACCATTCATCTTCCTAACCGGAATCTGAGCCTTATTTCGGTATTTTGATGGATTATCCATTCCAATTGTTTGAGCAACAGCAACGTTTAAATGAGCCTTCTTAAACAATTCCTCAATCTGATGTTGTTTAAACTCTAATTGTTTTGGATATGCAAGGTGTTGTAATGGAGCAATCCCAGACTGCGTATACCGTCGATCAATTGCTTGAACTCGATTGGGACTTGGTTCGATAATCTTTTCTAATTTTCCAAAGGCGAAGTTCTTTTTAACTTTAATCACCCTGATCTGGACTTTCTCACCTGGAAGAGCATCCTCAATGAAAATCGGAAAATCGGAAACCTTACCAACCCCCATTCCCTGGTAAGTCAAATCAATCACGTTTACCGTGAGGTCTTGGTTTTTCTGTACTGGAGCTTCTTTTTTAGCGCTCATTTGTTCTCCTTACTAAAAAGTTTTACCGTTACACGGCAAAACTTATTTTTTACTATCAGATGGAAGTTCATCGACTTTTCTGACAAACTTCTTTTCAACATTTTTGACCTGAGGAGCGACACTAGCCGACTCACTGATATCATCAGTCTTAAGGTTGGAATAAATACTAATTCGCTGCTTTAGATCGACAAACTTCATCGGAGCATCACCACCGTATTCGCCATCAAGATTAATCTGTAAGCGACTATCATCCCCAGGAAAAGCCTCAAATGTATTGGTCTTTTTGTATATAATCCTAGGATCATCAATGTGCCGACCGCCATTAAACGCTTTAGCAATTAATTGCAACATTTCAACTAAATTACCGGTTTTAACAATAATCATGGTAAATTTACCATCATCCATGGTTGCGTTTGGAACAATTTGTTCAAAACCACCCACTGAATTAGTCATGGCTAAAAAAAACATTGAAGCCTTCCCACGATATTCTCCACCATCATACTTTAATAACATCGGAACTGGCTTCACATTTGGCAACATTTCTGCTCCCTTTACCAGGTATGCAAGATACCCAAAAATAGTCTTTAAATCAGAAGGAACATTGTAAGTTAATTCTGTCATAAACCCACCAGCCGCAATATTAATGAAATAATTAGTCACTTCATCATTGTATGCTTTACCAACGTCCATCTTTGAAACATTGCCCTTAGTGATCACTTTAGCAGCTTCAACGTAATCATCTCGAGGAATGTGCAATGCACGCGCAAAATCATTGGTAGTTCCAGCAGGAATGATTCCTAATTGTGGTCGATAATCACGTGGAGCAATGCCATTAATTACTTCATTGATGGTCCCATCTCCACCTGCCGCAATGATGAGATCAAATCCCTCTTCAGATGCACGGGCGGCTTCATCACGTGCTGAATGTGGTTTGGGGGTGGTCGCAAAAGCACTGGCTTCATATCCACCATTCTCCAAAACATCCAAAATATTAACCAACTGCGGTTTTAACATTTCACGTCCAGACGTTGGATTGTAAATTACTCGTGCTTTTTTGACCATTCTTACATCACCCTATTTATCTAAAGAACCTTTCAATAATTTGTTTACAACTTGCGGATTAGCTTGTCCATGAGTTTGTTTCATAATTTGTCCAACCAAATACCCAACAGCTCGATCTTTACCATTATGATAATCATCAACTGACTGTTGATTATCTTTTAAGACCCCATCAATAATTGGTTGCAGTTTTTTAGGATCAGATAATTGGACCAGTCCTTTTTCTTCAACGAATTTCTTTGGATCTTGCCCCTTAGTAACTGCCTTAAATACTTTTTTAGCCATTTTACTTGAGATGGTATCGTCCATAATCATTTTAATCATGGTAGCCATCGCTTCAGGCGTGATTTTGGTGTCTTCCAAGTTAGCTTGATTATCGTTCAAGTACGCATTGACGTTATCTTGAAGGTAGTTAGCGGCTAATTTAGGATCAGCACCTAATTTAACCATTTTATCATAAAAATCAGACATTTCTTTGGTCTGAGTGATAACCATTGCATCATAATCAGTGATCCCTAATTCATTAACGTAACGATTACGACGTTTGATAGGCATCTCAGGCATGGATTCTTTTAATTCATTAATCCATTCATCAGAAATACTCAAAGTTGGAAGATCTGGTTCTGGGAAGTAACGATAATCATCTTTTCCCTCTTTGACACGCATTAACTCAGTTTTACCAGTAGATTCATCAAAACGACGACTCTCAGAATTAATCTGACCGCCGGACATCAACACCTGTTGTTGACGTTGTTCTTCGTACTCAAGTGATTTTCTAACATGATTAAATGAATTCAAGTTCTTTAATTCAATCTTTTGACCTAATTCTTTACTACCAATGGGTCGAACTGAGATATTAACGTCAACCCGCATTGACCCTTCTTCCATCTTGACATCAGAAATTCCGGTAAATTGAATCCGTTGCCTTAATCCTTCCAGATAATCATATGCTTGTTGCGGAGTTGTCATCTCGGGCTTAGAGACAATTTCAATAAGCGGAGTCCCCTGACGGTTTAAGTCAACGTAAGAATATTTTTGTTCATGGGTATTCTTACCAGCGTCTTCTTCAATATGCATCTCTTCGATTCCAATTTTTTTCTTACCATTTTCGGTCTCGACTTCAATCCATCCGTTTCTAGCAGTGGGTCTCTCGTTTTGAGTAATCTGATACCCCTTCGGATTATCCGGGTAGAAATAATTTTTACGATCAAAATGAGGGTGCTTTTCAATATGAGCATGTAAAGCTAGAGCCGCGGTGATACCATCCGCAACGACCTGTTTGTTAACGACTGGGAGCGTTCCAGGATAACCCCAGTCAATTACGTTAGTATTACTATTGGGCTTGTCCCCAAACTGTGCAGCAGATGGACTATAAATTTTTGAATTAGTTTTAAGCTCAACGTGGACTTCTAGACCAATGGTCGTTTCAAAATTCATGACTATTTACCTCCCATCTTTGGTGTTTGCTTGTGAAAATCAGTATTCTGTTCAAAAGCGTATCCTGCTTTATAAATGGTACTCTCATCAAACGGTTTCCCCATTAATTGCATTCCGATTGGCAAACCATTACTGGATCCAGCAATTTGGGACATAGCAGGAACTCCAGCCATATTGGCTGGGATCGTCAAAATATCATTCATATACATTTCAATGGGATCTTGATCTTCTACTCCAATTGTAAAGGCAGTAACTCGAGATGTTGGACTCAAAATTAAATCATGGTCAGCAAAAACCTTTTTAAAATCATTGATGATTAAAGTCCGAATTTTAGCAGCCTGTTTGTAATATTTATCAACATTATCGTAAGAAAGCGATAAGGTACCTAGCATAATCCGTCGCTTAACCTCATCTCCAAACCCTTCTGATCGTGATTTAACGTACAATTCATCAAGTGTTTGAGCATCTGATGCTCGATATCCATAACGAATTCCATCGAATCTTTCTAGGTTAGAAGATGCTTCAGCGGTTTGAAGCGCATTATAAGCAATAACACCATATTTAGAATTAGGCATCGAAACCCAGTCAACCTTTGCACCTAATTTTTTAAACGTTTCTGCGGCATTTTTGATTGCTTTTGAAACATCAGGAGATAACTTATTAACGTATTCCTTGGGAATGCCAATTCTCATCCCCTCGACCCCATCTTTAATGTGTTCGGTGAAATCAGGAACTTCCTGTTTTGAACTAGTTGAATCGTGTTCGTCATGACCTGAAATTGCGTTTAAAACCAGAGCATTGTCAAAGACACTTCTAGTAAGAGGTCCAATTTGATCAAAACTTGAAGCCATCGCAATAAGTCCAAAACGTGATACTCGACCATAGGTTGGCTTCATTCCAACAATTCCCGTGAATGAAGCTGGTTGTCTAATTGAACCTCCGGTATCTGATCCAAGTGCAACTGGAACTTCACCGGAAGCAACTGCGGCAGCCGAACCACCGGACGAACCGCCAGGAACTTTGCTATAATCCCATGGATTGTGAGTGGTTTTAAGGGCTGAATTTTCAGTTGAACTTCCCATTGCAAATTCATCCATGTTGGTTTTACCAACGTTAATGGTACCAGCATTAGAAAGTCTCTTGGCCACCGTTGCATCATAAATTGAGGTGAAATTTTCTAGCATTTTTGAAGATGCAGTAGTTGGTAATTCTTTAGTAACGATGTTATCTTTCAAAGCTAACGGAATCCCATCTAAAATATTATTAGGATCGATCCCACGTTCATCAATGGCTTTAGCATTTTCAAGCGCCTTATCATTTAGATTATTAAAAGCATCAATGTTTTGGTCAGTAGTTTTGATGTTGTCCATGGTCTCTTTTACTAAGTCAACGGCCGAAATTTCCTTATTTACCAACATCTGGTGAAGTGAACGCAAATCCTTATCTAAATAGTTCATTATTATTCATCCTCACTTTCGTCAATAATTACTGGAACTTTAATTAAGTCATCTTGAATATCAGGAGCATTCTTTAACAAAGCATCTTGTTCGTGCCAATCTTCTGCCACGTCTTTTCTAGTAACGTCAATTCGATCCGTTACCGTATAAGTGGGCTCAACACCCGATGTATCAACTTTTTCAAGTGTATCCAACATTTTCAACAAATCATTTAATTGTTGGGTGAATTCAGGTAATTCATCTTTTTTTAATTCAAGCTTAGCTAACCCAGCAATATGTTGGGTTTGTTCTTCCGTAATCTTATCAGCCATTTTATCCCCTCTTTTACTAAATCACTAAATCTTAATAGCTATTAAACACATGCGAACTGAAGGACTTTCCTCCCGCATTTCGGTTCAAATAACTTTGAATTCCATCAGTTGATTTTACGGTAATATCAATTGGTACACTGCCAGGAAGATATTTTTGAGCAGCATTCTGTAGGTATTGAGTAAAACTGATGATTTCAGTTTGACTATAAAATTGAGTTGTAATGTTAATGTGCATTCCTTGAAGTTGCTTACCCTTGTATTGAGCCTGTGCGGTAATCCCACTCAAGTTAGGGAAGAAATTTTGAACCTGTGACTTAAATTGATTAAACGCAGATAAATCATTCGTATTAGGTCCCTTAGAACCATTGGCAATCGGGAACACATATGATTTTTCATTAATTGGTTTCCATGAGTTTACAGACGTCGTGCCCGGATTGTTAACCGATGAGGCAAAGAAATTACCACCAGTCAAACTATCGTTTGGAGCTTGCTTGTACAATGCAATCACGATTGGAATATTCTTTAATTCTTTATTCTGTCTCAATCGTTTAAGGATCGTGTTAGCCATCTCCTTACCTTGTTTCTCAACCACATCATCGGGGATCTTCTGTTGATACTGACTCCCATACTTCTGTTTAGTGTAGTAGTACACTGAATTGATCCCAAGGCCAATGGTCATACCCTTCATGGTCATTTTATTACCATTTGGAACTAAGAAGTCTTGTTCATCCATTTGTTGCAAGTACATTGGGGTTACTTTTCCCTTTTGTTGCGATGGATTTAGTCCCTCCGGGTTTTGCTTTGACTTACGATCAAGCCACTTCTCGGCAGTGTCAGTAGAGATGTATTGTCCCTCCTGAAAAACATACTTATCAGTCGAAAAATTCTGCTTGGAAATTCCAAGCAAACCGTTCTGAAATCCTTTCAAGTTAAACTGATTATCATTTTGTTGAATGTCAACTCCACGCGATTTACTAGTTTGATAATGTCCATCCTTAATAACACTCTGATAATTCTTACCACCAGTTTCCCCGGTTAATTGTGTATTCTTATTATTTGTATTAGTGGTACTCTTGTTAGTACTCCCACAAGCTACTAACATTAATGCGCTAGCCGCCACCATTAAAATTACTTTTAAGCGTCTCAACTTAAATTCCTCCGACTTCTTATCATTCTTTTTGCATTTCATTTTTAAAATGATCTTCATCCCAAACCGGAACCGAAAGAGATTGAGCTTTGGTTAGCTTACTACCTGCATCCTCTCCCGCAATTACTAGGTCGGTATTTTTAGAAACACTACTTGTGACATCCGCTCCATGGTTTTCAAGCCATTCACTGGCTTGACCCCTAGTTAAATCAACCAACTTTCCGGTCAATACAACTCGTTTACCATTGAAAAAGTTATCTGGTTGTACTATCTCTTCATTATTTACATAGTCCATATTAACACCAACATCAACGAGTTCGCCAATTAATTCTCTACTATCAGCGTTTTCAAAATAAGTATGAACACTATCAGCAATAACTTGACCAATGGTGTCAATTGAGGCGATTTCTTCGACACTTGATTTCATGAGAGCATCCATGGTTTTAAAGTGTGCAGCAATTAATCGCGCTGCTTTAGCACCGACGTGTCTGATGCCCAATCCAAAAAGCAATCTTTCAAGTGAATTGCTCCGACTACTATCAATGGCAGAAAGTAAATTGTTAGCAGACTTGTCACCAAACTTATCAAGAGTGAGTAGTTCATCATAACTAAGGTGATACAAGCTGGCCACATCCGAGACCATTTTTTTATCAAACAACTGCTTCACAATCTTAGGACCCAAACCATCAATATCCATTGCATTTCTAGAAGCAAAATGATTAATTTGTTCCACCAGCTGTGCTGGACACTTCGGATTAATACAACGTAAGGCAACCTCACCATCTAAGTGGACTAATTTAGCACCACATGAAGGACATCGATCTGGGATAACATATGGCTTAGAATCTTTTGGCCTTAAATCAGGAAGATACCTTTCAACCTCCGGAATAATGTCGCCAGCTTTATACAAAACAACTGTATCATCGACACGGATATCTTTTTTCTCAATATAATCAGGATTATGAAGTGACGCTCTTGAAACGGTAGTACCGGCCAATTGCACTTGATCCATGATTGCGGTAGGAGTTACCACTCCCGTTCTTCCAACGGTCCACTCAATCTTTTTAATTTTAGTATGAACTTCTTCTGGCGGAAACTTGTAAGCGATCGCCCACTTCGGGACTTTAACCGTATGCCCAATTTCCATTTGTAAAGGAAGCGAATTGGTCTTAATCACAATGCCATCGATACCAAAGGTGAGATTATCTCTTGCTGCTGAATACTTTTTAATGTAAGCATCAATCTGATCCATATTGTCAGCCACTTGATAATGCTCATTGATGGTAAAGCCTAATTCTTTTAGTTCCTCTAAAAGTCCACTTTGAGTGGTAGCCTTTAAATCGTCATAATTAGCAACGTTATACATAAAAGTACTTAAGTGGCGATCCTTAGTAACTTTTGGATCCAATTGTCGAAGACTCCCGGCAGCAGCATTTCTCGGATTAGCAAACGTTGGTTTTCCGTCATTTTGTCGTCGTTCATTTAACTTTAAAAAGGCTTCTTTTCCCATATAACATTCGCCACGTACTTCAATATCAATGGGTCGACTTAATTTTTTAGGGATTGATGGGATGGTTTTTAAATTTTCAGTGATATCCTCACCAATTTGTCCATTTCCCCTAGTCGATCCCTGCACGAACACCCCATGCTCATAACGAAGTGAAATAGCTAGTCCATCGATCTTCAACTCACAATTATACTCAGTATCTTGAGGATAGTTGTGCTTGAGTCGAACCACAAAATCCTTAAGCTCTTGGGGTGAAAATACGTCACCTAGTGAAAGCATTGGAATCTCGTGATTGACCTTTGTAAATTCATTCGAAGTTGCCCCACCAACGTGCTGAGTCGGTGAATCAGGAGTGATAATTGCTGGAAACTTGGCTTCCAGATCCTGCAAGCGAGCATAGTTTCGATCATATTCCGCATCTTCTACGGTTGGCTGATCCTGTTCATAGTACTGTTTTCCCCACTTAATTAACTTTGGTCTTAGTTCTGAGGCCTCTTTTTTTGCTTCACTTTCATTAACCTGATCCATTGGAATCTTAAACAATCTTACCACTCCCTTACTTAATCGATTGAATTTTTGTTATGGGTGCAAATGCAGCTAATAGACGTTTAATTCCTTTTTCTGGAAAGGCAATGTCAAGTTCCATATCTTCACCGGTTCCATTAATTTTAACAACCGTTCCAGTTCCCCACGCCTTGTGTTTGACTTTATCACCAATATTCCATGACTTCTTGTCAGCACCAGTTCCTTGGGGTTTTTCGACTCGTTTGTTAGGGCGATGATATGGTTCACTAAAGGCTCGATTGGTTTGTTTATTATACTCACTACTGGTGTCAAATGGAGTTTTAGGTCCCGTTGGAATTGAACTCTCATTATCCAATACATCCGAATTAATTTCATCCATAAATCGTGACTCGGGATTATTTTGCATTCTACCATATAACATTCGTGAATATGCATTTGTCATATAGAGTTTGGTCTGAGCCCGCGTAATTCCCACATAGGCTAACCGTCGTTCTTCTTCTAACTCACTTTCCTTTTCAGTAGCTCGACTAAGAGGAAAAATTCCTTCTTCCATCCCAACCATAAAGACGACTGGAAATTCAAGCCCCTTAGCAGCATGCAAAGTCATTAAAGTCACCTGTTTAGCCGATTCATCAACATCGTCTTGAGCCGATACAAGGGCCAGATCCGCCAAAAAATCTGTCAAACGACTATCACTACTACCAGTCTGTTCATCATACTTTAAATCAGAATCTTTTGTGACAGAAAGAAATTCTTCAATATTCTCAATCCGTGTCTGTGACTCCAGTGAATTGGTTTTCTTTAGATCAGCCATATATCCAGATTGATCCAAAAGTGCTTCGGTAATTTCCGTAACGGTCATATCCTTTTGCTTTTTTTGAACGTTTGATATGACATTAGCAAAATTAGCAATGGCATTTCGAGCACGACTGGAGATATTATTGGCCAAGTCAACATTTTGAGCTGCTTCTAGTAGATTCCATCCATTATCTGCTGCAAACATTCTCAACTTTTCCACACTTGAACTACCAATTCCACGCTTAGGAACGTTAACAACCCGTTCAAAACTTAATGAATCACTGGGATTAGCAATGAGAGTCAAATACGAAAGAATGTCTCGGATTTCCTTACGGTCGTAGAATTTATGCCCACCAACCATCGTGTACGGAATATTTGATTTCAAGAAGGTCTCTTCGATTACACGCGACTGGGCATTCGTCCGGTACAAGACCGCAAAATCATTATAAGAATAATGATGTTTACTGACCTCATCTTTAATCTTAGACACCACGTAATGGGCCTCACTAGCCTCACTTTGAGCACGATAGTACGTTACCTTTTCGCCAGTATCATTTTCCGTCCACAAATTCTTATCTTTTCTCTCGGCATTGTTTTGAATAACGTCGTTTGCGGCACTTAAAATATTCTTAGTTGAACGATAATTCTGTTCCAGTTTCACAACGTGTGCATTTTTATAGTCATTTTCAAAATCCAAGATATTATTCATGTTAGCACCACGCCAACCATAAATACTCTGATCAGCGTCACCCACTACACACAAATTTTGATACTTTTTGGCAAGCATTGATACTAATTTATACTGTGCTTCATTGGTATCCTGATATTCATCGACATGGATGTAATGAAACTTATCTTGATAATAATTCAACACCTCTGGATATTGTTTAAACAATCTAATCGTAAGCATAATCAAATCATCAAAATCGACAGCTTGATTTTCTTGAAGTCGCTTTTGATATTCGAAATATACCTGTGAAACCACCTCTTCAAATGGACTGTTAGCTGAATGTGACTTTTGATAATCTCGTGGAGTCTGTAAATTATTCTTAGCATTTGAAATGGCACTTAAAATAGCCCTTGGATCATTCTTTTTCGGGTCTAGATCTAAGTCTTTTAAAATTCGTTTTACAAGGGTCTTTTGTTCTCCTGAATCAGTGATAGAAAAAGCACGATTATAACCTAATTTATCAATGTCACGTCTCAAGATTCTCACGCCAAGTGCGTGAAAAGTTGATACCCAAACATCGTCACCACCGACGCCAAGTAATTTACTAACACGTTCCTTCATTTCGCGAGCAGCTTTGTTGGTAAATGTAATCGCCAAAATATTCCATGGCATCACACCTTTTTTCTCAATTAGATAAGCAATTCGATGAGTGAGCACCCTGGTCTTACCACTTCCAGCACCAGCCATAATCAAAAGTGGACCTTCAGTTTGTTCTACCGCCTCTTGTTGCTTATCGTTCATTGTCTTTAGTAGGTCTGTCTTTGACACGTTAACCAATCCTCTCGCTTTGTAAATCCATCATTAATTATAGCAAAATAGAGCCGACAAATTGCCGACTCTTCAATTTTAATAACATTTAATTTTTGGTCCAAATTCCTGTATTCACAATTCGATTAAACGTCTCTTCGACCGAATTGGTTGGAATTAAAATCACTCCAACCACATCATCATCACGTGCATTACTGTGATAATTAAAATAAAATTGCCAGTTTGGTTGAAGGATTCGTTGTCTAAGAACCTGTTCATATTGCTTTTTCGTAAACAAACGAGCAACCACATCACTAATCTTATTAATCTTAGCTAATGGCAACCCTGAAATGGCCCGAAGATGTTGATCATACTCGCTGATATCAGTAGCTAAATTAAACAAAAAACCGGCATTATTAACGGTTGGATCAATGTTTGTAACGTAAATGTTTTGATCAGCCGTTACACCGAACGATACCTCAAATGAACCAACGTATTTAACATTTTTGCCGATTTGATTAACAATTCTAATCATTTCGTTAATAACGTTAGAATCTGTTTTGGAAGTATCAGTACTTACCGTTTGGAGCATGTTCCCTAAATAACTGGTTTTAACGGCGGGAAATTGTTGTAAATCTTCTTTTACTGATTTAGTAGCAATAATTGCGTATTCGAAACGGTAAGGAACGTAAGACTCAAGGATATAAGGCCCTCTTTTTAACATGTCGGACGCAAGTGCAATATCATTTGATTCGTTAATAACTAACTGTTGGTTATTAGTCATGTGTCGCTGAATTGGTTTTAAAATTGCAGGATATCCAATTGAATCAATTGCTTGATAGATATCTTCCAAGTTAATAATAGTGACGTATGGTGACGTATTGACGTTAATTTGATCAAAAAAGGCCCTTTCCATCACACGGTCCTGACTAATCTCTAAAAGGGATTCGCCTTGAGGAACATAAGTATACTTTTCGATTTCACTAATAACCTGAGGATCAATGTCATTTGAAACGTATGTAACTAAATCACACTTCTCAGAAAATTCCCTTAAAGTATCAACATCATTAACGTCACCTGTAAATGCGTAATCAGATTGTCTAGCGATCTCGCTATCTGAATTAGAACTATAGGTGGCGATTTTTAATCCCGCGTCGCGGGCCACGTTAACTAGTTGCGTACTACTAAAATAGTCACCAATAATTCCAATTGTGCTTCCTGGGTAGAGTAATACTGAATCCATAGTTTAACCTCCAATAAATCTTTTGCTACATCATTGTTTATCGTATTGATTAAGATGATACTTTTTAATGATTTTAATTATTTTGTCTGCATAAGCCGGGTCTGTTGCATATCCATCGGTACTGAGAGCCTTGGCAGAATCAACGTAATTGTCCGCCGACACAACTTCTTTATATTGCATGGGGTTCCAGTCTGTGCCATGAGCTAGTAAAACAGCATGATCTTCAATTGACTCATCCCAATTATCGTAAACGCGAAAACTTCCGTGAACCATTGCAGGTGATCCACTTGTATATTCAGTCGTGTCCAAAGTGACACTCTTTTGTCCAGCACCCGCTTTAACACCAAAAAGATTATTATACTTTGAAGCCAAAGTACTCTGGCCCCAATCTGATTCTAAAATAGCCTGAGCAAGGGTAATGCTAGTCAAAATTTTATACTTCCGTTGCATCTCAACTGACTTTGGTAGAATCTTGTTGATAAATTCCTTATGTTGAACACTAACATTATTTTGTTCATACTGCGGGTTAAAATGAGAATTGCCTAAAATCATCACAGCACCAACGAACATGACTAACAGGATTAGCACGGTCAGGACATAAGCAACTAACTTATTTTGCTTTTGCTTCTTTTTCCTAGCCAAACTAACCCTCCTTACAAATAAATTTACTGTTTAAATTGTACTACAAAAATGTTAAAAATTGACAAATGTTAATTATTCGTTTATATTTCATTAGTTGAATACAATTGGAGGTGGTCAGTTTGGCAAAGAAACACGATGAACAAACGGAGACCGAAAAATCACCCTTTGAAGTTGGCGATGAAGTATCGTTTAAACTTGAAAAGAATGATTTTACTGGTTATATCGATAAAGCTTACAATAATGCCTTTTTGATTACATTTGAATCTGATGATCCAGAAATAATTGATAAGTATCATAACAAGACCGTTATTAATCACAAAGATCTTAAAATGATTAAGCAAGCTCCACGAATTCAAAAAGATCCTGATGAGGGACCAGATGACGATTCAAAACAAGATGGTGACAAAAAATCATCGGACGCATCAAAGTAACAAAAAGCAGATCGTAATGATCTGCTTTTTATTTTTGGATTACTTTATCTAACGAAATAATGATAATTGGACAAACAATTGCTGTAATAATCATTTCTATCAGACCATTGGTTCCAACTACCCCTAATAAGGCATAGATAATTTTGTCAACACTCACATGGTATAGGATTGGAGCTTGCTTTCGATTAAAAATATAAATAAATAACAGCACTAAAATTGTATTGGTCATGGAACCCAAAGCGCATGCAATCACAAGTGAAAGCTTATTATTAAGTAATTTTTTTAACCATTTGTAGGAAAAGTAAGCAACTACCGGAATTAGGGCCCGCGGTAAAATGGCCGTAATCGGATTCTCAAAGACAAGTGGAGCAATTGGACTAGTAGGCCACGTAAAGGCCCTGACAAACACAATTACACCCCAGAGCGTGCCAAGAATAAAGCCATCCTTTAAACCAAGCACTAAGGTTGCCACAATCACGGTAATTGGAATTAACGTAATGCTTAGTGGACCAACCGGAATATATCCTAAAATAGGAACAAAATTTTGAATCAAAATAATGGCAATAAAAACTGACAAGATTGCAATATGATAATTTCGTGTCTTTTTCATTTTAAATTCACCCATTTAATAAAAAAGCGCTCATGCGGACATGAGCGACAAAATATAATCTTCTGATTAACGTTTTGAGAATTGACCAGCCTTACGAGCTTTCTTAAGGCCGGGTTTCTTACGTTCCTTCATACGAGGGTCACGTGTTAATAAACCAGCCTTCTTGAGGGATTCTCTAAAGTCTGGATCAACTTCAAGTAAAGCACGTGCAATTCCTAAACGAACAGCACCAGCTTGTCCTGAATATCCACCACCATTAACGTTAGCTAATGTGTCATAGTTACCAAGTGTCTCAGTAACATTGTATGGTTGTAAAATGATTTCTCTTAAATTAGGAAATGGAATGTAATCTTCAACATCTTTGTCATTGATTACAACTTTTCCAGTACCTGGTACTAAGCGTACACGAGCAACTGAATCTTTACGGCGACCTGTGCCGGTATATTGTACTTTAGCCAATTGTGTTTCCTCCTTAAATTAGGTTCTTAATATCAAGAACTTCTGGTTTTTGAGCTTCATGAGTGTGATCTTCACCTGCATAAACGTGAAGTTTCTTAGCGATTTGACGACCTAATGTACCGTGAGGAAGCATACCTTTAACTGAAGTTTCGATAAGTCGATCAGGCTTCTCTGCTCTCATTTGACCAGCAGTAATTGACTTAAGTCCACCAATGTAAGATGTGTGGTGATAATAAATCTTGCCACTAGCTTTCTTACCAGACAATGCAACTTTAGATGCATTGATTACAATAACATTGTCACCTGTATCTACGTTTGGCGTAAATGTAGGTTTGTTTTTTCCGCGTAAAATAGAAGCAACGACACTTGAGAGACGACCTAATTCAACGCCATCTGCGTCAATAACGTACCACTTGCGATCTACTTCGCCGGGTTTAGCCATATATGTTGTATGCACTTTTAATTCCTCCATGTTTCCGTGTTTGTTCGACACCTAATAAGTTTCCGGGGCTTATCGTGGGGCAAACAATACCAGTTACAATAGTACTAACATTTCTTCTGAAAGTCAAATTCATTTTAATCATCTGGATGATGTTTTCGTTTTGAATGTTTTGGATCATCTCCTGGATAATAAACCTTTTTTAAGTACAATCCATTAGCTGGCATTGTTAAACGTGCTTCGTTTCGATCCTTCACTTTGAACAATCGTTGGATATCATGAACTGGCCGCTTTCCCCGTCCAATCTCCATCAGCACCCCAACCATAATCCGAATTTGATTATACATAAAACCATCACCATAAAACTCGAACTGCATCTCATTAGTAACTTTATCTAAGTTAGCATCAACCGAGAAAATTGTACGAACCCGACTTCCTTCCTTTGCACCAGAAGCAACAAACGACGAAAAGTCATGTTTGCCAACGTAATCATGAATGGCCTCTTCGATCCAATTGAAATTAACGGGAAAACGCCAATGAGCAGTATAATTTCTTTTAAATGGATTGGTAAAGCGCCCCAAATCCAACCGATACAAGTACTTTTTCCCCGTTACATCATAACGAGCATGAAAGTCAGCATTAACCTTTTGCACACTTATTATTTCAATATCCAGGGGACACATACTGTTTAACCCCTTTAACATACTTTCCTCACCTAAATCATAGGGAAAATCAAAATGGGCAACCTGACCTAGGGCATGAACACCTGCGTCAGTTCTGCCAGATCCATAAAGTAAAACGTGCTTGCCACTTTTTTGGGCCATTTTGTTAATAATATTAGTTAAAGTTCCCTCTACCGTTCGCTGCTTTGGCTGCGTTTGAAAGCCAGCAAATTTAGTCCCATCATATGCAAATGTAATTTTATACCGAGTTTTCATCTAATTCCTCACTAAAATAATTACAACCGTTAAAACCATCATGACCCCTAAAGCAACCCAATCAAGGACCGTCCAAGAGACGAGCTGATAATGAGTTCGCTTGACCTCATCAGAATATCCACGAGCTTCCATGGCATCTGCAAGGTGTTCAGCATGACGAAAAGAAGAAACAAACAAAGGAATAATCAGCGACACTAAGCTTTTAGCTCGTTTCATTAATTTGCCCTTACCAAAATCGACGCCTCGTGCTCTCTGAGCGTTCATAATGTCATTTAACTCATCAATGAGGGTGGGGATGAATTGCAGTGCAATTGAAACCATCATCCCAATCGTTTCAGTGGGAACTTTAACCCACTTAAGCGGTCTCAGAATCGTCTCAACTCCAAGTGCAATCATCGATGGACTGGTTGTGATGGTCAAAATAGTAGCAATCGTGATAATGAGGACCAATCGAATAAATATCATGACCGCATTAATAATTCCCGACGAAGTGATGGAAATAAACCATAAATGAAAATAAACCGTTCCGCCATGGCCAAAAAACACTTGAATCAAGACCGTAAAAATAATTAGCCACAGAATGGGTTTGATCCCCTTTAGAAGCATCCTAATTCGAGAATGGGATAAGTATACCAGCACCAATGTAAAAAGCGTCATACATCCATAACTGACCCAATTATTGCACATCAAAATAAGCGTAATAATGATAACGGAGCCTAAAATCTTAAACGCTGGATTTAAACGATGAATGAATGAATTTCCAGGAAAGTATTTTCCAAACACAAATTGATCGATTCTACTTCACTCCACTTCGTTTTTGCGTAATTTCGTTAACAACTTCATCCGCTGTTAACGGAATCTTTTTTAATCTGATGCCTCGATTAATTAAATCATAGTATATCTGAACAGAATCAGGAAGCGCTAATGAATTTTGATCGATTAACTTGTAATTGCTGAATAATTCCCTAGGAGTTGAATCAGAACACACTTTTCCACCATTCATAACCACAACACGGGTAGCATTTTGTGCCACCACATCCATATCGTGAGTAACCATGATGATGGTTACTCCATTTTTGTTTAGTTGCTTGATGATCTTTAATATTTCAGTCTTGCCACCAGGATCCAATCCCACCGTTGGTTCATCTAAAATGAGAACGGTTGGATCACATGCAATCGTTCCAGCAATTGCGACCCGACGCATTTGACCGCCAGACAACTCAAAGGGTGAACGAGAATACAGTTCTTTACTAATGCCAACAATCGAAAGCGCCTGAATGGCTCTCTTTTTTGCAACTGCTTCATTTTCGCCAAAATTAAGTGGACCAAAAGATACATCTTTTAGAACATTATCTTCAAACAGTTGTTTTTCCGGAAACTGGAAAATCATCCCGACTTTTTTTCTGAGCTCACTTAGGTTATGGTTGTTAGTTTCACTGTTAATTTTGATTTTGCCAACGGTAACACTCCCTGAAGTCGGTTTCAATAATCCGTTAATCATCTGAACTAACGTTGACTTTCCGCTACCAGTTTTTCCAACAACACCCAAAAATTCACCCTTATTAATCTTTAAACTGACATTACTTAAAGCCTGTCTTTCTGATGGCAGACCGGGTTGATAGACAAAATCAACGTTACTTAAAATAATGTGCTTATCCATTGGCTCATCCCCTCATCATCCATGTACTTGTCAGTAATGTCATATCCTGCATCAAGGAATTTCTGCCTTAACTTCTCACTAAAAGGAAGATCTAGATCCATATCAGCAATTAATTGATGCTTCTGAAAGAAAGCACTTGGTTTTCCGTCAAATACAATTTTATTATTATTAAGTGCTAATATCCGATCGGATTTAGCCGTCACATTGATATCATGCGTAATGGAGAGAATTGTCATATTTTGTTTTTGATTTAATTTGTTGACAACTTGATGAATTTGTCTAGTAGCTAAAGGATCTAGCATACTTGTCGCTTCATCTAGAATTAAAATTTTAGGATCAAGCACAATTGCTCCTGCAATTGCGACCCGTTGCTTCTGTCCACCAGAAAGACTACTAGGAATCTCGTCTCGATATTCCCACATTCCTACCTTTTCTAACGCCGATTTAACTTTTGGCTTCATCGCTTCTCTTGGAACCGCCCGATTTTCAAGTCCAAACGCAACGTCACTTGCTACCGTGGCACCAACAAATTGATCATCTGGATTTTGAAAAACTAAGCCAATTGCTTTTCTTGTTTCGCGGTCATTACCATGAGAGTCCAACCTGATCCCATCTACCACAATTTCTCCCTCACTAGGAGTTAGAAGACCATCAACCAGTTTGGCAATGGTACTTTTACCACTCCCGTTCCGACCGATTAATGAAATATATTCACCCCTTTCGCACTGAAAAGAGACATCATCTAATACCTTATGATCATCTTCATTATTATACCTAAAAGAAAGATTGGAAACATTAATGATTGGATTCATGGAATCAGCTCTCCTATTATTAAAATTATGTATAAAAAAATCACTAAAAGATTAAGGCGCATGGAGTTAACCACATTCAAGCTAGACTTGGAAAATCCATCATCGTAACACTTTATACCTTTAACCTTAGTGATTCCTATAGTGAAATATTTATTATTCTTAACAAATATCGAAATTATTCGACAAATTGCAAGATTACCATTGGTGCACCGTCACCACGACGAGGCATTGTTTTAAGAATACGTGTGTAACCACCGTTTCGGTCCGCATACTTTGGTGCTACTTCGTCAAATAACTTTTGTAATGCACTAGTTACTTTGATACTATCTCCGTCTTCTTTTACATCAGCAATGGTGTTTTGCAAGTAAGCTGCAGCTTGACGACGAGCATTCAAGTCACCCTTCTTGCCCAAGGTAACCATCTTGTCGGCTAATGATCTAACATCCTTAGCGCGAGCTTCTGTTGTTTTGATTTGACCGTTAACAATTAAGTCAGTAGTCAAATTACGAAGCAAAGCACGACGTTGAGCACTCGTACGTTGTAATTTGCGATAACTCATAACCGGATATCCTCCTTTTTAGTCTTCTTTACGTAAAGATAGTCCTAATGCTGCTAATTTTTCTTTAACTTCATCGAGTGACTTACGGCCAAGATTTCTAACCTTCATCATGTCAGCTTCAGACTTATCAGTTAATTCTTGAACAGTATTAATTCCAGCACGTTTCAAACAATTGTAAGAACGAACTGAAAGATCCAATTCTTCAATTGACATTTCAAGCATTTTTTCTTTATGGCTTTCTTCCTTCTCAACCATAACATTGGCATTCTTTGCTCTGTCAGTTAAATCAATAAATAATTGGAAATGTTGATTTAAGATCTTAGCTGCCAAACTAATTGCATCAGAAGGTGTAATTGAACCATTAGTCCAAACGTCTAACGTCAATTTGTCGTAATCATCACGTTGACCAACACGTGCATCTTCTACTTGATAATTAACACGTTCGATTGGGGTATAAATAGAATCAACTGGTAGAACACCAATTGGCATACCATCGTTTTTGGCTTTGTTTTCTTCAGCAGAAACGTAGCCGCGACCTTTGTTGGCAGTCATGTTCATGTGGAATGTAGTTCCGTCAGCAACCGTTGCAATGTGCAAATCCGGATTTAAAATTTCAACATCACTATCAGTTACGATATCACCTGCGGTTACATCGGCTGGTCCAGTTACATTAATACTCATTGACTTTGTTTCATTGTCATCTGAGTTAATTTTCAAATTAATCTTTTTAACGTTTAAGATAATTTGAGTAACATCTTCAACTACACCCTTTACAGTTGAAAATTCGTGTAGAACACCATCAATTTGGATGCTAGTAACCGCAGCTCCTGGTAATGAAGCCAACAAGACACGTCTAAGTGAATTGCCTAAAGTGGTACCATATCCTCTTTCGAGTGGTTCTACAACTATTTCACCATAGTTGTCTGTTTCTTCAATTTTGTGAATGTTTGGCTTTTCAAATTCAATCATTGTAGTCTCTACCCCTTTCAAAACGCATTGAGTAATTTAAAACTTTAACGTTCATTAAATATTAAACTCTACGACGTTTTGGAGGACGAGAACCATTGTGTGGAACTGGAGTTACATCACGAATTGCAGCAACTTCCAAACCAGTACTTTGTAAAGCACGAATAGCTGACTCACGACCAGATCCAGGACCCTTAACAGCAACTTCTACTGATTTCATTCCATGTTCCATTGCAGTCTTAGCAGCTGCTTCAGCAGCCATTTGAGCAGCAAATGGGGTAGACTTACGACTTCCACGGAATCCCAATGCACCAGCTGATGACCAAGCAATAGCATTCCCTTGAACATCGGTAATCATAACCAAAGTGTTATTAAAGGTTGAGTGAATGTGTGCTACACCAGACTCAACGTTTTTTCTTGCTTTACGCTTACGAGTATTTTTAGTTTTAGCCATAGAAACTGATAGCCTCCTTCTTTATTATTTTTTACCAGCGATTGTGGTTTTCTTACCTTTTCTTGTACGTGCGTTATTTTTCGTGTGTTGACCTCTAACAGGTAAACCGCGACGATGACGCATCCCACGATATGAACCGATTTCTTGAAGAGTCTTGATACTCATAGTAACTTCTCTACGTAAGTCACCTTCGATTGTGTAACCATCAAGAGCTTCTCTGATCTTATCTTCTTGATCAGGTGTTAAATCACGTACACGAACGTCTTCTGATACCCCAGCTTTTTTCAAAACTTGCTGAGCAGTTGTGTTTCCAACACCATAAATGTATGTTAACGCAATAACAATTCGCTTATCACGTGGTAAATCAACTCCGGCAATACGAGCCATTAAAGTCCACCTCCTATAATTTTAATTTATTTATTTTCCTTGTCTTTGCTTGTGCTTAGGGTTTACAGGGCAAACCACCATCACACGGCCTTTTCTCTTAATAATCTTACAATGTTCACACATTTTTTTTACTGATGGACGTACTTTCATTTTTTATAACCTCCTATATGAAGGGTTTACTTAAATCGATAAGTAATTCGACCCTTTGTTAAATCATACGGTGACATTTCAACGGTTACACGATCTCCTGGTAGGATCCGAATGTAATGCATTCTGATCTTGCCAGAAACGTGTGCCAAAATTTCATGACCATTTTCAAGCTCGACCTTAAACATTGCATTAGGTAAAGTCTCTGAAACCTTACCCTCAACTTCAATTACATTATTTTTAGACACGAATAATCCTCCAAAACTACTAAACTCGTAAGTATCACTTACAAATAGACATACAAACTATAATATACCACATCACTGACATTCCAGCAATCAAACGACAATTTACTAATTTAAATTGCTTAGAATTTTTTCAATGTCGTTACTAACGTCTGCAATATCTCGATCACCCTTAACTGAATGCAAAATGCCGCGATCCTTGTAAAAGTCAATTAAAGGAGCATTACTCTTTTCATTGATTTTCAAACGATTCTTGACAGTTTCAGGTTTATCATCACTTCTTTGATAGAAGACGTGAGCACCGCAAACATCACAAGTACCATCAACTATAGGTTTTTTATATAATTTATGATAAGTTTCGCCACAGTTTTTGCAGATGAAACGACCCGACAAACGTTTGATTAAAACACTTGGATCGACTTCAATATTAATAACTGCATTCAACTCTTTGCTCATTTTCCTAGTCATTTCCTCAAGGCTTTTAGCCTGATCAATGTTTCTAGGAAAACCATCTAACAAATAACCTTTGTCAGTATCAGGTTGTTTAAGACGATCCTCAACAATCCCACAGGTAACATCATTAGGAACTAATTCACCCTTATCGATGTATTGTTGAGCCTTAATTCCCATGGGAGTTTTGTTTTTCATTGCTGCCCTAAATATGTCTCCAGTTGAAATATGTGGAATCCCATATTTTTCAACAATGAATTCAGCTTGAGTACCTTTTCCAGCTCCTGGAAGACCCATTAGTAATAAATTCATTGACATTTAAATTCCTCCACTACTTGTTATCATCCGGAGTACTTTGAATAAATCCAACGTACTCTTTTCTCATCATTAATCCTCTAATTTGTTGAATGGTTTCAATAGCAACTCCAACAATAATCAAGAGGTTAGTACCACCTAGTCCAATTGATTCGTTTAAGTTCCAAACATTTTGTGCAATCAACGGGATTAGAGAAACAACACCCAAGAACAAAGCACCAACGGTACTAAGTCTCATCAACAATCGAGAAATATATAACTGAGTTTCACGACCAGGCCATACTCCCGGAATGTAGCTACCTTGTTTTTGTAAATTTTCCGACAATTTCTGTGGATTAACTTGAACAAACGCATAGAAGAAAGTAAATACAACAATTAAGAAGGTGTAAAACGCAGCTCCAAGTGGGGTCTGCATGTTAAACAACTTACTTAAAAATTCATACCATCCGGATCCTTGAAAGTTTTTGGTGAAAAACATCAAAATCGTTTGAGGAGTGGAAATAAATGCACTTGCGAAAATAACTGGAATAACTCCAGCGACGTTAACCTTCAAGGGAAGGTAACTGCTGTCTGGTGAACCTGATGTTCTTCTAGTATATTGAATTGGAATTCTACGTTCAGCTTGTTGTACCCAAGTAACAAAGGTAACAATAATCAAAATTACAATAATCAAGGCAATAATGAAAAGAGCTGGCTTCCAAATTTCATTCATTGGTGTACCTTCAACGTATTGACGATAAACACTCATAATTCCACTTGGCATTTCAGCAACAATTCCAGCAAAGATGATCATTGAAACTCCCTGACCAATTCCTTTGTCAGTAATCATGTCGCCCATCCACGTAGTGAGCATTGTACCAGCAGTCAAAATTAAACCAATACTAATGTAAGTTCCCATTCCAGGGTTCTTAACTAAATGAAGACTACTCAAAGCATTAAATCCAGCAGTAATACCAATTGATTGGACAAATGCTAAAACAATCGTTAACCATCTTGTTACCTGATCCAGTTTTTGCCTTCCGACTTCACCTTGTTTTCCCCATTCAACGAATCGAGGAACGATATCCATCTGAAGTAACTGAACAACAATTTGTGCAGTAATGTATGGTGAAACTCCCATTGCAAATAATGAGTAATTAGTTAATCCACCACCACTAAACATATTCAATACATTAACTAAACCTGAGGATGCAACACTTTGCAAAGCTTCCGCATTGATTCCAGGCACAGTAATGTAAGCACCTAAACGGAAAACTGCCAATATAAAAAGGGTAAATAAAATCCTTTTTCTAATATCTTTTTCTTCAAAGGCATTCTTTAAGGTAGTGAACATTAAATCACCTCAGCTTTACCGCCGGCATCTTCAATTGCTTTTTCAGCACTCTTTGAGAATTTGTTAGCTTTAACAGTGAGCTTCTTAGTTAACTTGCCATCTGCAAGAACTTTAACGCCATCATTTGAGCCCTTAATCATTCCAGCTTGAATCAATACATCTGGAGTTACTTCTGAGCCATCATCAAAATTATCTAAATCAGCTAAGTTAACGATCGCTAAAACTTTTCTGTTGAAGTTGGTAAATCCACGTTTTGGAATTTGACGGTATAAAGGCATTTGGCCACCTTCAAAACCAACACGAGTTTTGCCACGAGCCTTTTGACCTTTTTGGCCACGACCTGAAGTCTTACCTTTACTACCAAGACCACGACCTAAACGAGTTCTTGATGAACGTGAACCGTCAGCAGCTTTTAATTCATTTAACTTCATTAAATTGCACCTCCCTATCTTTTAAAGAATATTAATCAACTTGTTCAACCTTAATTAAATGAGCAATCTTGAATAGAGCTCCACGAGTTGCTTCATTATCAGGTTTAATAACACTACTATTTACTCGTCCCAATCCAAGGGCCTTAACAATCTTACGTTGTTTAGGGAGACGGTGAGCAGCACTATGAACTAAAGTAATCTTTAATTGAGCCATCTTCTAACCCCTCCTTATTATTCGGTTAAGTGATCTGATGAGACACCACGTAATGATGAAATTTCTTCAGCATTCTTAAGTTCCTTAAGACCTTCAAAAGTTGCACGAATTACGTTTACAGGTGTATCAGAGCCTAAACGCTTACTAGTAACATCGTTTACACCAGCTAATTCCATAACTGAGCGAACGGCACCACCGGCAGCAACTCCGGAACCTTCTTCAGCAGGCTTCAACATAATCTTTCCACCGCCGAAACGACCGATAACTTCGTGAGGGATAGTAGTTCCAACGATTGGAACTTCAATTAAGTTCTTTTGGGCACTATCAACGGCTTTTCTGATCGCTTCAGGAACTTCTTGAGCTTTACCAGTACCAAAGCCAACGTGGCCATTCTTGTCACCAACAACAACTAATGCAGCAAAACGTAGTCGACGACCACCCTTAACAACCTTAGTAATTCGGTTGATAGCAACAACGTTATCTTCTAAGTCCAGTTTGTCTGGATTAATAAACTTTGCCATGTGCGTTATATTCCTCCTTTTTTAAAATTCAAGTCCATTTTCACGTGCTGCATCTGCAAGGGCTTGTACACGTCCGTGATATAAGTATCCACCACGATCAAAAACAACATTCTTAACATTCTTTTCAACTGCACGCTTAGCAACTAAAGCACCAACGCTTGCGGCTTGTTCTGATTTGTTGTCTCCGGAAACTTCCTTGTCAACAGTTGAGGCACTAGCTAGCGTTACACCCTTTACGTCATCAATAACTTGAGCGTAAATGTTTTTATTAGAACGGAAAACGTTCAAACGTGGGCACTCAGCAGTACCAGAAATTTTACTTCTAACACGATTATGACGAACTTTACGTGTTTTATTCTTGTCTGGTTTGGAAATCAAAATAGTCACCTCTTATTTTTTATATTGTTAAATTACTTACCAGTCTTACCTTCCTTGAGGGTAATATGTTCATTTTCATATCTAATTCCTTTACCCTTGTAAGGTTCTGGTGAACGGTATGAACGAACTTCGGCAGCAAAATCACCAACATGTTGCTTGTTGATCCCACTAATGTTAATAGTAGTGTTATCTGGAACAGCTACGGTAAGATCTTCTGGAACTTGAACTTCAACGGGGTTTGAGTAACCAACGTTTAGAGTCAAAGTACTACCTTTTAATTGAGCACGATATCCAACTCCAACTAGCTTAAGTGTCTTGTGGAATCCATTTGTAACACCTTCAACCATGTTATTGAAGTTAGCACGTGTTGTACCGTGTAGGGCACGTTCTTTGTTGTCATACTTACCAGTTGGAGTAAAGTTCACTTCGTTACCTTTAACTTGCATTTTAATTTCTGGTGAAATTGTAGCATTTAAAGTACCCTTTGGTCCTTTAACAGTTACGTTAGTACCTCTATGATTTACTTCAACACCGTCTGGAAGATCAACAGTTTTATAACCAATTCTACTCATATTAACACCTCCAATTCTTTTTTAATTTTTACCAAACGTATGCTAATACTTCGCCACCGACTTTTTTGTCTCTAGCTTCTTTATCAGTAATAACACCATCTGAAGTTGAAATGATAGCAATTCCTAAACCGTTTAAAACTTTAGGAACATCATCTGATTTAACATATGAACGTAATCCTGGCTTTGAAATTCGCTTCAAACCAGTGATTACACGTTGATTATCTTTTCCATACTTAAGGTATACACGGATAACACCTTGTTTATCGTCATCGATGTATTCCACATCGCGTACAAAGCCTTCACGCTTCAAAATTTCGGCAATGTTTCTTTTGATTTTTGATGCAGGAACGTCAACTGAATCGTGTCTTGCCATATTGGCATTACGAATTCGAGTTAAAAAGTCTGCAATTGGATCTGTCATGGACATAAACGTGAAACCTCCTTTTCAGTTTTATTATTTTACCAACTAGCTTTTTTCATGCCAGGAATTTGACCCTTATGGGCAAGTTGTCTTAAACAAATTCGGCATAAGTGAAACTTTTGGTAAACCGCACGAGGTCGACCACAACGTTCACAACGAGTGTAATTCTGTGTTGAGAACTTAGCTGGACGTTCACTTTTTTTAATTAATGATTTTTTAGCCAATATTAAACCTCCTATTTAGCGAATGGCATTCCGAATTGAGCTAACAATTCATGTGATTCTTCATCCGTATTAGCGGTTGTTACAAGTACGATATCTAAACCTCTAACACGGTTAACATCATCGTAATTAATTTCTGGGAAAATTAGTTGTTCTTTGATACCCAATGTGTAATTTCCACGACCATCAAATGATTTGTTGCTTACACCGTGGAAATCTCGAACACGTGGCAATGAAACATTAACTAACTTATCCAAGAAGTCATACATTCTTTCTCCTCTTAATGTAACTTTGGCACCAATTGGCATTCCTTCTCTAAGACGGAAACCGGCAATTGATTTTTTGGCCTTAGTTACGATAGGCTTTTGTCCAGAAATTAAACTTAATTCATGAACCGCCTCATCAAGGTTTTTAGAATTTGTTACAGCATCACCAACACCCATGTTTAAAACGATCTTGTCAAGTTTTGGGGCTTCCATAACTGATGAGTAATCAAATTTCTTAACGAGCGTTGGGAGAATATCTTCTTTGTATCTTTCTTCTAAGCGAGCTGCCATGCGATTAATTTCCTCCTTTCAATTCCAATCCTAATCGATTGGTTTTTGTGATTTTTTTGAAATACGAACTTTTTTACCATCTTTAACCACGAAGCTTACTTTTGTAGGCTCATTGGTAGATGGGTCGATTAACATTACATTTGAAGCATCAATTGGAGCATCAACGTCAGCAATTCCACCTTGGGGATTGTCTTGTGAAGCTTTTTGATGTTTCTTGATCTTGTTGATTCCTTCAACAACTACACGGTTCTTAGCAGCAATGGTTTTAACGACTTTGCCGTCTTTACCCTTGTCTTTACCACTAATAACACGAACTTTGTCACCAGTTTTCAAGAACATAATCCTGGCACCTCCTTGTTTTCCAATAGTATTAAAGTACTTCAGGCGCTAATGAAACGATCTTCATAAAATTATTACTACGTAATTCACGAGCTACCGGACCGAAAATACGGGTACCTTTAGGACTCTTATCATCGTTAATCAAAACAGCGGCATTTTCGTCGAAACGAATATATGAACCGTCAGTTCTATGTGCAGCAGACTTAGTTCTAACTACAACGGCTTTAACGACGTCTCCCTTTTTGACAACGCCACCTGGTGTTGCTTGTTTAACAGTAGCAACAATCACATCACCGATACCTGCATATCTAACTCTTGAACCACCTAAAACTTTGATAGTCAAAAGTTCACGTGCACCAGAGTTATCAGCAACTTTTAAACGACTCTCTTGTTGGATCATGGTTAGTGTCCTCCCTTCAACTTAAAATCAGAATACGATAGATAAAAAAGCTAGATAATAACTGCCTTTTCAACAACGTCTACTAGACGGAAGCGCTTAGTCTTAGACAATGGACGAGTTTCCATGATGTCAACAATATCGTTAACTTTTGCTTCGTTATTTTCATCTTGAACTTTATATTTCTTAGAATATTTAATACGTTTCCCGTAAGTTGGATGAGTCTTGTAAGTTTCAACGACAACAGTAATGGTTTTGTCCATCTTATCTGAAACCACACGACCTCTGTAACTTTTACGTTCGTTACGTTCTTCGCTCATAAAGTATTAACCTTCCTTTCTATCGTATTCTATTTCTTCAGTTCTTGTTGTCTAAGTGCTGTCTTGATTCTAGCGATTGTCTTTCTGACAGTCTTCAATCTAGCAGTATTTTCCAATTGACCAGTGGCTAATTGAAAACGAAGATTAAACAATTCTTTCTTGTAATCTTGTTCCTTAGCCCGCATTTCATCAGTGGTTAATTCATTAATTTCTTTAGCCTTCATTTGATTCGCCACCTACTTCCTCACGTTTAATAACTCGGGTTCTAACAGGTAACTTCATTGAAGCTAAACGTAAAGCTTCTTCAGCAGTTTCTTTGGAAACACCACCAACTTCGAAAAGAACCTTTCCGCGCTTGACAGTTGAAACCCAACCAGCTGGGGTACCTTTACCTTTACCCATTCGAACACCGATACCTTTTTCAGTATATGATTTTTGAGGGAAAATTTTGATCCAAACTTTTCCACCACGTTTCATATAACGAGTCATGGCAACACGGCAAGCTTCGATTTGTCGGTTACTGATCCAATGTGAATCAAGTGCTTGCAAACCATAATCACCAAAAGTAACAGTGTTTCCACCCTTTGAGTGACCACGCAACTTACCTCTGTGCTGTCTTCTGAACTTAACACGTTTAGGTACTAGCATGCTTATTTCCCTCCTTTTTCAGTTTTTTCCTCCGGTTTATCGGGCAAAACTTCACCACGGTTGATCCAAGTCTTAACACCGATTTTACCGTAAGTAGTATCTGCTTCATTCCATGAATAGTCAATATCAGCTCTAAGTGTATGAAGTGGAACACTTCCGTCTGAATATCTTTCAATTCGTGTCATATCAGCACCATTTAAACGACCTGAAGATTGAACTTTAACACCCTTAGCTCCAGAACGCATAACTCTTTGCATTGCCTGACGCATTGCACGACGGAATGCTACCCGACCTTCAAGCTGACTTGCAACGTTTTCACCAACAAGATCAGCTTCTAAATCAGTTTTTTTAACTTCAACAATATTGACATGAACCCGACGTCCCGTCAATTTGTTTAATTCTTTACGAAGACTTTCAACTTCTGCTCCACCTTTACCGATAACCATTCCTGGCTTGGCAGTATGGATAGAAACATTAACACGTTTTGCAGCACGCTCAATGTCAACACTTGATACAGAAGCATCAGCGAGTCTCTTTGCTAGATAGTTACGAATTTTTAAATCTTCGTTTAAGTATGAAGCGAATTTATCGTCGTTAGCATACCATTTAGCTTGCCAACCACGGTTAACGCCAATTCGTAAACCATTTGGATTAATTTTTTGACCCACGTTTATCCCTCCTACTTTTCTGACACTACAATTGTAATGTGACTAGTTCTTTTGTTGATTGGTGAAGCAGAACCTTTAGCACGGGGACGGAAACGTTTTAAAGTTGGTCCTTCGTTAACATATGCTTCACTAACAACTAGATCTTGACGATCTAAATCAAAATTATTTTCTGCATTTGCTACAGCTGACATCAAAACCTTTTCTACAATTGGTGAAGCACCTCTAGGGGTGAATTTCAAAATTGCAGTAGCTTCTGATACGCTTTTACCTCTAATAAGATCTACAACAAGGCGAACCTTACGAGCGGCGATACGAACAGTCTTTGCAGTAGCTTTTGCTGATGTAACTTGTTGTTCAGCCATTGGTTATCCTCCTTGCTTAAACTGTTTTTTTATCTGCGTCGCCATTTCCATGTCCATGGAAAGTACGCGTAGGTACGAATTCTCCGAGCTTGTGGCCCACCATGTCTTCTTGAATGTAAACTGGGACATGTTTTCTACCATTGTAAACAGCAATGGTGTATCCAATAAAACTTGGGAAAATGGTTGAACGACGTGACCATGTTTTAATTACCGATTTTTTATCTTGATCTTTTTGTGCATCGATCTTTTTTAATAATGATTGATCGGCAAAAGGTCCCTTTTTTAAACTTCGACTCATTATGAAACCTCCTCTGCGATTACTCAATAAATAAATAATTCAGACTACATCTTTGAACCTTTACGGTGTCTAACAATAAACTTGTTTGAACGTGCTTTCTTTGATCTAGTCTTCTTACCAGTTGTCTTCTTATGCCATGGAGACAATGGACTTGGGTAACCAACTGGAGCTTTACCTTCACCACCACCATGTGGGTGATCGTTAGGGTTCATAACAGATCCACGTACGTGAGGTCTTTGACCACGGTAACGAGTTCTACCAGCTTTACCCCATACAACTAATCCATGTTCATCATTACCAACGCTACCAATAGTAGCTCGGCAAACTGAAAGTACCATTCTAACTTCACCAGATGGTAATTTAACTAATGCATACTTGCCTTCGTTACCAAGTAACTGTGCTGAAGCTCCAGCAGAACGAACAAGTTGTCCACCCTTGCCAGGTTTCAATTCAATGTTGAAGATGGTTGAACCAACAGGAATATCAGCTAATTGAAGGGTGTTACCAGCCTTAATATCAGCATCCTTACCAGATTCAACAACGTCTCCGACTTTTAATCCTTTAGGTGCAATGATGTATGATTTAATTCCGTCTTCATAAACGATTAAAGCAATATTTGCAGTTCTATTTGGATCATATTCGATGGTTTTAACGGTTGCAGGAACACCATCATGATCACGTTTGAAATCAATAAGACGGTATCGATGCTTGTTTCCACCACCACGATGTCTAACAGTCATCTTACCTTGGCTATTACGACCACCGCTATGAGCATTTGACTCAACTAAACTTTTTTCTGGCACGTTAGTAGTAATTTCACTATAGTCAATACTAGTCATATTACGACGGCCATTAGTAGTTGGTTTGT
Organism: Fructilactobacillus sp. X7R4C1; assembly: GCF_059901115.1. Lineage (NCBI taxonomy): Bacteria > Bacillati > Bacillota > Bacilli > Lactobacillales > Lactobacillaceae > Fructilactobacillus > Fructilactobacillus sp. X7R4C1. The sequence continues at coordinate 64,092 of NZ_JBWXVD010000001.1, forward strand.
ACTTTTTTAGAGCCACGTTATTTCCCTCCTATTCAAAGATTATTCTTCTGAGAAAATCTTGATTTCATCAGAATCGTTGGACAAAGTAACAATAGCCTTACGACGTTTCTTAGTACGTCCAACATATTGACCTTGTCGCTTTTTCTTACCTTTTACATTCATAATATTAACTTTAACAACTTTAACGTTAAAAATCTCTTCAACAGCATTCTTAACTTGAGTCTTAGTTGCTCGTACATCAACATCAAAAGTATATTTTTTGTCGTCCATTACATCAGTTGAAGCTTCAGTAACTACCGGACGTAAAATGATATCTCGTGCTTCCATTATGCGAGCACCTCCTCTACTTGAGAAAGAGCAGCTTTTGTAATAACAACCTTATTGTTGTTTAATACATCAAGTGTGTTAACACCTTTAGCATTAATAACTTGCACATTTTCGATGTTTCTTGCAGAACGTGCAGCATTTTCATTGTTATCTTCCAAAACTACTAATGTTTTAGTTGATGCGTCAAGTTTCTTCAAAAGATCTGATAAATCTTTAGTTTTTGGAGCCTTGTAGTCTAATGAATCTACTACTACTAAATCACCATTAGCAACTTTTTCAGAAAGAACTGACTTAACAGCTAATCTAGTAACCTTCTTTGGAAGGTGATATGCATATGAACGAGTAGTTGGGCCGAAGACAACTCCACCGCCAACCCATTGTGGGGCACGGATAGAACCTTGACGAGCACGACCAGTACCCTTTTGACGCCATGGTTTCTTACCACCACCACGTACTTTACCTCTAGATTTAACACCATTAGTACCTTGGCGTTGTGATGCTCTTTGCATTACGACAGTGTCATAAACAACGTTTTCATTTGGTTCAACGGCAAAAACAGCATCGTTTAAATCAACTGTTCCTTGTTTACTACCATCTTGTTTGTATAATGTTACGCTTGCCATCTACGGTTCCTCCTTTCTTATTTTCTTGATTCAATAACAGATGTTTTAACTGTTACTAATGATTTGTTTGCACCAGGAACGTTACCCTTGATTAATAGTACGTTGTTATCAACGTCAGCATTAACGATTTCAAGGTCTTGAATGGTAACGCGATTGTTACCCATTCGTCCTGGTAATTTCATTCCTTTAACAACTCGGTTAATAATGACACCTAATGAACCGGGACGACGGTGATATCTTGATCCGTGGGTTTCAGGTCCACGACGTTGTCCATTTTTGTGGATGTTACCTTGGTAACCATGACCTTTAGTAGTACCCGTTACGTCAACGACGTCACCTGGTTGAAATACGTCAGCTTTAACTTCGTCTCCAACTTTGTAATCTCCCAAGTCAACATCTCTGATTTCACGAATGAAGCGCTTAGGAGTAGTTTTTGCTTTTTTAACATGACCTTGTTCAGGTTTGTTGCTTAATACTGGACGCTTGTCATCGAATCCAAGTTGAATTGCATCGTAACCATCTGATTTGCTGTTCTTAACCTGTAAGACAACATTAGGAGTTACATCAACAACAGTAACTGGAACGAGTTCTCCGTTATCAGTAAAAACTTGAGTCATTCCGACTTTTTTACCTAAGATTCCTTTTTTAGCCATGAGTACACCTCCGATATTCTGTAATTATTATAGTTTGATCTCGATGTCAACACCACTTGGCAAGTCTAACTTCATTAATGAATCAACAGTTTTAGGTGTTGGATTCAAAATATCAATCAAACGCTTGTGAGTTAACATTTCAAATTGTTCTTGAGCTTTACTGTACTTAAATGGTGATGCCAATACGGTATATAGAGTTCTGTCCGTTGGTAATGGAATTGGACCAGAAATAGTAGCACCAGTACGTTGTGCGGTTGCCACAATCTTGTCAGCAGCTTGATCTAAAATACGGTGTTCATAAGCTTTCAAACGAATACGAATCTTCTCTTTTGCCATGTTTTTCCCTCCTTCGTCTATTTTCAAAATAAGACTAGCTCCGTGGAAATTACCGGCACATCCTCGCATGGCAAAGCGGCCGGGTGTGTCGCAACCTCCCACATCAAAGCTAAATGTTGTACTAATTTTGGACAGTCTATCCCCCCAAAACCGAGTACTTAACTATCATACCCGATATTCTCTTATTTTTCAAGGCTTCTCATCACATTAAGTATAAAAAAAGTTCCAGAAACTTTTTCAATTTCTAGAACTTTTACAAAAAATTACTTTTCTTCTTTACTATTTCCACCATTTTTCTTAATGATGTCTTCTTGGATGCTCTTAGGAACAGCACTGTAATGATCAAAACTCATAACAAATGTTCCACGTCCCTGAGAAGCAGAACGTAAATCGGTAGCATAACCAAACATTTCTGATAGTGGAACCATTGCATGAATGTTTTGTGCCTTGTCTTGAGCTTCCATACCTTCAACGTTTCCACGTCGTGCGGTAACTTGTCCCATGACGTCACCCATGTATTCTTCTGGAACACGAATATCAACTTTCATGATTGGTTCAAGAATAACTGGATCAGCCTTCTTAGCAGCTTCCCTCAAAGCAATGGAAGCAGCGATCTTAAAGGCAGCTTCACTTGAATCGACTTCATGATAACTACCATCATATAATTTAGCTTTCAAATCAATCAATGGATATCCGGCTAATACACCATTTTCCATGGCTTCTTTTAGACCTTGTTCAACTGAAGGAATGAATTCTCTTGGAACAACTCCACCAACGATGGCGTCTTCAAATTCGAATCCTTTTCCTTCGTCATTTGGTGTAAATTCAATCCAAACATCACCATATTGACCTTTACCACCAGACTGACGAATAAACTTACCTTCGGCCTTAACTGGTTTAGTAAATGCTTCACGGTAGGCAACTTGGGGAGCACCAATGTTAGCTTCAACATTAAATTCACGTCTCATCCGTTCAATCAAAATGTTTAACTGAAGTTCACCCATTCCGGCAATCAAAGTTTGGCCAGTTTCTGGATTAGTTTCAGCTCTAAAAGTTGGATCTTCTTCAGATAACTTTTGCAAAGCATCATTCATCTTATCCTGATCAGCCTTAGTCTTAGGTTCAACGGCAACTTGGATAACTGGTTCTGGGAATTCCATTGATTCAAGACGTAATGGATGGTCTGGATCGGTTAAAGAATCACCAGTAGTGGTATTCTTCAAACCAATTGCAGCTGCAATATCACCTGAGAATACTTCTGGGATTTCTTGACGATTATTGGAGTGCATTTGTAGTAAACGACCAACACGTTCACGTTTGCCATTCGTAGCATTCAAAACGTATGAACCAGCCTTTAAGGTACCACGATAGACACGGATATAAGTTAAACGACCAACGTATGGATCGGTAGCAATCTTAAATGCTAATGAAGCAAATGGTTCCTTATCGTTAGCACGGATGTCAACTTGTTTGTCGTCATCATCTGGGTCAGTAGCAGTGTAAGGACGAACATCAAGTGGTGATGGTAAGTAGTCAACCACTCCATCCATCAACATCTGAACACCCTTGTTCTTGAAAGCTGAACCAGCAAAGACTGGGTAGAAATCAAGATTTAAAGTGGCACGACGAATTCCAGCTTTAAGATCTTCTTGTGAAATTTCTTTACCATCAAGGAACTTCTCCATTACGGCGTCATCAACGTCTGCAACGGCTTCAATCAAAGCATCATGACGCTTTTGAGCTTCCTCTTGCATGTCAGCTGGAATCTCATCAACATCCCATTCTGAACCTTCTTTATCTTCATCATAAACATAGGCTTGCATGGTAATTAAATCAATTACACCAGCAAAGTCAGCTTCAGCACCAATTGGCATCTGAACGGCCTGGGCGTTAGCACCTAAACGGTCATGCAAACTTTTAACTGACATATCAAAGTCAGCACCAACTTTATCCATCTTATTAATGAAGACAATTCGTGGAACAGCAAAGTCTGATGACTGACGCCATACGGTTTCAGTCTGTGGTTCAACACCGGCTTGACCATCCAAAACAACAATACCACCATCTAGCACACGTAATGAACGTTCAACTTCGGCAGTAAAATCAACGTGTCCTGGGGTATCAATGATGTTAACACGGTAACCCTTCCATTCAGCAGTGGTAGCAGCTGAAGTAATAGTAATTCCACGTTCTTTTTCTTCTTCCATCCAGTCCATTTGTGAATCCCCTTCATGGGTTTCACCAATTTTGTGGATACGACCGGTATAGTACAAGATACGTTCAGTAGTAGTAGTTTTACCGGCATCAATATGGGCAACAATACCAATATTACGAGTTTTGTCTAACGGAAATTCTCGCTTGTTAGCCATTATTTAACTCCTCTCAATCATTCACAATTTCATTATTTTAAAAAAGTGGCTAAATCGCTTTAGCCACCCACTTACAGTTAAAAACTAAAAGCTGATTACCAACGATAATGCGCAAAGGCACGGTTAGCTTCGGCCATTTTGTGAGTATCCTCACGCTTCTTAACTGCTGCACCGGTGTTATTTGAAGCATCGATGATTTCTTTTGCAAGACGTTCAGTCATGGTGTGTTCACCACGAAGTCTTGCATAGTTAACAATCCAACGTAAGCCTAAAGTAGTTCTTCGATCAGGACGAACTTCAATTGGAACTTGGTAGTTAGATCCACCAACACGACGGGCCTTAACTTCAAGAACTGGCATAACATTTTTCATTGCTTCTTCAAATACATCAACTGGATCGTTACCAGTTTGTTCTTTGATCATATCAAAGGCACCATATAAAATTTCTGATGCAGTCCCTCTTTTACCATCTAACATCAAATGGTTAATTAATTTAGAAACCAATTTTGAGTTGTAGATTGGATCAGGAAGGATTTCTCTTTTTTGCACTTTTCCTTTTCTAGGCATGTAAAAGTCCTCCTCAATAATAACTTAATTAATTGTCTATTCCTTAGGTTTCTTAGTACCGTATTTAGAACGACCTTGGCGACGATCACTTACACCCGCAGTATCTAATGCACCACGAACAACATGATATCTAACACCAGGCAAATCCTTAACACGTCCACCACGAATTAAAACAACACTATGTTCTTGCAAGTTATGTCCAATTCCGGGAATGTATGCAGTAACTTCAATCAAGTTAGAAAGTCTAACACGAGCATACTTACGTAAAGCTGAGTTAGGCTTTTTAGGAGTCATAGTACCAACACGGGTTGCAACTCCACGTTTCTGAGGTGCAGGGTTCTGTGTGTTTTTCTTTTTGTAACTGTTATATCCGAAGCCTAAAGCTGGGGATTTTGATTTAGAAGTTCTAGATTTACGACCTTTACGAACCAATTGGTTAATTGTAGGCATCTAAAAAGTCCTCCCTTTCCTAATATAATATAATTTTTAAGTCCACACATCCAGGCGGTTCTTTTTTGAAGTTAAAAAAATCGCTTAGTTGTTTATAAGCACAATAAGTAGAATACCACGTAGAAAAAGACGTGTCAATAAGACTTCAATTAATTTCCGTACTTTTTGGTGGAGGTTTTGTTGATGATAATTTATTGGTTTATTGTAGGGAGCATCGTTGGATCTTTTATAAACGTTATGGTTGATCGAACCATTACGCACGAAAACTTTGTCTTCGGTCATTCTAAATGTAGTAACTGTGGCAAGTTTCTAAAGTGGTACGAACTCATTCCAATCATAAGTTACACGATTCAATTCGGAAGGTGTCGGGCTTGTTCAACTCGATTACCACTTTATTTACTGTATTTTGAAGTAACCGGGGCCACCGCTTTTACTATATTTCCACCCGTTTGTTTGGATAACCTCGAAAATTTATCGCTACTTTTAGTCATGCAGGTCATGGCAACCTTTGACTTGTTAACCTACCATTTTCCTGCGGCATATTCACTTATTGCAGTAGTGATAGCTCTTATAATTTCTAATCCTTTAACAACGATGACTGGAACTTATATCATTGGGTATTTAATATTGGTAATAATAAATCATTACTTCCATTTCATTGGTAACGGAGATTTGGATCTCTTTTTGGTCCTTTTAATTGCGTACGGAATTACGTTTACCAATCTTGTTGTTTTAACCGGATCAATCATAGCAATCATTTACGCCATTTTATTTAAAAAACGTGCGATTGCTTTTATTCCATTCATATACATTGCCACTCTAATTACATTAATTTGGTTTGCTTAAAGTTAAAAATTAAATTATGATTAACGTAATAAGTAAAGTTCTAATATATAGTCGTAATGGGTCGACAGTCTCTACTTGGAACCATAATTCCAAACTATTAGGAAAAAGACCCCAAACTTCTATGTTAGGGTCTTTTTGAATAGGAGATTATATTATTATGAAAGAATTAGAAAAAGCAATCAAGGAGAAAGGACAGGTTCTTCCTGGAAATATCTTAAAGGTCAATTCGTTTTTAAATCATCAAATTGATCCCAATCTGATGTACTCCGTTGGTAAAGAATTTGTCAAACGTTTCTCAAACGATAATATTACTAAAGTCATCACGGTTGAATCATCTGGAATTGCCCCAGCCGTTATGACTGGCCTAGTATTAGGTGTTCCCGTGGTTTTTGCTCGAAAGAAAAAGCCATCAACTTTAAACGATGCAGCCTATTCGGCTGACGTATATTCATACACCAAGCAAAAAACTAATCGCATCTTTATTGAGAAAAAGTTTCTCTCACCTGAAGATAATGTCTTAATCATTGATGATTTCTTAGCAAACGGCGAAGCCACAAAAGGGATGATTAAGATCGTTGAAGCTGCTCAAGCCAACTTAGTTGGAGTGGGAATCGTGATTGAAAAATCATTTCAACCGGGCGCTAAGTGGATCAAGGATCATGGCATCCACTTGGAATCGCTTGCTCGTATTTCATCCCTTGATAATAACGAGGTAAGCTTTAAAAAAGATTGATTAATATGTATCAAAAAAGGGAGTTCATCGTATGATGAACTCCCTTTTTAGTTTAACAACTAGTTTTTACTTGAATCTTTTTGTTGCATTTCTTTTTCGACATCACTTAATGAAGTAACACCCTTGGTCTCAGTCTTACCCTCTTCTTCTGGTTCGATGTTTTCATACTTTCCAACACCAGTTCCAGCAGGTAACAACTTACCAATGATAACATTTTCCTTCAAACCAACTAATGGATCAACCTTGCCACGAATTGCGGCATCAGTAAGAACACGAGTGGTTTCCTGGAATGATGCAGCTGACAAGAAACTGTTAGTTTCAAGGGCCGCCTTGGTAATTCCGAGTAATACAGGACGAGCCGTTGCAGGTGTTTTACCACTAATCACAGCATCCTTATTACGATCCTTGAAATCATCAATATCCATCAAAGTACCAGGGAGAATGTCAGTGTCACCTGGGTCCATGACACGAACCTTACGTAACATCTGTCTTACCATGATCTCAGCGTGCTTATCGTTAACTTCAACACCCTGTCTTCTATAAACTTCTTGAACCGCAGTTAACAAGTAAGTCTCAGTTGACAAAACGTCTCGAACTTTAAGCAATTCCTTTGGATCAATTGAACCTTCATTTAAAGCATCACCACGACGAACCTGATCGCCTTCTGAAACTTTCATACGGGCCTTAATTGGAACCTTGTACTTCCGGGTATCAGACTTACCTTTAATGGTAACCTCTTTGATGCCTTCAGCAGGATCTTCTTCAATTAATTCAACCGTACCGGTAACTTCACTGATAATTGCTTTACCTTTAGGATTACGTGCTTCCATAATTTCCTGAACACGAGGAAGTCCCTGGGTAATATCTGAACTACTTGCAACACCACCGGTATGGAAAGTACGAAGAGTTAACTGAGTACCTGGTTCACCAATTGATTGGGCCGCAATGGTACCAACAGCTTCACCAACCTCAACTTCGTCACCAGTAGCAAGGTTTCGACCATAACACTTCTCACAAACACCATGAGCAGTATTACATGTGAATGCGGAACGAATTTCAACTGAATCAATTCCAGCGTCCACAATTTCTTGAGCAACGTCTTCATCGATCATTTCATTCTTTTTAACAATCACTTTACCAGTCTTAGGGTTCTTAACGGTCTTCATTGCGTTACGACCAAGGATTCGGTCATACAATGGTTCGATCATTTCGTCCCCTTCGGTAATGGCACGAACAACAAGACCACGGTCAGTTCCACAGTCTTCTTCTCTAACAATGACATCTTGGGCAACATCAACAAGTCGACGAGTCAAGTAACCAGAGTTAGCAGTCTTAAGTGCCGTATCGGTCATACCCTTACGAGCACCGTGGGTTGAAATGAACATTTCCAAGACTGAAAGTCCTTCTTTAAAGTTAGAGGTAATTGGAAGTTCCATGATTTCACCATTAGGTGAAGCCATCAAACCACGCATCCCAGCTAACTGAGTAAAGTTCGAAATGTTACCACGAGCACCAGAGTCACTCATCATAAAGATTGGGTTCTGGGGATCGAAGTTTTTCATTAATTTGTTTTGAATTTCGTCTTTGGCATCATTCCAAACACTAACAACTCGTTCATAACGTTCTTGGTTAGTAATTAAACCACGACGGAATTGTTTAGTGATGGTATCAACTTTCTTATGTGCATTAGCAACAATTTCTGGCTTTTCCTTTAAATCAGTAATGTCAGAAATACCAACCGTCAAACCAGACTTAGTTGATTTATCATTACCTAAATCTTTGATTCGATCGAGAAGTTCTGAAGTTTCAGTAACTTGGTATTGACTGTAAACTTCAGCAATGATGTCACTTAAAAAGCCCTTCTTAAACGGTTTAACCAATTCAGCGTTCTTCAAGTGTTCATGAATGTCTTCACCAGGCTTCAAGAAATACTTGTCAGGAACGTATCCGTGCAAGTTAGTTGAAGTTGGTTCGTTCAAATAGGTAAATTTCTTTGGAAGAATCCCATTGAAAATAACCTTTCCAACCGTCGTTACTAAAATTTTATCCTTTTGATCGTCAGTAAACGGTTTGTCTGGGAAGGCGCTCGCTGGGATACCAATTCTGGTATGCCAATGAACCTTTCCATCACGGTAAGCTAATTCAACTTCATCAGGATCGTTGAATACCATTCCTTCACCTTCAGCCCCTGCTTCTTCAAGGGTTAAATAGTAGTTACCAATAACCATATCCTGTGAAGGAGTAACAACTGGTTTACCATCTTTAGGAGCCAAAATGTGTCCAGCAGCAGCCATCAATAATCTTGATTCAGCTTGAGCTTCATCAGATAGTGGAACATGAATGGCCATTTGGTCACCATCAAAGTCAGCATTATACGCAGCACAAACTAATGGATGCAAACGCATTGATTTCCCACTAACCAGAACTGGTTCAAAAGCCTGAATTCCAAGTCGATGCAAGGTAGGAGCACGGTTCAAAAGAACTGGATGTTCCTTAATGACATCAGGGAGAACTTCAAAGACAGCATCGTCTTGACGTTCGATCTGACGTTTAGCATTTTTAATGTTAGAAGCTAGACCACGTTTTACTAGCGCATGCATAATGAAGGGTTTAAATAATTCCAATGCCATTGATACTGGAAGCCCCATCTGACTTAGTTTTAAATTAGGACCAACGTCAATAACTGAACGACCAGAATAATCAACACGCTTACCTAACAAGTTCTGTCTGAATCGACCTTGTTTACCCTTTAATAGGTGAGAAAGTGATTTAAGGGGACGGTTACCAGGTCCTGCAACAGGACGACCACGACGACCATTATCAATCAAAGCGTCGACAGCTTCCTGGAGCATTCTCTTTTCGTTTTGAACAATAATGCCAGGAGCGTTCAGGTCTAACAATCGTTTTAATCGGTTATTTCGGTTAATAACCCGACGATATAAATCATTTAAATCAGAAGTAGCAAAACGACCACCTTCAAGTTGAACCATTGGTCGTAAGTCAGGCGGCATAACTGGAATTGCATCCATTACCATCCATGACAACTGATTGCCAGAAGTAGCAAAGGCCTCAAGAATATCTAGGCGACGAACGGCACGAGTTCGCTTTTGTCCCGTTGCTTTCTTAAGCGTATCTTTTAACTCTTTGACTTCTTTATCGATGTCAACGTCATTTAATAAAGTTCTGATGGCTTCCGCACCAATTTCAGCGTGGAAACGATTGCCGTATTCACGCTTTTTGTCACGGTATTCTTGTTCTGAAAGCAACTGCTTCTTCTCCATTGGTGTGTTACCTGGGTCGGTAACAACATATGAAGCAAAGTAGATGATTTCTTCAAGAGCCCGTGGACTCATGTCAAGGACTAGTCCCATTCGACTAGGGATTCCCTTGAAATACCAAATGTGGGTTACAGGAGCTGCTAATTCGATGTGTCCCATTCGTTCACGTCTAACTTTTGAACGAGTGACTTCAACACCACAGCGATCACAAACGATGCCCTTATATCTGACACCCTTGTATTTTCCACAGGCACATTTCCAGTCCTTAGTTGGACCAAAAATTCTTTCATCAAACAATCCATCCTTTTCAGGCTTTAAAGTTCGATAGTTAATCGTTTCTGGTTTTTTAACTTCTCCATATGACCAACTACGAATGGTCTCAGGTGAAGCTAAACCAATTTGCATACTTTTGAATTTATTAACATCAACCATTGGCGTACCCTCCTTTATTATTTATTGTCGTCATTTGTATCATTTTTTGAGTCGGCATCAGATGAAGTTGGAGTTTGTTTCTCATTTTCATCTTTCTTTTCTTTATCCTTCTCATTTTTATCATCTTGTTTTTGAGCAAACTTACTCAATGCGTTCACGTTAACAACGTCTTCGTCATCGTCCATGTCACGCAAATCAATTTGTTTGTTTTCGGCATCGAGAACCTTCATGTCCAGTCCCAATGCTTGTAATTCTTTAACTAATACTCGGAATGACTCAGGAACACCTGGTTTAGGAATTGGATCACCTTTGACAATTGCTTCGTAGGTCTTAACCCGTCCGACAACATCATCTGACTTGTAAGTCAAGATTTCTTGGAGGGTGTGTGCGGCACCATAAGCTTCAAGAGCCCAAACTTCCATTTCACCAAAACGCTGTCCACCAAACTGAGCTTTACCACCAAGTGGTTGTTGCGTAACTAGTGAGTAAGGTCCAATGGCTCTTGCATGAATCTTGTCTTCAGCCATATGGTTAAGTTTCAAGTAACCCATAACTCCAACAGCAATTCGTTTGTCAAATGGTTCACCGGTTCTACCATCATACAGAACCGTCTTACCATCAGCTGGCATACCAGCTTCCTTTAAAGCGTCGGTAATATCTTCACTACGAGCACCATCAAAGACTGGGGTGGCAACGTGAATTCCAAGCTTCTTAGCAGCCATTCCAAGATGCAATTCAAGCACCTGTCCAATGTTCATCCGTGATGGAACACCCATGGGGCTCAATAAGATGTCGATTGGGGTACCATCTGGCATATATGGCATGTCTTCTTCAGGAATAATGACGGAAACAGTACCTTTATTACCATGTTTTCCAGCCATCTTATCTCCAACTTGAAGTTTACGTTTCTGGGCAATGTAAACTCGAACCATCTTGTTTACACCGGGCTTTAATTCATCGCCGTTTTCCCTAGTAAAGACTTTAACGTCTTGAACAATTCCACCGGCACCATGAGGTACTCGAAGTGACGTGTCACGAACTTCTCGAGCCTTTTCACCAAAGATAGCGTGAAGTAGTCGCTCTTCAGAAGATAATTCAGTAACACCCTTAGGGGTTACCTTACCAACCAAAATATCGTTGTCATGAACTTCGGCACCGACTCTAATAATTCCGTCTTCGTCAAGATCCTTTAGTGCATCTTCACCAACGTTAGGAATTTCTCTAGTCATTTCTTCAGGTCCCAGTTTTGTATCTCTAGTTTCTGACTCATACTCTTCAATATGAATTGAAGTGTAAGCATCATCTTTAACTAGTCGTTCGGAAATGGCAATGGCATCTTCAAAGTTATAACCCTGCCATGTCATAAAGGCAACGGTTGGGTTTTGACCTAAGGCCAATTCACCATTTTCCATTGCTGGGCCATCAGCGATAATTTCATCGGCATCAACATGATCTCCAATTTTTACAATTGGAGTTTGGTTATAGTTTTTACCACCGTTAGAACGCATAAACTTCATCAATTTGTACGTATCTAAAGTGCCATTATCACGTCTTACCCGAATTTCTCTTGCATCAACATATTCAACGGTTCCAGGATACTTAGCAATCTTAGCAACTCCAGAATCATGAGCAGCTTGATATTCCATCCCAGTTCCAACAAGTGGTGCGTGTGGTCTGATCAAAGGAACAGCCTGACGCTGCATGTTAGCACCCATTAGGGCCCGGTTTGAGTCATCATTTTCTAGGAACGGAATACATGCCGTTGCCACCGCAACAACTTGCTTTGGTGAAACGTCCATGTAGTCAACGTTCTTTGAATTAGTTTCAACGTATTGGGACTTATCACGTGCCATAACCTGATCGTCTTGAAAGGTTGCGTCTTCATTTAATGGAGAGTTCGCCTGTGCAATCACGTATTTATCTTCATCGTTAGCAGTTAGGTAATCAATCTTGTCGGTAACCTTATGAGTAGTCCAATCAACACGACGGTATGGGGTTTCGATAAATCCATACTTGTTAACCCGAGCATAACTTGAAAGTGAGTTAATCAATCCAATGTTAGGACCTTCGGGAGTTTCAATTGGACAAATTCGACCATAGTGAGTGTAGTTAACATCACGAACTTCATATCCAGCACGGTCTCTAGTAATACCGCCAGGTCCTAAAGCAGATAATCGACGTTTATGGGTCAATTCACCTAACGGGTTCGTTTGATCCATGAATTGTGAAAGTTGTGATGAACCAAAGAATTCTTTAACAGAGGCCACCACTGGTCTAATATTAATTAGTTGTTGTGGTGTTACCGTTGAAGCATCCTGAATGGACATTCTTTCTCTAACAACTCGTTCCATCCGTGAAAGACCAATTCGGAATTGGTTTTGCAGTAATTCACCAACTGATCGAACACGACGGTTCCCCAAGTGGTCAATATCATCAACAGATCCAATTCCTTCTTGAAGATCCAAGAAGTAATTGATTTCAGCCAAGATATCAGCTGGGGTAATGTGTTTATAGTCCAGATCGATATTGTCATTACCAATCACTGGCACAACTTTGTCTGGATCTGTATTTGAATATACTTTAATTACTTGAACAGTAACTGGATCAGTTACGACAGCTTGATCGGAAGGATTAAAGGTGTAAGCCTTAAAATCTTTGTTAGCCAAGTACGGCTTCAACTTTTCCATCAATTCTTTGTCAATCACATCACCCTTGTTAGCGATGATTTCACCAGTATCTGGGTCAGCTAGGGTCTCGGCCAAAGCTAATCCCATTAAACGAGTCTTCATGCTCAATTTTTGGTTTGTCTTGTAACGACCAACCGGTGCCATGTCGTAACGTTTTGGATCAAAGAATCTTTGGGTTAACAAGTTTCTTGCTGACTCAGCTGTCTTTGGTTCACCAGGACGCAAGCGTTCGTAAATATCCTTTAATGATTCCTCAACACGAGAATCATCGGCATCCTTATGAACGTCTTTTTCAAGGGTAAGTGAGAGACTATCATTAGTATTTCCAAAAATATCAGTAATTTCATCATCTGAGCCAAAACCAAGGGCACGAACTAATTCAGTCAAAGGAATCTTTCTAGTACGATCAATTCGAACGTATGAAATATTCTTCGCATCAGTTTCAAATTCCATCCAAGCACCACGGTTGGGGATCACAGTTGAACTGTAAATTTCACGACCATTTTTGTCGAGATCTTTATGGTAATAAACACCTGGTGATCGCACTAATTGAGAAACGATAACACGCTCTGCACCGTTAATGATGAAAGTTCCTTGGTCAGTCATAAGTGGAAAGTCACCAAAGAAAACATCTTGAGTCTTAATCTCACCGGTTTCATGGTTGGTTAACTTGAGAGTAACGTGTAATGGGGCTGAATAATTTGCCTCATGAGCACGTGCTTCATCAACCGTGTACTTAGGTTCCAATAGTTTATAATCAACGAAATCTAGTGAAAGCTTTCCTTGAAAATCCTCAATTGGCATAATATCTTTAAACATTTGACGCAAACCTTCGTCTAAGAACCAGTTATAAGAATTTGTTTGAATCTCAATCAAATTTGGAAGATCCAATACCTTCTTAATTCTGGAATAACTTCTACGGGTCCTGTGTTTTCCATACTTTACAATGTGTCCTGCCAAGTTATTCACCTCTCCCTAAAATTCCACGAAAAAGAAATGTTACGCTTTTGTTACAAAAAGCCATATTGCTGGTTTTTGAGCAAAAAAAATCCAAAAATAAGATCTAAATCTTACTTTTGGTTCTTATAAACGCCATCACGGACAATAGATCGCAACGACTCATTTCAATTCCCAGTTACATACTCTACATATAATACAAAGAATCAAAGTAAAAGTCAATCAATATGCACAAAAACTCACAGTAAAATTTTACTGTGAGTTTTAACGTTATTTACTTAGAATTTCTTCTTTGGGATTCTTAACTTCACGTCTATTAATCGTAATCTTGTTTTTATGCGCACCGATCGTAATCTGATCACCGGGTTTGAACTTGCCCGCTAATAAGTCTTCACTCAATGGATCTTCAACTTTATCCTGCAAAGCTCTTCGAATTGGTCGAGCACCATAGGTTGGATTGTAGCCAACTTCAGCAACTAAATCAATGGCAGCTGGAGTCATTCTAACTTTGTAACCCAATCCATTGGCACGATCAATCAGTTCTTGTGACATTAACTTAACGATTCGGTGTAATTCCGACTTAGTCAAGGAATGGAAGATCACCGTATCATCAATTCGGTTCAAGAATTCTGGTTTAAAGAATTTCTTCAACTGTTCTTGAATCGTGGCCTTCATAGCATCGTAATTATCATCATTACCGGATTTTTCAGCGGCAAATCCAACGGTGTTCTTGTATTGCAGCTCTGTAGCACCAATGTTGGAAGTCATAATGATGACAGTATTTCGAAAGTCTACTTTTCGGCCCTTGGCATCGGTTAAGTACCCATCATCTAGAACTTGAAGTAGCAAGTTAAAGACGTCAGGATGAGCCTTTTCAACTTCATCAAGTAAAACAACTGAATATGGATGCTTTCGAACTTTTTCGGTCAGTTGACCACCTTCATCGTAGCCAACGTAACCAGGTGCAGAACCGACCATTCGGCTAGTCGAATACTTCTCCATGAATTCACTCATGTCAACTCTGATCATGTCATCTTCTGAGCCAAACATTGCTTTTGCCAAATCTTTGGCAAGTTCAGTTTTACCAACTCCAGTTGGACCAAGAAACATGAACGATCCAATGGGACGATTGGGATCTTTAAGTCCACTTCGTGCCCGACGAATTGCTCTTGCAACCGCTGAGACAGCTTCATCTTGTCCCACAACTCGTTCGTGTAAAATCTTTTCTAAGTTTACTAAACGCTTCTTGTCAGATTGTTTCAAATGAGTAACTGGAATTCCAGTCCATTCGGAAACAATTTGAGCAATGTCTTCAGCATTTTCTTTTAATTGATAATTGTGAGTCTTGTTAGCATCATTTTCTTTAATGCGTTGTTTTTGGGTTAAATCCGCAATCTCTTTTTGTAACTTTTGTTCTTGCTTACGAATTGAAACCGCATCTTCAAAGCGCTGTTCCTCAATGGCTTTGTCCTTATCATTTTTAACGGAACTAAGTTTTGATTCAGCGCTTGCTAACTTGTCATCTTTTCCAGTTGAATCCAGTCTAACTTTAGCTGCACCTTCATCCATCAAGTCAATTGCCTTGTCAGGAAGGTAACGATCACTAATGTAACGACTAGATAAATCAACGGCTGCATTAATGGCATCATCGGTGATTTGAACGTGATGGTGTTCTTCGTATTTGGGACGTAATCCCTTAAGAATCTTCCGTGATTCATCCTTACTTGGTTCTTCAACTTCAACCGTTGCAAAACGACGTTCTAATGCTTCATCAGATTCAATGTACTTCTGATATTCATCTAAGGTAGTAGCACCAATAACTTGAACCTGACCACGAGCAAGAGATGGCTTTAAAATATTTGAAGCATCAACTGATCCCTCAGTTCCACCAGCACCAATCAAGGTATGCAACTCATCAATAAAGAGAATGACATTGCCACTATCTTCGACTTCCTTTAAGACCTTCTTTAAACGATCTTCAAATTGGCCACGATACTTAGTGCCAGCAACCAGTGATCCCATGTCTAATTCCATTACCCGCTTATTTTGCATATCCGCAGGAACAGATTTATTCACAATTTTTTCCGCTAAACCTTCAGCAATGGCAGTCTTACCAACACCGGGTTCACCAATTAAAACTGGATTATTTTTAGTTCTTCGGCTTAAAACCTGGATGACACGACGAACTTCAGCGGTGCGTCCAACCACTGGATCGAGCTGATTATCTCGAGCAGCTTTAGTCAAATCACGTGCCAGTGAATCTAAAGTTGGAGTTTCGCTTTGTTCTGACTCACCATTCGAATTATTTTCAGAAGCCATATTAGTATCTGCAACCCCCATCTTTCGGATCGTTACTTTTCGGACTTGTTCTGGGCTAACTCCCAAGTTAGTCAAAATTCTTGAAGAGAGCATCGCATCATCACTAGTTAAAGCTAGCAAAATGTGCTCAGTACCCACTTTAGTTGATCCATACTGCTTGGCAATCTTTCCAGCTAAAGCTAAAATTTCTTTCATCTTTGGAGAATACGGCAGATACGTGTTTCCATCGACCTTTAAATTACCGTATCCAGCCAACTGCTCAATTTCTTCTCTAACGTCCGCCTCGCTGACGGCAAGTTGTTGGAGAGTTTGATAAGCAATCCCATTCTTCTCAATGGTAAGTGCCAGTAACATGTGTTCGGTTCCGACAGCTTGATGCTGGAAACTCTTAGCTTGTTCTTGGGCAATTACCAAAACGTTTTTTGCACTAGGGGTAAATAAATTATGCATATGCAAATCTCCCTTCATTTCTCTTTAAATCATAATCCATAATCAAACTAACACTCATATTTAAGCCGGTAAAGTAAAGCCTCTAAAACACTCGCTCTAACCTGATATTCCATTGCTTGATCAGGTAGTCTAATTGCCTCTTTCTTTAAAATAGCAGCAATCATGTTCTCCTCTTTCTCGGTAATGACTCCATTAGCATATAAGGTGGTTAAAATTGATTCTTCATCCTTTTCGGAAATTTCATCACCAATTGAATCAATCAAACTGTCTAGGACATCCGAATTATCCATTAAGTTGATTTTTTCAATCCTGATGTAACCACCACCACCACGTTTGCTCTCAACTAAATAACCATTACGCAACGTAAAACGTGTTTTAATTACATAGTTAATTTGCGAGGGCACCACGTCAAAATGATTGGCAATGTCCGATCGACGAATTTCGACTCGTTCTTGATCATTATCACCTAGCATATCCTTCAAATAATCTTCAATAATGTCCGATATATTACGGCTTGCCATAAACTCATCTCATCTCTGACTAATGTTGACTATTATTATACAAAGAAGATTTGTAAATTCCAAGTAAATACTCTTGGAAACCAAGGTAATAAAAAAATCGGGAAAACAAGATTCGAACTTGCGACCTCCACGTCCCGAACGTGGCGCTCTACCAAGCTGAGCTATTTCCCGATGCTTAAATATTAAAAAGTATATAAAAATCGGGAAGACAGGATTCGAACCTGCGACCCCCTGGTCCCAAACCAGGTGCTCTACCAAGCTGAGCTACTTCCCGATGAATGCACCTAGTAGGAGTCGAACCTACAACCTTCTGATTCGTAGTCAGACACTCTATCCAATTGCGCTATAGGTGCATATAAGCATTAAACGTTCAAATTCATCAGCGAACATATATTATTATACCAGAAGTATCCGATTTTGGAAAAGAAAAATAAAAAAATAACCAGAAACATCTGGTTATTTTCACCACCACAATAGCACGCCCACTACTACGATAATCGTAACGACTAGAATCGAAACATAAAACCACTCGTTTTTTAATTTGGAATCGTTTTTAACGTTAATCCGAATGTCATGACGTTTAGAAACGTGCTTTTTATTATTTAATTTGGGATCATCGATAATCTTTAAGAAGGTCTGTTGGGCGGACTTCCCTTTGGGATGCTTGAATTTAAAGTACTCCCCATCAGGCTTTAAAAAGCTCCCATCCACATCATCTTGAGCGTAAATGTCGATGATGTTTAAAAGCTGTTGTTTTAGTTTTGGATCGAGAATTGGTGCCGCTAGCTCGACACGGTTATCCATGTTTCTTGTCATTAAATCAGCAGAAGATATCCACAATTTAGAATCATCCTGAGTGAAGAATCCATAAATTCGACTATGTTCCAAAAACTCACCAACAATGCTTGAAACCACGATTTTTTCTTTTTTCCCGCAAATTCCAAGTTTAAGACAGCAAGCTCCTCTAACAACGAGCCTAAATGGTACACCCACTCTGGCCGCATCATAAATGGCTGAAATCACTTCTACATCAGTCAACGAGTTAATCTTTAAAAAGACTGCTCCTTTGCCGGTTCTTAAATAACTTTCTTTAACTTCCTGGATCCCATCAATCACTTGATCTTGAATTTGATGGGGAGAAGCTGATAAAACTTGATAACTGGGTTGAGCGGCATCTAGAGCTTGCAAGTAATCGAAAAATTTTGATAGGTCTTGAACATAATCGTCCTTACTGGTAAAGAAACTTAGATCAACAAATCCCTTCGCGGTTTGCATGTTGTAGTTTCCCGTTCCAACCTGGATATAGCCCTTGGGGTGATTGCCCTCTTTTGTTAACACCAAACAAGTTTTACTATGAACTTTCATGTCTTTTTTCCCAAAAATAACATGAACACCAGCATTCTTCAGTTTTTCAGTTACTTTCAAGTTGTTCTTTTCATCAAAACGAGCTCTTAATTCAACCACAACGGTGGTTTTAATTCCCTTTTGAGCGGCTTTTGCTAGTAAATCAACCACTTCAGAGTGTTTTGAAACCCGATACAGGGTTTGTTTAATCGCAACAGTTTTAGGATTTTCGACCGATTCTTTTAAGAACTGCAAAAACTGAGTAAACGAATCATATGGATATTGGATAAGGAGATCCTTTTGATCCAAGTACGAAAGGATTGAGGCGGAAGTCGGCCAAGTTCGAGGATTAAATTTTGCGTAACAATATTCTGGATAATCAGGCGAATACTTACTGACGATCTCAAATAGATAAGTTAAATCAACGGGACCAGGAATTTTAAAAATAGCATTCTTTTCAATCTTAAATTTATCAATAAAATCATTTAAGAAATCATCGTCAGTATTACCATCAAATTCCTCAACTTCAAATCGAGTTACCTTTCCTTTTTCCCGGTCAACAAGATACTGACGCATCCGAGAGATTGTTTCAAAATTATTATCCTCTTTTTCAACATCTAAGGTGGCATCAAGGTCTCTCGTGACTCTAAAGACGACCGTTCCAGTAATTTCTTTTCCATTGAAGAGACGCTTGAGGTTATGATTAATCAAATCTTCAAGTAAGATATACGTATCAATCCCGTTCGATTTAACCGAAAGTAAGCGGTCAAACTTAGAAGGAAGGGGAATAATCCGAATGGCTTTTTTATCATCACCCTTGACTAAGACGCCAATCGCAATTTGCTTGTTAGAAAGAAACTTTAAATCATAATTTTCATCAAACTCTTTAAAGGAAAGTGATGGTTGAATCTTCTTAATAAAGTATTGATTGACTTGATCCTTTTGTTTGTCATTAAGGTCTGCATACGACTCAATCGAACAAACATCTCTCTCCTTTAATTCTTGATTTAATTTATCGTAATCATTGTATTGGATCTTAAAATTTTCATCATTACGATCATGAATCTGATCCAGGATCTGGCTATAGTGAAGTCCAGACTTTTTTTCAATCCCATTATCACTAAGCTCCATTTGCCCTTGAACGCTTGGAACCCTGACACTATAAAACTCATCTAAATTATTTGACCCAATTGCTAAAAACTTCAGCTTTTCCAAAAACGGAGTGAACGATTCAGTGGCTAGATTAATCACTCTTCGATTAAATAAAGTCCAACTCAAATCCCGGTTATAGCACGAGTCAACATACTCTTCATTTCTCTTCATGTTATTTCAAATCCTTAATAAACGTATCATAATCAATCTCAACTTGTTTCATGTATTCATTGGCGAACTCAATGAATGACTTTTTGACCTTGTCGCTATTTTTTAGGTACCCGATAATCATCGGAAACGTTGGTGATTGACTGTGTGCCCGTGCAAGTAAGATCACACAAACTAACACGTAATCCTTAAAAGCGTCTAAATCCAACTTATTAAGATTTACGGAACCCTTCATATCCTTAAACTGACGCACGTAGTAACTCTTATTACTAGTATTAAACCATCCTAAAAATGGGTCCGATGCAGTTTGAAGAATCAGCTGACAATCAACAATATTTTCACCCAATGAATCATTTTTGTTCATACCAATAACATTGTTTTTATAAATTGGAAGGGCTTGCTTAATCTGCAAAACCAAGTAATTATTGTTAGCGTCCTCTAGTAAAACTAAAAAGCAAAGAGTGCCAACACTTCCCACTCCAACACTGTGTCTTACAATGTCGACAATCTGGAAGTTAGAGAGAAAGAAACGAATATCACTCTTGGTATGATTGTAGTAACGATCGAGTCCATCACTAATTTTTTGATAATCTTTTTTTCCTATGTGAACCGTAACCGGTTCATTATCAATAAAGCGCCGTTCCCCGTTTTTAAGAACGGTTGTATACTTTTCCACAGCGTAGTCAGAAGTACTTCTAAGGGCCTTGTTAATACTCTTAGCGGTAATTTTTTGAAACGATTTTTTAAAATGCTTCTCACCGTCTTTTAATGTACCAAAAATCTTAGAAATATTTCTGATGGAATTAGGCAATGTCAGTTTATCCATGGCTGGAATCTCCGTCATCCTGACCAAGGCACTACGATAAGCCTCCAAGACATCCCTTAAAAACGGATTAACTTCATTTGTGATGTCAAATCCTTGTTGCTTCGCGACCAATAAAGCACTTACTAGAAAACGTAATAAGTCATCTTCAAAGTGACCTACGTGAGATTCGTCAAAATCATTTAAATCGAACAAAAGTTGATGCTCTGGAGAACCATAAAAACCAAAGTTGCCAAGGTGAGCATCACCCGCAATCAACAGATTGATATCACTCATGGGAATGGTACCTAAATCATGATTCATTAGCTCAACGCTTCCCCGATAAAAAGAAAATGGATTTTTGGCCATTCGTTCTCGTTTTAATCCTAGAAGTCCACTAAGTAGCAGTGAATCACGCTCAGTCAAAATTGGTTTAATGTCCCGCTTTCTAGCTTTGAAATTCCGCATGGCTTCCATGTTGGCATCATTACTCATCTTCTCACCAACATGAATTAATTGATCATCATTCATTGAAACGTCATTAAGTAAAGCACTTACGTTATTAAGCCCATAAGGCGATTTTTTCTCGAGTTTCATATCGCTTCTCCTTTATTTGATCAATCATACCGTTATCGTAATTCTAACTTGTCATGTAAATGGAAATCAACTTATTACCCACATCACAACATCAATTTAACTCTATGATAGCGCTGTCGGACCCGTATTTCTACCTTGAATCAATATTTTAAATAAAAAAGAGAGTCCTAGTAATAGGACTCTCTTACTGTTTTAAATTTTAAATGCCGGGGACCGGGATCGAACCGGTACGGTCATCACTGACCGCAGGATTTTAAGTCCTGTGCGTCTGCCAATTCCGCCACTCCGGCAGTATGATAACAAAAAAAGCGGAAGACGGGATTCGAACCCGCGACCTCCACCATGGCAAGGTGGCGTTCTACCACTGAACTACTTCCGCATATGCCGACTATAGGATTCGAACCTACGACCTCTTCATTACTAGTGAAGCGCTCTAGCCAACTGAGCTAAGTCGGCGAAAAATCAATGCGGGCGAAGGGATTCGAACCCCCACGTCCTAAGACACTAGAACCTAAATCTAGCGCGTCTGCCAGTTCCGCCACGCCCGCATAATAATGTGTTACTGGCAATGAGCCGTGGCGGGTTCGAACCGCCGACCCTCTGATTAAAAGTCAGATGCTCTACCAACTGAGCTAACGGCTCAAATGGAGGATACAGGGATCGAACCTGTGACCTCCTGCTTGTAAGGCAGATGCTCTCCCAGCTGAGCTAATCCTCCATTGATAGATATCATTGCGATAAAGCGCAACGACAACTATTAAATAATATCATTTTGATGTTTAAGCGTCAAGAACAAATTGGTTACGCCTCAACGATCAATTCTTCTCAAACCAGTCATACAACAAATATTATTATACCGGAATGTCTTATTGATTTCTACTATTTTTGTTAAAATTTTTCATTTTTTACAATCTTCTTCATCCCATGCATATAAGGTTGAAGAACTTCGGGCACATTCACCGTTCCATCTTCATTTTGATAGTTTTCAAGGATAGCTGCAACCGTTCTACCAACGGCTAAGCCAGAACCATTTAACGTATGAACGTACTGCAATTTGCCGTTCTCATCTCTGTACTGAATGTGAGCCCGTCTTGCCTGAAAATCAAGCGTGTTAGAACAACTTGAAATTTCGCGGTACCGATTTTGAGCTGGCATCCATACTTCAAGATCATGAGTTTCAGCGGCAGTGAAGCTCATGTCACTTGACGTTAGCGTGATGACATGATAAGGCAGACCGAGTTTCTGAAGTAATGTCTCTGCTTGATGCGTAATTTCCTTTAAAGCATCCCAAGACTCCTCGGGCTTGGTAAACTGAACCATTTCAACTTTGTTAAACTGATGCAATCGAATTAAGCCCCGGGTATCTTTTCCGGCACTTCCTGCTTCTGATCTAAACGCTGGGGTCAAGGCGGTGAATTTTACTGGTAACTTCTCTTCAGAAATGACTTCGTCGCGATAGAAATTAACCAGTGGAACTTCAGCAGTCGGAATCATGGTCAAGTCACTATCTTTAATCTCAAATCCAGCCTTATTTTCTAGGAATTTAGGAAACTGACCGGTCCCAAACATTGAATCAGAATTAACCATGTATGGGGGTAAGACTTCGGTGTAACCAGCATCGGTGTTTTGATCCAAATAGAAATTATATACCGCACGTTCTAATTTGGCTCCTGCACCTAGATAGTATACGAAACGACTTCCTGATACCTTAGCACTTCGCTTGAAATCTAAAATATCTAAGTCTTCGCCAATTTCCCAGTGGGGTTTAGGGGTGAAATCAAACTTCCGTGGTTCACCAATTCGTCTTAACTCTTTTGAACCCTCTTCGGTGAGACTAACGGGAACTTCATCAGCAGGAACATTGGGTAAATGAGCCTCAATATCATGTTGTTCGGCTTTGATAGTTTCTAGCTTTTCATCCAGCGCTTTGATCTCTTTTCCAACTTCACGCATTCTGGTAATTTGATCATTTGCGTCCTCTTTATTGCGCTTGAGCTGTGAAATTTTCTCAGATACCTCATTTCGTTCCGCTTTAAGCGACTCACTTTTAACGATTAGATCACGCCGTTCTGAATCTTTTCTAAGTAAATTGTCAATCACTTCGCCAGGCACATTTCGCTCGGCTAGCTTTCCTTTATACCAGTCCGGATTACTTCTAATCAACTTCATATCTAACATTTTAATTTCCTCCCTTAAAAGACACAAAAAGACCCTCGTCATGTTGGGACGAAAGTCTTTTCGCGGTACCACCCAAGTTCCAATTAAGGCACTCGATTAATTAATAACGATAATTGCCGTGCGGGATTGGCCGCCCGAAATACGTGCTGGAATTTTCAAATGACAATTTTCACCAACATTGTCTCTCTGTGATTCTACTTAATGGGCACGTCACGTTTACTTGTTGCGTCAATTATACAATAATCTCTTAAATTATCCTAATACTTCTTGAATTTTGTCAGAAAGTCTCTTTAATACTTTGGTTCTCGCATCCGCATCTTCGACAAAATCATACTTATCCCCGTTAATCCTAATTTTGGGAGACAAGTTATAATCCTCGTACCATTTTGAATATCTCTGGTTTAATTCACGATAATATTCATACAAACTACCGTCATTATCGATTTGTTCGTATTTTCTTCCACGCTTTTTAATTCTTTTAAGCATCGTATCAAAAGAAATATCAATATAAATCAGTAGGTCCGGTATTTTCTTATATTTACCGTTAGGGATCGGTTCCATCATGTTCTTTAATAAAGAATCATAAATTTGAACTTCTGTTTCAGTTGCTCGACCAAGGTCAGCATTTAGATGAAACAGTAATGAATCTTCAAAGATTGAACGATCCATCACACTGTACTTATCAGAAGAAGCTTCCTTAATGCTGTCCAAACGTTTATTTAAAAAATAAATCTGAAGCAAAAAAGCATACTTTTTTGGGTCTTTGTAAAACAACGGAAGAATCTTATTATCATCAACGGACTCGTAATAGGATGGTGAGTTTAATTTCTCAGCCAATAATGTCGTTAACGTGGTCTTCCCTGCTCCAATAGTTCCTGATAATACAATCATTTATTTGATCCCCTTAGACTAATTTAAAGAATTTGCAATTGTAATTGTACCATTTAAAAATCATGAATTTAAGACTAGCTTTCATTCTTTTTAATTTCATCCGTATAATCTTCTGAAGGCGAGACATCCACTTGATCGAGGGGAATGATATGGGTATGATGAACAAATTTGTACCCAAAATACAAGATGATAACCAACGGAACACTCATATACGTGACCGCAATCTCAAATAAGTTGAAGTGAGCAAAGGCACCAATATCTTGACCACAAATAACAACGATACACAGGATTAAAGTGATAATTGGACCGACCGGGAACCAAGTCGCATGGTATTTAAGTTCTGAAACTTTGTGTCCTTGTTTTATAAACGCCCTTCTAAACCGATAATGTGAAAGAGCAATCCCGAACCAAGCAATAAATCCAGTCAACCCGGAAGCAGCCACTAACCACATGTAAATCTTAGATCCAAAGATACTTGTCATAAAAGTCAACAACGAAATCACCATGGTTGCTAAGAGCGCTAACACCGGAATTCCACGCTTAGATACTTTGCCAAAAACTTTTGGAGCATAACCTTCATCGGCCATCGAATACAACATTCGCGTTGAGGCATACATCCCAGAGTTGGCTGAAGAAATCACGGAGGTCAAGATGACCGCGTTCATAATACTTGCAGCTCCAGCTAATCCGGCACGTTCAAACACAATCGTGAACGGACTAATGGCAACATCTGAAGCACTTGATCCCAACAAATCGGGACTAGTATATGGAATAATTGCAGCGATCACAACAATTGCCAGAATATAGAATAAAATGATGCGCCAAAATACTTCATGAATTGCTTTTGGGACCGTCTCCCGTGGGTTTTCTGACTCTCCAGCTGTAATTCCAACTAACTCAGTTCCTTGAAATGAGAATCCAGCAATTACGAAAACACTCAGAATGCCGGGAATCCCGTTTACGAAGGGAGCCTGCTTATAGGTAAAGTTCCTCATTCCAATAAAGTGACCACCCATAATTCCAAAAATGGTCAAAATTCCGACGGCTAGAAAGATAAAAATCGTGATCACTTTGATCAAAGACATCCAGAACTCAGTTTCTCCAAACGCCTTGACGGATAAGATGTTAATCAACAAAATCAGTGACAGAGCCGCTAAACTCCAAATCCAACTCGGAAAATGTGGCAGCCAGAATTGCATGACGATTGCCACCGTACTAACGTCAACCGCCACTGTAATTGCCCAGTTAAACCAGTAGTTCCAACCCATTGCAAACCCTAAAGCTGGATCAACGTACTTAGCTGAATATGTAGCAAATGATCCAGAGACTGGCATATTAGTGGCCATTTCTCCCAAACTAGTCATCAAAAAATAAACCATGATTCCCATACATACATATGCTACTAACGCACCACCGGGACCAGCATTGTGAATTGCTCCACCACTAGTCACAAAAAGACCGGTTCCAATACAACCACCAAGGGCGATCATAGACACATGACGAGACTTTAATCCCCGCTTCACCTGTCCGTTTCCATTTTTTTCAGACATAAATTCTCCTCCTAAATAATTAAGAAGAAACCCAATAACAAAACGACAAAGAAAAAGACCCTCTTGAATAACTTCCAAAAGAGTCCACAAATTCTTACTAATCGTAATCTTAGAAAGCTCTCCGTGCAACACACGACAGTCCTTGACTTATTAAATCAAAACCCAACCAATCATTTACCACGTGATCAGTTTCGGCAACTTTCCCTTTCATAAGCCCTCATCGATTAAGTGAATCTCTGGCAAATTACTGATAAAAGTCGCGCCTCTTCTTAGAATTCATATTTCATTATAAGTAAAGTATAAGTGATAAGTTAACGATTATCAATCACTTTCATGAAATTAGTAAATTGTATTCTGAAAAATCTTTGTTGTACTTAGCTCCTTGGCCCACTTTACGTACCCATATTCACAAACTTGAAGCCATGTGTAAGCAATTAAGGCGGCACCAACGGTATCTGAAGGAAAATGGGCATTCAGATAAACCCGTGAGATCATCACTAGGAAAAGAACAATTGCTAAAATAGTTCTAATAATCCATTTAGTTGATTGTCGATTAATCATTGGAACCACTATGATCCACAGAACGCTAATCACTAGAAAAGCTCCTAAAACATGTCCACTAGGATAACTAAAGCCAGTGTCACCCGGCAAATGCATTGAAGGACGAGGCTTGGCTACGATGTGTTTAATCACAAATCCAATGGCATCTCCACCAAAAACCAGTACCAACGAAAAGAATGCCGGTATTTTATACTTAAACCACCACAACAAAACAGCAATTATAAGTATCCACACAATATCCATCTTGGGACTCGCGACAAAACTAATCATTGAGAAAATGGTTTCTTCAAATGAAGACGGGTACCCTTGAATGGTTCCAATTATCATTGAATCTAAAAAGTCAACGTAGCCAAAACTCATTTTGACTCCAATCGTCAGGATTAACGATAAGAGAAACGCAATTGTTAATTTGTACGGACGACTAACGTCCCTTCCAATCATCATAAATGCCATACCTCCAAGAATTCATATAAAAAAAGTATAACATAATATCGATTAATCGATTGAGAGAAGCGCCAAAATCGCCGTGATTAGTGTGATATAATTGCACCATGAATTTTACAGATTGGAGTTTTATTAATGATTCATAACCTTATTATCATGTTACTGGTAGGAGTTTTTGCGGGTGTTTTGGGTTCAATCCTAGGAATCGGTGGTGGGATGATCATTACACCGGTTTTAACCATCGGATTTAATCTCGACATTAAGTATGCGATTGGTGCAAGTATCATTGCCGTGATTGCTACCAGTTCAGGAGCAACGATCGCCTATCTAAAAGACAACGTCTTAAACTTACGGGTAGCCATGTTTCTAGAAATTGCTACTTCCATTGGGGCCGTTGCTGGTGCTTTACTAACTGGAGTGATCAATCCAATCTTTCTCTACATTTTATTTGGCCTGTTACTCTTCTTTTCCGGTCTAAATATGGTTAAAAAGATTTGGGGCAAACAGGTTCAAACGAATACAACCAGTGAAGATAAAATTGCAAAAGAACTCAAGCTAAATGGTTCTTACTACGATAAAAACCTAAAAAAGCAGATTGACTATAAGGTAACAAACGTTCCAGCTGGTTTAACCGTAATGTTTGGCGCCGGAATTGCCAGTGGCTTACTGGGAATTGGATCCGGTGCCTTTAAGGTAATTGCGATGGATACTTTCATGAAGATGCCACTCAAACCATCGAGTTCCACCAGTAATTTAATGATGGGAGTCACGGCAGCAGCCAGTGCCACCATTTACTTTTTTAACGGATCAATTTTGCCTCAGATCGCCGTTCCACTGGCGCTTGGAATTATCGTTGGAGCCACCGTCGGGTCACGTGTAATGCAAATCATGCCTTCCAAGTTAATTCGAATTATTTTTATTCCCATCCTAATTTACCTTGGCGTTCAAATGATTCTTAAAGGATTTGGGGTGAACTTCTTATCATGAGCACTCAAAATAATGTAAATCAAAGTGAAAAAAATCAAGAAGCTGAAAATATTCGAATCGAAAAACTTATCGGAAAAATCATGCGTATTGGGGTGATTGTTTCTGTCATCATCATGATCTTTGGACTTTTCTTGTACCTTGTTACCGGAACAACGGGGTTTGGTAGTCACTATTACCTAACCTCCTTTGGTCAACTGCTAAAGGGAATCATTCAATTAAAACCCTATTCCATCATGATGTTAGGCGTTTTTGCTTTAATCTTAACGCCGGTTCTAAGGGTGGTCGTATCAATCTATTCATTTTATAAAGAACACGATAAAATGTACGTCATCATTACTACCATCGTCTTCATCATCTTGATGATTAGTTTTTTCCTTGGAACTTACCTGCATCTTTAAACAATTTTAAACAAAAGCGGAATTAGACATTTGTCTAATTCCGCTTTTTTAATAATTACATTAACTTAAATAATTTTCCATCCGACTTAGTGCTTCCTTTAAATCGTCACTAGAAGCAGCGTAGGAAATCCGAACGTGGCCTTTACCACCGTCACCAAACGCTGATCCGGGAATTACCCCAACTTTAGCGTTTTGCGCTAAATCCTTGGCAAAACGAACGTCATCATTTCCATAATTTGCTGGAATTTTTACGAAAATATAAAACGCTCCGGTAGGATCAATCGGATCAAGCCCCATCTTCTTTAGCCGGAAAATGGCCTCATCCCGATTCTTTTGGTATTCATCTCGCATCGAAAAAGCATCATCCATCCCATTCTTAAGTGCCTCAAGTGCACCATACTGAGCAGGGTCTGATGGTGAAGAAACTAAATAACCATGCATCTTATTAGCCTGAGTGATAAATTCAGCGGGTCCAACCGTGAACCCCAGTCGATAACCAGTCATTGCGTGAGATTTAGACACTCCATTAATTACAATCGTTTGATCAGGTAAATACTCTGCCAGTGAATGATGTTTAATACCATAGGTTAACTCACTATAGATCTCATCGGTAATCACAAAGAGTGAATGTTGTTTCAGAATTGGGACAAGGGCTTTTAACTGCTCTGGTGTGTATTCAACCCCCGTTGGATTATTTGGATAATTTAAGATCAACGCTTTAGCACTGGGATGATTTGAGAGTACCTCATCCAATTCTTTAGGTGTTAAAACAAAATCAGAAGTGGACGTATCAATAAACACGGGTTTCCCACCAGCAAAACGTACTAATGACTCGTATAGGGGATAGAAAGGTGCTGGAATCAAAACTTCATCATCAGGATTAACCGTGGAAAGAATCGACGAAGCAAGCGCTTCGGTTGCTCCCATATTAACCATTACTTCAGTATCAGGATCATACTTTAAATTATATTTCTTTGCCATAAAGTTGCTGATGGCATCTCTTAAAGATTTGATTCCTTTATGAGGAGAATAATGCGAGTGATTATCTTCAATACTCTTCATCATTGCTTTTTTAACGTGTTCAGGGGTGTTAAATCCTGGTTCTCCCACTGATAGCATAATCAACCCGTCAATATCAGATATCGACTCCGAAAAAGCTCGAATTGCTGATGGTTGCAGTTGAGTTAAATTCTTGTTAAACCGATTTTGCAAGTTTTCATTTAAAGTAGGCATGTTAATCCTCTTCCCTATCATCATCAAGAAATTCAATCATTAAATCAAATCTCTTTTAACTAATTCTTCGCCAATTTCGACCGTATTTAGTGCAGCACCCTTTAATAAATTGTCGGCTACCACCCACATATTATAGGCATCACCATTTTCTTGGTCCGGTCGAACTCTTCCGACATATGTATCTTCTTTGCCAGCAGCGTCGATTGGTTGTGGGTAGAGTTGTTTTTTGGGATCATCTTTAAGAGTTACTCCCGGAGCATCATTTAAAATCCTTTGGATCTTTTCACGACTGGCGGCTTTTTCATCCTTGACCGTGAAATAAACTGACTCACCGTGACAAATCTCCACTGGAACTCTGACACAGGTAGCAGTCACCTTAATATCTCCAGAATCCATATCATTCAGCATGATTTTCTTCGTTTCGTGAATCATCTTCCACTCTTCGTGAGTATAACCGTCTTTTTCAAACACATCGATTTGGGGTAAAAGGTTAAACGCTAGCGGATAATGTTCCTTTTCACCTTTGACTGGGAAAATGTGAGCATCCATCTTTTTGCCATCAAGGTGTTCTTGCGCTTCATCTTTTAATTCATCAAGTCCACTCTGACCGGCACCTGAAGCAGCTTGATAAGTAGAAACAATAATTTGTTTCAACCCAAACTGCTTTCTAATCGGCTCTAACGCCACTACCATTTGAATGGTGGAACAGTTTGGATTGGCAATGATCCCATGATGATTCTCTAAAGCATCTGGGTTCACTTCTGGCACAACCAGGGGAACATCCGGGTCCATTCGAAACGCACTCGTGTTGTCAACCGCAACGGCACCACGCTTCACGGCTTCTGGTAACAATTTTTTGGAAACCGAACCGCCAGCTGAAGCAAGGACTAAATCAACACCGTTAAATGAGTCGGGAGTAGCCTCTTCGACGGTTAACTCGTCACCTTGATACTCGAGCTTTTTCCCAGCGGATCTTTTAGAAGCCAACAATTTCAGACTTTTAACCGGGATACTTGATTCAGCTAACTTATCCATGAGACGTGTTCCAACGGCGCCAGTGGCACCTAAAATTGCGACATTATACTCTTTCATTACTACTTGCCCCTCTATAAAATATTTTCTAATCCAACAACTAACCCATCTAAACCGTCAACTCTCTCAATGGCAACCCTTAAACCATTCATAAATGAATCACGATCAAAGGAATCTTGACGAATGGTGAGTGCTTCACCATCTCCGCCAAACAGCACCTGTTCATGAGCAACATATCCAGGAAGCCGAACGGAATGAATCGGAACTCCATCATACTCGGCTCCACGAGCACCCTTTAGGGTTTCCTCAGTGGATAAAGCTTTGGGTCGTTTCTTTCTTCCCTCACTGATTAACTTGGCCGTATTAATGGCGGTCCCAGACGGAGCATCCTTTTTATCCTGATGATGCATCTCGATCACCTCTGCATTAGGGAAATACTGAGCTGCCTCTTTAGCAAATTTCATTAACAATACCGCTGAAATTCCAAAGTTCGGTGCAATAATCCCACTCACATTTTCATTGTCCGCTAATTTTTGCAATTCAGCTAGTTGATCATCACTTAACCCACTGGTTCCAATAACCGGATGAATCCCATGATCCAAGGCAAATTTAGTGTTTGGATAAGCTGCTTTTGGAACCGTAAAATCAACCCAAACGTCTACATCTGGTCCCTTAATCTGATCAAAATCGTTATAAACTTTTACGTCTTTTGGTAAATCATAACTTTCAGGACTCAAATCGTTCGCTTTCGGGTCATATACGCCTATCAAATTAAAATCACCATTCTTTTCAATCATCTTAACGGCCTTTTGGCCCATTGAGCCACGAAAGCCTGCTACTAATACTTTAATCATTTAAAATGTCTCCTAAAGAATCAACGTCTAGTGCTTTTGCCAATTCTTTTTTCTCATCTTGATTTAGGGTTGCAATTGGTAAACGACAACCACCCACATTTAAACCATTAGCATTTAAAGCTGCTTTAGTCGGTGATGGTGAAGGATACATAAATAGCGCCTGCATCTTTGGTGTTAACCAACGTTGAAGCTTGCCAGCTGCTTTGTAATCCCCCTGATCTAAATCATCGTACATTCCCCTTAATTGCTTACCATAGACATGGGAAGCAACCGAAATCACTCCATCACCACCAAGCATCTTAGTTGCTAGTGCTTGTGGATCTTCACCACTGTAAACCAGAAAATCATCTGGAGTGTTGGAAATGATGTATTCCATATCAGGAAGTGAGCCACACTGCTTAATTCCAGCAATGTTATTGTATTCGGATAATTCCACGACCGTTTCCTTATCCATGTTCACGCCCGTTCGTCCAGGAATGTTATAGATGATGATTGGTTTATCTGAATGATCGGCAACGTACTTAAAGTGTTCCTTCATGCCCCGTTGGTCGGGTT
The DNA here is from genome assembly GCF_059901115.1 of Fructilactobacillus sp. X7R4C1. Lineage (NCBI taxonomy): Bacteria > Bacillati > Bacillota > Bacilli > Lactobacillales > Lactobacillaceae > Fructilactobacillus > Fructilactobacillus sp. X7R4C1. Next base: position 96,385 of record NZ_JBWXVD010000001.1, read on the forward strand.
TGTTGTAATAAGGCACAACCACCAAGCCATAATCAATCCCATCTAATTGCATCACTTTCTGGTTAAACTCAGCCGTTTGTCGGGTATTGTTTGAACCAGTCCCTGCAATTACCGGATACTGATCGCCCACAATCTTGCCAAATTCACCGTACAGTTTTAATTTTTCGTCTTCAGATAATGTCGGAGTTTCACCAGTCGTTCCGCCGACCACAAATCCATTGGTCCCCGTATCAACCAAATGTTTAATCAGCTTCTTAAGCTGTGTAATATCAACCTCACCGTCATTGCCAAACGGGGTGACGATGGCCGTTAATAAATCTGCTTTTTCTACCATGATTATGATCTCCCCTATTTTTTTGTTCCTTGTTGCATTCGATAATTCAAAAATCCGATAATGGCTCTACTTCCAATCGCAATTGCCTTTGTATTGGGGGTAAGCGTCGCCTCATGAAGCTGAGACTTTGGGTCATCAATTCCCAACCAAAACATTGTTCCGGGGATTTTTGACAACAAATAACCAAAATCTTCTCCCGTCATTGCGGGCATCGTGTTAATAAAATCAACGTTTTTTTGTTTTTCCATGTAATCAATAAAATTACTGGTTAACTTCGGATTATTCTCGACTGGCAAATAACCGCCCTGATTCAGGTTGAGTTTAACCTGGCAGTCGTAACTCACTGAAATCCCATTAGCGACTTCTTTTAACCGCTTATCAATCAACTCAATCATTTTCTGGGTCAGACCCCGAATCGTTCCTTCAATTCGAGCATGACCAGCGATCACATTTCGAATGGTACCGGCTTCCATTTTTCCAAAGGTAACAACCCCGCCTTCAATCGGATCAACACTCCTTGATACAATCGTCTGAACCTGATTAATAAACTGACTGGCGGCCACAATCATGTCGTTTGCATCCTGCGGATAAGCAGCATGACCACTTTTTCCGATCAGGTCAACGTTGACCTCGGTTGTCCCAGCGAACAGTGTACCCATCCGACAACCGATTGCCCCAACCGGAAGCTGGGGGTTGTCATGTAGACCATAAAATTCATCTGGATGCCACTTCCCGGTAAAAATACCATCCTCGTATGCCACCTTACCGCCATTTTCACTTTCTTCAGCTGGTTGAAAAAAAACTAACAAATTATCTTGGGGTTGATGAGCAGCATAGTAATTCAAGATACTCAACGCAACCGTCATGTGGATATCATGACCACACGCATGCATCACACCATCATTTTTTGACACAAACGTTAAATTCGTTTTTTCCTTAACTGGTAACGCATCAATATCCGTTCGGTATCCAATGGTGCGCTTGGGATCAGTTCCATGGACCAGCACCAAAATCGCCGTTGGTAACTTTTCTGGTACATTAACTTCCATGTAGTCCGTTTTAAACTTATCAATGACTTCTTTTAGATATTCATGGGTCTGAAATTCATGCATCGCTAATTCTGGAATTTGGTGAAGATGACGATAAATTTCAAGGAGATCATCGTCACTCAACTTGGTCGGGTTATTTGACACATTCATCACTTCCTTAAGTCGTCTTCAAGTTTAGTCTTAGACTTGGTCTGAGTGTCGATGTCCTTGATCTTTTTAGCAGGAACCCCGGCTACCATGGTATTAGGTTCAACATCATGCAAAACCACTGAGCCAGCAGCAATCACTGCACCCTCACCAACATGAACGCCTTCAATCACAACCGCATTAGCACCAACTAAGACGTTATCGTCAATTCGAACCGGTTTAGCACTAGCTGGTTCAATCACACCGGCCAAAACAGCACCAGCACCGATGTGACAATGCTTTCCAACGATCGCACGACCACCCAGGATGGTCCCCATGTCAATCATAGAATCATCACCAATCTCAGCTCCAATGTTGATTAAAGCTCCCATCATTATGACAACATGCTTTCCAATTGAGACCTGATCACGAATAATAGCACCAGGTTCGATCCGAGCGTCTAGGTTCTTGGTATCAAGTAATGGAACGGCAGAATTTCGTGCATCACTTTCAATTTCATAACTACTGATTAATTTTTTATTCTTTTTAAGAAATTTAGAAACGTTAGCCCAGTCGCCAAAAATGACACCAGTTTTGTTAGTGGTAAAATTCTCAATTCCCTTAGGAAATTTGATTTTTCCTAACTTACCTTTCAAATAAACCTTGACTGGGGTCTTTTTGTCTGAGTTAGAAATAAATTTAATGATTGACTGTGCATCTAATTGTGCCATCTTCTAGTTCTCCTTTAATTTCTTATCTAAGTGGGTCAGGTCCGCATAACTCTCACGTTGGACCGCTAACTGTGCTTTACCATCTTCAACAAACACAACGGCTGGCCGTGGATTTCGATTATAGTTGGAAGCCATTGAGTATCCGTAAGCCCCGGTGTTGAAGATTACAAAAATGTCTCCCGGTTGGCTCTTTGGGAGCGGTTGATTCTTAATCAAGATATCACCTGATTCACAGTATTTCCCGGCAATTCGGACGGTTTCAACCGGCTTTCCATCAACATTGCCTGCAAGAGCGCCTTCATAGTCTGCTTCATATAAAGCTGGCCGAATGTTATCACCCATCCCACCATCAACGGAAACGTACGACTTAATCCCGGGGACATCTTTTCTGGAACCAATTGTGTACAAACTATAACCTGCTGAACCGACGATTGAACGGCCCGGTTCAATCCAAATTGATGGAGTTGGTAAATCAGCCTCAGTCGTTTTTTCTTTAATCTCATCCACAATGGCTGAAACGAAGTCCTCTGGGGCGACGGGATGTTCTTCGTCGGTGTATTGAATACCAAAACCACCACCAACGTTGATTACTTTCGCCGTGTAATCAAAATCGTCATGCCAGTGCTTCATTACATCAACAAGTTTATCGGCAGCTCCCACAAAGCCTTCGGGTGAAAAAATCTGAGACCCAATGTGAGCATGAACCCCTTTCATATTCATTCGCTTCTCAGAAAGGACCTTTTGTAAAGCTTCATCAGCTTGTCCTGATGCCAGATCGAATCCAAACTTACTGTCGACCTGACCCGTTTGGATGTACTCATGAGTATGAGCTGAAATACCAGGGGTAATCCGTAACATCACGTCGATGTTTTTATCTTGCTCTTCTAGCACGTCGTGGAGTAACTCAATTTCATGGAAATTATCCAACATAATCGTTCCCACTCCGTTTTTGACAGCCATCGTTAGTTCGTCTTTTGATTTATTGTTGCCGTGAAAACTGACCCGTGCCATCGGAAAGTCAGCTTGAAGTGCAGTGTACAACTCGCCACCGGAAACTACGTCAATTCCAGCTCCCTCTTGCTTCACAATTTGATACATTCCAACCGTGGCAAACGCCTTACTAGCATAATTAACCGAGTATTTAACTTTACGGTCCTCAAAAACCCGTTTAAATTTTTCAATTTGACTCCTGATCTTACTAACGTCATAAACCTCTAGGGGTGTTCCATATTCTTTTGCTAAATCACTGGCCTTAATCCCACCAATGTACAAATCATGATTTCTTATATCTTGCTTATCAATAACCGACTTCATCTCGCACCTCTTAAATAATTTATAAAAAAAGATCTTTTTGCTCAGGAGTTGAACAAAAAGATCTAAAAATAATTAATTTGACATTATTTGATCAAATATTCTTGAATAGCTCCCCGCAGAATATCTGCGACAGTCCGCGATTTATTAAATCACGTCCCAGCACCAGTGCCACTACTCTGACAGAGTGCTTCGGCAAACAACCCTTTCACTAACTTCTTCGACGAGTAAATCTCCATTAGCTAATCTTGTTACCTGCAACCTCTATTTAAATTTGTTAAAAATATAACCCATTTTGACTTGTTCGTCAATTAATATCATCTAAATTAATAACTATTTCACATATTTTGGATTCCAAGATTGATAAATTAAAAATTAATGCTACAATTCAATTTAATTAAATTCTTAAGGATGAATAATTCATGAAAGTAACCAAATTCGGTGGGAGCTCACTAGCTAACGGAGCCCAATTTCAAAAGGTAATTAATATCATCAAATCAGATCCAGATCGGAAGGCAGTCGTTGTTTCTGCTCCCGGAACTCGCTTCAAAGGTGACGTGAAAGTTACCGACTTATTAATCGAGTATGCTAACAAAGTTCTTAACCATGAAGACTTTTCTGACATTCTTAATCAAATTATTGATCGCTATCAAGAAATTGGTGAATCATTTAACGTTCAGACGAAACAGATTACTCAAATTGTCTCACAGTTAAGAGAATTACCTAATCAATCGTTTCCGGATTCTGCTCATCTAATGAGTACCTTTAAAGCTCAGGGAGAATATCTCAACGCGCAAATGTTGACGATGATTCTAAACCAACTTAAAATTCCCGCAAGGTTTATGGATCCAAAAGAAATTGGTTTTAAAGTCACCGGCGACGTTGCCGATGCGCAAATCAATCCAGTTACCTACGGAAACATCAGAAGATTTCGTGACGTTAAAGAAAAAATGATCTTTCCAGGATTTTTTGGGGTCAATGATGATAATCAAATCGCTACCTTTTCAAGAGGTGGTTCCGATATTACCGGCTCAATCGTAGCTCGTGGGCTTCAAGCTGATCTATACGAAAACTTTACCGATGTCAACGCAATCTATTCGGTTGACCCGAGGGTGGTTAAAAACCCGAAAGCTATCGACGTAATGACTTATAGAGAAATGAGAGAACTCTCGTATGCTGGTTTCTCAGTCTTTCATGATGAAGCCATCATTCCAGCAATTCAGGTCGGAATTCCGATCAACGTGAAAAATACATCGGCCCCTGATTTACCCGGAACCCTGATTGTTCCTGAAAATAAATTTCAACCAACTCGCGTAATTACTGGGGTAGCCAGTGCCAAGCACTTCTCAGCACTGTACATTCATCGCTATCTGCTTAACAAACAAGTAGGTTTTACCCTTAAGATTCTCAAAATTCTGTACAAATACAACGTGTCGTACGAACACATGCCTTCTGGAATTGATGACCTGACCATTATCTTTGATAAGGCCCAACTAAATGACCATATCGTCAAAGAAATTACAAGAGAAATCAAAGATGCCCTTCATCCCGATCAAATTCGTTGGATTAATGACTATGCCATCATCATGATCGTTGGGGAGGGAATGCAGTCTGATAATCACACCATTGAAAAAATCATTCGACCACTAACCGACAATGGCATCTCCATTCACATGATTAATCAAGGAGCTTCCAAGATTTCTGTGATGCTTGGAACTGACATTAAAGATTCAGATAAAGCCGTCAAGCTAATTTACAGAAACTTCTTTGACAACAACCGACTAATTTATTAGGAGACTAAATTATGACTAAATTACTTAAAGTACATGGATCCGAAAATCAATTCTTTATTTTGGATCAAACCGAATTAGACCAAAAACTAACTGACTCGGAACTTAAAAAACTTGCTCAAACCATTTCAGACCCCAAAAATCACATTTTAAACGGCGCCGATGGGGTCTTGGTAGTTGATTCATCAAACCACCCCAATGCACTGGGGAAAATGCGAGTCTTTAACGCCGATGGCAGTGAAGCTTCAATGTGTGGAAACGGACTTCGGACCGTTTCTCGGTACTTGTCACAAAAGTTTGGTCAGGATGCTTTCAAGGTTGAAACCAACGATGCAGATCTAGATGTGACAAAAGAGAGTGACATTGCACCTGGAGTTCCCGCCTTTAGTGTTCAGATCTCACCAATCTCATTTGACGCTAAGAGTCTGCCCCTTGAAAATATCAAAACACCACTGTTAGATCAGCCAGTCAATGATTTCATTTCTGGACTAGATTATTCAGCGGTCGCAGTGCCTAATCCTCATCTCATTAGTTTTATGAGTATGGATCAAGTTAAATCAGACGATTTAGTTAAGCTAGGCAAAATGCTAAACGGAAAAAACAAGTACTTTACGGACGGCGTCAACGTTAATTTTGCTAACGTTATGGATCAAAATGAACTTTTCGTTCGAACCTTCGAACGGGGTGTAGGTCTTACAAATGCCTGTGGGACTGGAATGACGGCCACTAGTCTAATTTATGAAATCTTAACTCATGATTCGGACTTTGACGAAACCGTCAATATTTATAATCCAGGTGGTATGGTAAAAACTCACATAAAACGCAGTGGGGTTCACTACGATCTTCATTTGATTGGAAATGCGACTTTTACTAATGAGTTAAATATTAGTGAAGGTGACCTAAGAAACGCCAACCTCGATAATATTCAAATCACCGATACCGGTGAGGAGCAGGATTATCAAGACTTTGTCAAACAGCTTCAAACTAACTAAAAACCACATTGGTCGCTTGTCAATGTGGTTTTTACTTTCAATTAAGATACGATTCCTTTCAAAAGATGGGTGATGTGAAAGAACAGTTGAATCGCCAACTCGGCTAGTAAGAACCCAATCGCCAACGCTCCTGCAATCATCGCGACTTGCATTAAGTAAACAAACGCTAAGTGCGTGTTGCCCGTTGCAATGTATTTCATAACTTCATACGCCTGTCCACCGGGAACAAGCGGAACTAACGCTGGAATGTTAAAAACGATGATTGGCATTTTTTTGTACCGAGCTGCCAGCATTCCCAAGATCCCAATCGTAAACGCTCCAAAGACGTTTCCACCAACGTAACCACCAAAAATCGAATTGTAGGTTAGGTACACTAAATAGCTGGCAACCCCCACCAATCCACCTAGATTAAGAGCACGCGGTGGCACGTTGATCAAAATTGCAAAACAAAGGGTGGCAACGTAAACTCCAATTATTTTCACTAAAATTTCAATCATAAACACCCCTATCCAAACCACTTCAAAGCAAGTGCCACTCCAAATCCTAAAGCACACGCTCCCATAATGGCTTCCATTGCTCTAGCTGGTCCACTAACAAGGTTGCCAGACATTAAATCTCGGACCGCATTAGTAATTTGGACGCCAGGAACAAGCGGCATCACACTCCCAATAATCATATTATCCACACCACTTCCAAGTCCCAACTTTCGGGCTAGCATGGCTAACATGCCAATTGAAATGGCCGCAGTAAATTCGTTTATAAACTCAACTTTCACGATACGATTCAAATAGTCAAAAATAATCCAACCTAACATCCCAATCAGACAGGTAATAAAGAATACCGAATAATCACCACGAAAAACCACTTCAATGGATCCTGAAAGGACCGCAGCCGCTAACATTTTCATCCAGTACGGAAAATAAGTATCCAGATCACTAACGTGTTGCAATTCTTGATAGAACTGCTCTAACGTTGTCTTGTGTTCCGCAAAGCGTCGCGATAAATCGTTCACAGCCGTGATTTTTCTTAAGTCAAAAGCCCGCTTATCAATCTCAGTAATCTGAGTTTCTGAATTATCATTAACGGAAATCATAATTCCAGTAATCGTAATGTAAGTCTTCAAGTTTGGCATCCCAGCATTTCGTGCGATTCGCTTAATGGTGTCATTAACTCGTGTCATTTCTGACCCATTTTCAATCATGATTTTACCCGCCAACATACAGGTCTTAATGACCAAATCACTATAATTACGAAAACGCGAATCCGGATCCAGTTGATTCTTCCCAAACATGCGACTCACCCCTTTTCTTTAATATTTCTAGCATATCAAAATATAAGTAAAAAATCTCATTGAGTTTTCGTTACAAAAAACTATTTTACGAATGGTATCCAGACAGATATAATTAAATTAGATTTGTAACGGTATCATACAGGAGGAAAAATATGAGTGACAATGTAAAGTTTAGTGATTTAAGTGAGCAGGGCCAAAAAAAGGTTGTTAACGATTTTGTTCCTTTCTACATCAAACTATTTAGGAACAACAACCTGGAAGTTATGAGTACTTTTGACGGTGAATCTGGTGTAATTGCTGATTTAAACCGTGAAATCGTCACTCTGAGTAATAATAGTCCACGAGACGTTGTCGCTGACATCATTGAACTTGACTATGGTGATTTCGCAATCCTTTTAAGTAAATTAAGTCAGACTTACTTTGAAAACGGTAACCCCACCACTGATTGGTCAGAATGGTATGTTAACGAAACCAATAAATTAGATCCAGACAGCACTTTATAGATCACTTTAAAATCACAAAAAAACAGTTTCTTTCTCTAGTAGAAAGAAACTGTTTTTTTATATGTCTTTGCCGTTATCGTAAAATAAATCATCATGTCTTCCCCGGTCAACTTCTGGTTGAATCGTGACATGGTCAATGTGATACTTACTCTTCAATAATTTATTAATCTTATCGTAAATTAATTGGACCTGATCTAAGGGCATATTTTTCATATTAACGTGAGCCGAAAAAACGATGCTGTTTTCATCCACCATCATCGCATGCACGTGGTGAACACCAGTCACCCCATCAATTTTTAATAGATCTTTTTTAATGGCAGCGTAATTCAGTTTGGGTGCACTTTCCATCAAAATCCCCACCGTTTTCCTAATGATGGGCCAACTCTCCCACATAATGTAAAGTGCCACTAGGATGGTCACAATTGGATCCACAATTGTCCAATTCAAGAAAGCAATTAAGATTCCACCAATAATAATTCCAAGCGATGACAACGAATCACTCAACAAGTGGAGGTAGGTGGCTCTCATGTTCAAGTTGTGCTTAGCGCCTTTATTTAACAAAAAAGCAGAAAAGAAGTTGGCCACAGTTCCGACAACTGCAACCACCAGCATTACTGGCCCATTAATTGTTTCTGGATGTGAAATTCGCTTAACAGCTTCAATAATCAAAAAAAGCGAAATTAAAATCAAAAACAATGAATTCAAGAACGCCGAAATAATTTCAGCTCGTTTAAAGCCATAAGTGTTCTGTTTGGTTTGTTGTTTTTTACTTATTCGATGAGCAATATAGCTCAATACAATTGAAATGGAATCCCCCAAATTATGGAAGGCGTCCGAAAGAAGTGACAAACTTCCCGAAAAGATCCCACCCAAAAATTCAAGAATCGTAATGACTGCATTTAATACCGTTACTTCGAAAAATCTCATTCCAGATAATTGATCATTATTCATAATCTTTCTCCTTTAATTCGACTTAAAAAATGTTCCCTGTATAGTGACTCTCTGGCATCTTAGTAAAATCATAAGCCTGGAGTTGCTCGCCGTTTTTCAGGTAAGCATGCAAACTTTCTGAGATCATTAGGTTAAGTGGTTCATCCTTTTGCTGAAAGACCACAACGGGCTTTCCCATTTGAACCCCCGCACCAATCTCATACGCAGTACCACTATCAACATTACTACCACCAAAATCAACCACAGCCACCACTGCTTTAGCTGCTTCTAGATTTTCCATGTCACGATGATAGATCTCGTTCGCCCATGGAAGGGTAAACTGTTCATTTTCAGCGTCCTGATGTTTACGTGGTGAATAAAAATCAGTCACCGTTGGATTTGCCTCTAATGCGTGTTCAACAACTTCAATTCTTTGAATTTGTTCGTTACTAAAAAATGGACTTGCTAAATAAATTTGGGCCATGTTAACTCTCCTATTTTCTGTTTAGTCTTCTACCATTCGCCATTCACCCTCACCAGCTTTTGAAATTAAATTCAAAAAGTGAAGAGCTTCTTTCGCTTGGTCCTGATCGTGTTTATATAATTCGTTTAATCCGGCACCCGTATTAACTGGTCGTGACAGATCAAACTGACCTTTTTTACCAGACTGACCAGTTGCCATTGCTACCACAATCTCGCCACTATTAACCCTGGTAACAATGAAGAAAATGGTAAAATCATCGTCTTTTTTCATGTAAGCAGGCATTGCCCAAATGTCGTCAGCAATTTGCTGCATCTCATAATCTTTGAACTTATAGTCAAGGTGATTCTTCTCATTCACCGGTTTATTAAGTACAAACATCATTTTATCAAAGGATTTTTCACCTAACTGGATGTTATCTTCCACGGAACATTCTCCTTACTTTACTAACTTTATTGTAGCAAATTTTAAAAAATTTACATACTAATTTTTGGAAATTACCTTTTCCATATCATCAGGCAACTTGGCTTCAAAATTTAACTGCCGTCCTTGAAACGGATCAAAGAAAGAAAGCGTAAAAGCATGTAACGCCTGGCGTTTAATTCCCCGATCAAGTGGACCATGATAAAGTTCATCACCAAGCAGCCGGTGACCAATCGATGTCATGTGAACCCGAATCTGATGGGTACGCCCAGTGTGAAGTTTAATTTCTAATAGTGATGCATCACTTAAGTCTTTTTTAACCCAGTATTCCGTCTGTGCGGCCTTTCCCGACGTAGTCACTTGTCTCGCAAAGTTATCACCAATTCGCCCAATTGGCTGGTCAATGAGCCCGTGCTTTTGTGTCATTTTGCCAGAAACGATTGCTAGGTATCGCTTATCAATTTCATGACGATTCAGCTCTTCATTGGCATAACTATTTGCCAAACGATTTTTAGCAACTAAGACCACTCCACTAGTAAACCGATCCAAACGTGTAATAATGTGCGGTCGTAAATTTGCGGCCTCTTCGTTTATTAAATAGCCCTTAATCCGATTCACCAGTGTATCGGATTGGTTGCTTGGGCCTGGAACAGACGTTAACCCAGCTTCTTTATTAACCACTAGCCAATTCTCATCTTCGTAAATTACATTAATTGGTTCAAAACTAACCGCAATTCGTGGATCAGATAATTCATTTGGGAGAAAGACAGAGACGACATCATCAAAAGCAACGTTAACCGATGGCTTGACGGTCTTAGCATTAATCTTAAAAGCATTTTTCGCTCGCTTTAAGTCTGCATACATCCGATGACTAATCCCATGTTGACTCAAAAAGGCCTTGAGCGATATGGGACTAGTATGAGAACTTTTAAAATTAACTTTCATGGTTTTTTGCTCCTTTGACCAAAATAAATAAGGCGATGCATCAAATGCACTGCCCTAATTAAATATTTTTCTGCGTAAAAATTTAATATCCCATACACCAACGGCTCCCATAGCTAGTAGAATAATTCCACAAACCACAAAGGTTAATGCGGGCTTATTGGAACTAAATACCGAATCAATCCCACCTAAAGCAATCGGTGCTAAAAAGATTCCACAATTACTACCAATCAACAAGATGGAAGTGGTTAAGTTCAGAGTTCCTTTGGATGAAATTTCAGTCGCAATGTTTAAAATGTAGGAAACCACAATCGCATCAAGAAAAGTTACTAGGAAAAAGCCAAGCGCCGCACTAAAGAACGAGTGTGATAACCCAATCCATAGCTGACAAAATCCACTAGCAATAATTCCGACGGGCAATAAATATTTCTTCAACTTCATCAGTGCCATACTGAAGACTATACCACCAACTAAACCAAAGATTGGCGCAATACTGATAACAACCGCTGACTGTTGTGTGGAACCAATCCCGGTTCCTTCAATAAATTCAGCAATTCGAACGGTGGCACCCACATACGTAATTTGATATCCAGCAAGTAGCATGGTCCAGAAAAGAACATCAGTATTAATCTTTGGAAAGTATTTGTTTTTTCGTTCCGCTTGATAATGTTCCACTTTTGGTGGTGACGGAACAAAGAAGAAAAACAAGATGGCAACCGGAAATGCCAAGGTATAAATTAGAAAAGCACTATGCCAACCAAAATCAACCAGTAATGCACCAGCAACGTACGCTGAAATGGCATTACCCAACATCTCAAATCCACTTCTAACTCCCATCAGTTGATTCTTTTCTTTTCCCTTAAAGAAGGTTCCAATCAGACTAACGGCCAGTCCATTCAACAAACCAAGTCCAATTCCAAAAGCAAATCGTGAAATAAGCATTACATAATAATTAGTAACAAAAATAGGAATCACTCCAGCGATTCCGCTGACCAGCAACCCGAGTATAACGGTTCTTTTGGCACCAATCTTTTTAGCAATCCAACTACTTCCAAGCAGGAAGATGATCACTGCTAAAGCTGGCATGGTGGCAATTAACTCAATACTTGAATATGAATGCCCTGGAAATGCACGCTGCCATTGTGGTACTTCCGCTGAAACTGACAGTGATGACGCTAAAACTAACGAAACCGCCAACAACGAAAACTTCATCATCGGGGAATACTTTTTCTTTTGTTGATCCATGAACACCCACCATCCCTTGTTACTTAATTTATTACTTAATGGATCGATTATACAAAAAAAGAGTGGCAAATGAAAGCCACTCTTGCTTAATCGACTAATTAATTGTTTATTCTTTAATCTTTCCCATATGAAGGGTGAAAGCATTCACAGCCACAATGATGGTTGAAGCTGACATAATCAAGGCCCCAACGGCTGGCGAAAGGATAATTCCAATTGGAGCTAAGATCCCAGCAGCAAGTGGCATTGCAATGATATTGTAGCCAGCTCCCCACCAGAGGTTCTCAACCATTTTCCGGTTAGTTGCTCTGGCAAGGTCTAAGAAGTCAATGATATCTTCTGGATCACTTCTAACCAGTACAACGTCAGCCGATTCGATGGCAATGTCGGTTCCAGCACCGATGGCCACTCCAATGTTAGCACGTGATAAACTCGGAGCATCGTTGATACCGTCACCAACCATCATGACATCATTACCCTTATTCTGATACTCTTTGATGATTTCTTCCTTATTTTGTGGAAGTAGTTCGGACCGATAATCAATATCACCCAATTGATGAGCAACTCGTTTAGCAGCCAAGTCATTATCACCAGTGAGCATTACGGGGGTAATGTTCATTCTTCTAAGTGCCTTAATTAAGTCGATTGACTTAGGACGAAGAACATCTCCTTGGGCAATCACCCCAAGTACCTTATCATCACTTACCAAGTAACTAATCGAATTACCTTGACTAGCAAGATTATCAAATTGTTTATGATCGTAGTCCATGTGATTATCAGTTAGATACTTAGCCGTCACAATCTTATACTCTTTTCCGTCAATTTGTCCCGTTAGTCCAACTCCCTGAATGGCTTGGACGTTCTTGGCTGGGACGACGGAAACTTGCTCCTTTTTAGCCTTGGCTAGAATTCCAGCTGCTAGAGGATGACTAGAATTAGCTTCAAGATCAGCAAATTTAGTCAAAAGTTCTTCGTTACTCATATCGGAATCAGAGATTACATCATTGACTTGAAAGACTCCTTCAGTCAGAGTCCCAGTCTTATCCATAAAGACGTAATCCAAACGTTTAACCTCTTCAATTGACTGACGATTTCTGATTAACAGTCCATTCTGAGCGGCAATTGAGGTACTTCTAGCTACGACTAGTGGGATGGCTAAACCTAAAGCATGGGGACATGCGATAACCAGGACCGTAATCATTCGTTGCAGTCCATAACTTAATCCGCTTAAAATCGTCCAAACGACCAATGCTAAAATTCCAATGATCAGGGCGCCATAGAACAACCAGCGCGAAACCTTGTCAGCTAACGTCTCCGCTTTTGATTTTTCCTTTTGAGCAGCTTGCACCATTTTAATAACTTGAGCTAGGTATCCATCTTTAGCAGTGGCGGTAACTTTGACTTGCATACTACCATCACCGTTGACGGATCCACCAATTACTTTACTTCCCTTTTTCTTAGTCACTGCCTTCGATTCACCAGTTACTAAGGCTTCGTTTACAGCACTAGTTCCAGAATCAACCACGCCGTCAGCTGGAACTTTTTCACCCGGTTGAACCAAAACAATGTCGCCAGCTTTTAACTGGTCTAGTTGAATATCCTTAGTTTCTCCGTTAGATTTAACCAAATGGGCTGTGCTTGGAAGTAGTGCAGCCATCTTTTTAAGAGCATCGCCAGCATTCATGACCGCATCCATTTCAATCCAGTGACCTAGTAGCATAATGACAATCAAGCTTGCTAGTTCCCAGAAGAAATTCATCACATGACCGTTTGGATTAATGAAGGTATTCATAATAAAAGCATACAAACTATAAAAGTACGAAGCTGAAATACCTAGTGTAATCAACGTCATCATTGCTGGAGCATGACTTTTCAACTCATTTTTGGCTCCACTAAAGAATGGTTGACCACCATAAAAGAACAGAATGGTTGAAAGAATCATTACAATCCAATCAGACCCCGGAAAGGTAATCTGAAACGGCAACTTCATCCCCATAAACGGAGAAAGTAATAAGATGGGAATCGTAATAATCAATGAAATCCAAAAGCGCCGTTTGAAGTTTCCCATGTTCATCATGTGGCCGCCGCCCATATCCATTGAACCGTTTCCCATGTTCATAGAACCATGATCCATTTTCATTTTAGAATTACCCTTCATGTTCATTTGACTATTATCATTGTCTTTGGGGTTCATATTTTTCATATTATGGTTATCATGATTCATATTCATTTTCCCCATTGAATCATGTTTTCCATTGTCCATATCCTTCATTAAAAAGCTCCTCTCTATTGACAATCCATACTCATATCGCCTGGTAAACAGTTACAATCCACTTTATCGGGGGCGGTTTTTAGCTTTTGTCTCAAAACTTCACCCAACTTGTGAATATCACTCTTACTAATCTTACTTTGGTTAATCAAATCCATAATGGTCTGGCCCTTACGCATGTCGCACATTTGTTCAAAAAGTTCTTCAGCACTTAGATTCATCGCATTCTGTTCGTTAACAGTGGGCGAATAAACGAAATAGCGTCCTTTTTTAAACCGAGTCAACAATCCCTTCTTAACCAATCGACTAAGTAACGTTTTAATCGTTGACTCTTTCCAATCACGTTTTTTCGCAATCGTATCAATTATTTTTCGTGATGAACTATCTCCCATCGTCCAAATCAACCGCATAATTTGCCATTCAGCGGGCGTAATTTCTTCAATTTTTTTGGTTTGATCCAAATAATTCACCTCCAATTCATGGTTTACATCTGTAAATTCAATTTTAATCATAATCTACATTTGTAAACTTTGCAACCATTTAATCTATTTCTCAATAAAAAATCGCTCAATCATTGAATTATAACGATCGAGCGATTTTTTATTTTAATATTTCCTAAGATAAACTTTATCAACGATGTGCCCTACACCCTTATGAATAATAAGGTTGGCTCTTTCACGTGTTGGTAAAATGTACTCCTTTAAGTTCGGTAAATTGACGGTTTTCCAAACGTTTCCCGCCATTTTAACCGCCTGTTCTGGCTCCTCTTTTGCGTACTTATAGTAATAATTAGTTGGATCCTGAAAAGCCGTTTTCATTAACTTCTTAAAGCGATTAAGGTACCAAGTCTCAATCAGATCTGGATTAGCATCGATATAGATCGAAAAATCAGTAAAATCACCAATATAGAGTTTTTGATGATCAGGAATTTGAAGCGTGTTAATTCCTTCAATGATTAAAATGTCGGGATTAGTGATGACATCATAACGATGAGGAATAATGTCATACGTTTGATGAGAGTAAACTGGTGCTTTTACTTCTTTCACGCCGGCTTTAATCTTAACCAAAAACTGAATCAATGATTCCATGTCATAGCTTTCAGGAAACCCCTTACGATCAAGAATGCCCTTTTCTTTTAAGACCTTAGTTGGATACAAAAAACCATCAGTCGTGATTAGTTGCGTTTTCATTTCTGGTAATAAATCGGTAAAAAGGTATTGAAGCAAACGCGCTGCGGTTGATTTCCCCACAGCCACACTTCCCGAAATTCCGATGATAAATGGAATTTTAGGCGTTTTACGTTTTAGAAAATCACTTTCAGTAAGCTCCCAATCTTGGTAATGCTTAGAAGCCAGTTCTAATAAGCGTACCAATGGCATGTAAATATCAGAAACATCGTCAAGTGAGATCTGATCATTAAAGGCCTTTAATCTTTCCAAATTAGCCTGTGTAATTGGAGCAGATTCATTTGGATAAAACTGTTTCCATTCATTTTTACTAAATTCATAGAAATCCTTCAACAAAACTCACCTACTTGGTTACTAAATCATACTCATCTTTTGGGACGTCCTTAAACGTTGGTGATAACTCCCCAACTGAAATCACGTCCAGGCGGTGCATAGCACGACTACAAATTGTGTACACTAACTGGTCATCACGCTCCGTTGGATATTCTTCTTTAGAACCATTCCACATTACAACGGCGTCAAACTCAAGTCCCTTAGCTAGATAGGCCGGAACAACAATAACACCCTTGACCAACCGCTGATTTTCGGTTTGAATCAACGTGGATTTAATCCCATCTTTTTTTAGCTCATCATGAACTCGTCGACACTCGTCTAACGATTTAGCAATGACGGCCGTGGTATCACTCGCCTGATCATTTACCTGAATCGTATTCTTTAAAACGTTTATTCCCTTATTAAAATCTTTGACAACGTTAACTTTAGGAAGTTCACCACTTCTAGCAAACGACTGGATCTTACTGCCATCTGGGATCAAATGCTTGGTAAAATCAGTGATTTGTTCAGTTGAACGATAAGACTTATTAAGTTCGATTACCTTGGTCTTCTCAGGATCAAACATCGTCTTCATTTCCCGCAAAAGGCTGTTACTACTCTCATGCGTGAAGATCGCTTGGTTGAGGTCTCCCAGTAAAGTAAACTTAGCCCTTGGAAAATTAAACTTGAGGTAAGCCAACTGAAAGGGGGTATAGTCTTGAACTTCATCGACAAACAAATAACGCATGTGAATATCAGGACGTTTCCCAGATATTAAATCATACAAATAAAGATAAATTGAAATATCAGCATCACTAATTTTGCCATTCTTTAATCGTTCAATTGATTTTTCAACCCCGTCATTCCATTCTTGTTCATCAATTCCATACTTGCTCAAGTCGGTAATTCTAGGAACGTTTCTGATTAGATTAACGAACTGACGATTGATACTAACAAATCGACCGCGAGTAATGGCCTTTCTAACGTTTCTAAAAGCGTTTTGGACAATCTTTTTAGCCAAAAAGTTATATTCCTTATCGGGATTATCCATACTTTCGCCATATTTAGCGTAAATTGCCTGAAGTTGTTGGTGGTCAAGTCCTTCAATGGTTTCTTCGACCCACTTCTTTTTCATCTCACTCCCAATGTGACGATTTAAAATCTTATTAAGTTCTTCCTTGGTAGCTTCCAAACGATTCCGTAAGTTATAGTTTTCGTTAAAACGATAGTAGATTTCACTAATATCTTCCTTTGAAATAAAGACATTATCTTCAAATTTAATGTCTTTAAACTGAAAGTTTTCCTTATTTAAATGGTGAGCGTACTTTCCAACTAGATCAAAGAAATCCAAGCTATTTTTGAAGTTAACCACCTTTTGTTGGTGTTTTTCATGAGTTTCGACAAAACGTTCACCAATGGTTTCAACCTCCAAGTGGGGAACTCGTCGGTTGGTGTATTGATAGTACGTCATCTGAACCATATTTTGTTCCCCCAACTCGGGTAAGACTTCATTAATGTAGTCATTAAAAAGTTGGTTGGGGGAAAATAAAATTACCTGTCCAGAATTCAAATTACCACGATAACGATAAAGTAAGTATGCAATTCGTTGCAAAACAGCAGCCGTTTTTCCTGACCCGGCCGCTCCTTGAACAAAAAGCAAATCAGAATCAGTATCACGAATGATCTGGTTCTGCTCTTTTTGAATCGTGGTAACGATGCTCTTCATTTTGGTATCAGACTGATGACTGAGATTTTCTAGAAGTAAGTTGTCTCCAAGGGCTTCGTCTGTATCAAAGATGGTTTCAATCTTACCGTTCTTGATCTCAATCTGTCGCTTTAACTTGACGTCAACCTTTTGGGGACCAGCCGGTGAATCATACGTCATTTCACCAATTCCACTATCATAGTAAATACTGGAAATAGGTGCCCGCCAGTCGTACACCAGATAATCGTCAGGATTATCGGTAAATGACGCTAGGCCAATGTAAATGGTTTCAGTGTGTTTCTCGCCTTCTTCGTGAAAATCAATTCGAGCAAAGTAGGGATTTTGATCCAGCCGTTTTAGCGTATCAAGATCCCTTGCGGCGTTCTTCCAGCGATTCTCACGTTCCGAAAGTAATTGCTGTTGCTGTCTAACCGAGACACCCGTCTCCATCTGTCCACTATATGTACTTGTCTTTAAACGAACATCGTTAAAAAAGTTCTTTTGGATTTCCGATTGGTCACCCTTCGCTTTTTTAATTTTTTTAGCAGCATCGACCTCTGCCATTTCAATTTTGCTTTCAACAAAATCAAGGTGTTTCTGTTCTTCATCTTTAATTGAATTTTCCAACGGATAATCCCTCCTGCTTGCTAAACTTGATTAAATATTCTAACATATTAACTCAACTGAACAAAATATATAAACCAAGGTGATCGTAATATGGACTCAATCTCATTAGTAATTGTTCTACTTGCGGCCCTAATAACTCCATTAGTGATGGCACGATTCCATATTTCAATGCTGCCAACCGCAGTCGTTGAAATTTTAGTTGGAATCATATTAGGACCCAGTTTATTCAACATCGTTTCCGACTCAAACATTTTATCCATTCTTTCCAAGATTGGTGTGATCGTTCTGCTGTTTTTGAGTGGAATGGAAATCGATTTTTCCTTATTTAAACCCAAAAACAAAAATCCCAGTGAACTAGAAAAAAAATCAAGCAAAACTGCTCCACGATTTTCATCCGTTCAACTAGCCTTTATGGGGTATGCAACGGTTATCATTCTAGCATTAATCCTAGGATACTTCTGTAAACTAACTGGACTATTCAGTGACTTCTGGTTAGCTTCAATCTTGTTTGCTACCATTTCACTTGGTGTTGTCATCGCAGCCTTAAAGGAAAAAGACGTCACTGGAAGCGCCTTTGGCCAAACCATCCTGTTAATTGCTGCCCTTGGTGAAGTTTTACCGATCTTCGCCCTGACGATCTACGCCTCGGTATTTGGATCCGACAGTAAGTCACTATGGCTCATCCTGATTCTATTTGTGGTAGCGGGCTTTTTATTGTGGTGGTTTAAACGTTTCTTCAAGGTTTCAGACCAAATCAATAAATCAACCACTCAGATTGACATTCGGCTAGCCTTCTTCATCATCGTTTTACTATCAACGATTGCCGTCTTTGTTGGATCAGAGGACATCTTAGGGGCATTCATCGGTGGAATGGTCTATAAATTACTACAACCATCCGAAACCACGAAAGATCGATTGGATTCAATCGGATATGGGCTCTTCATTCCGGTCTTCTTTATCATGAGTGGTGTTGGTTTGAATGTCAAAGAGTTGCTGTCAAACCCAGCGACTTTGGTTCTAATCCCTGTTTTCTTTGCTAGTTACATCATCGCGAAGTTGGGACTTTATCCCATCTTTAGGTTACGTTTCAATAAGCAAAACTCACTGGCTGGAATGGCCCTTCCGAGTGCAACCATCACCATGGTTCTTGCAATTCTCCAAGTTGCTAAGGGGATGAAAGTGATCACATCTCAACAATCGGGGGCATTTTTGCTTGCAGCGATTATCACCTGTATCATTGGCCCACTGGTCTTTAACAAGGCCTTTAAAGTCGAACCAGAAACCTATCCTAAGATTAAGGTTAATTTCTTTGGGGTTAACTTAACTACCATCCCAGTCGCTCAACAACTTTCAACTGGGTGGTACGACGTTAACGTATACACTGATAATCAGGAGCACTACCGCTCCTATAACAGTCAGGCTAACGTTCATCTTGTTTCTAAGCTTGACCCAAGATTTTTAATTGACAACGGCTATTTTGACTGCGATATCGTCGTTATGGCCTACTTTGATTCAGAGAAAAGTTACGAATTGGCCAAGTCGGCTAAAAAATATGGCGTCAAACGGGTTATCGCTCGTTTTGAAAATCGCGATGTCCTTGATAAGCATCAAGATGAACTACTTTCTCTAGGAGTTGAGATATATAACAACCTTGCCGTTAATATTGCCATGCTAAGAGAGTTGATTGAGGTCCCGTCAACATTTAAGATGATTGAATCTAACGAATCAGTTCTCCATGAAGTTAAACTAACTAATCCGAGTTTGGCTAACATAGCAGTCAAAGACCTTCCCTTTAGTAGTGACATTACTATTAACGAAATCTTTCGCGACCATAAACTACTTCACCCGACCGGTGAGACGATCCTAAGATTAGGTGATCAAATTATTTTCTCCGCCCAAAAGGGAACTGGAATTCAAATCAGAAGTGATTTTAACCCGGAAGCATCACAAAATTAAATTAATTAATCCACTGACTAAGATGATGTCAGTGGATTTTTTATCTGGTTCATGATGATTTACGCAAAACAATATAATGATTATTTCAAATGATTACTAAATTATACCAATTCCACCCGTCCCGTTTATCTTGGACGTTAAAATATGCTAGAATTAAGCAACTAGTGAATCAGGGGGAAATAAAAATGACTTCAATCAATTTATATTTTGTCAGACACGGCCAAACATATTTGAATCGTTACCATCGTTTACAGGGATGGGCAGACTCAGCTTTAACCGATAAGGGAATCACCGATGCAATCGATGCTGGAAAACACCTTAATAAGGTTGATTTCAACAAGGCATATAGTAGTGATACCAAAAGGGCCCGTGACACCGCCGAACTAATCCTAAAGGAAAATCCATCAGGACTAGTTGAACCGATCGAAATGGAAAACCTCAGAGAAGAGAATTTTGGATACTTTGAGGGCAATGACATGGGACAAGTTTGGCACATCATTGGGGGGCCGTCTGGCGCTGATTCATACAGTCAAATGATCGCCACTTATACGATGGAAAAGACCCGCGACATGATTGCTGACGCCGATCCATACGGGGATGCCGAAAATGATTCACAGTTTTGGAAACGAGTTCAAACTGGGCTGGACGAAATCGTTAACAACGCTGAAGATGGTGATGATATTCTCATTACTGCTCATGGAACTCTCATTCGAAGTATCGTTAGTCGTTTTAGTGACATCGATATTAGTGAACCCATTCAGAATGGCAGCGTCACTAAAGTTGATTATAAAGATGGCGATTATATTATCAAATACTATAACAACATTTCAGATCCAGTCTAAAGGAGTATAAATGATCGACAACTTTACTGATGTAATTACAATTGGTTTAGATTTAAATGATGCTAATTTTCAGTACTCAATGGAGGAACTTAACAACTTAGTCACCGCGAACAACATGCATAGCGTTGAAACCGTGACCCAAAAATTGGATCACCCTGATCCAGCAACCTACTTCGGCAAAGGTAAGGTTGAATTTCTAGAACAACTCGTCAAAACGTCTGGGACAGATATCATTGTGGCAAACGATGAACTCAGTCCTAGTCAAATTCGAAACCTTGAAAAATTAACCAACGCTAAAATCATTGACCGAACTGGGCTAATTTTGGAGATCTTCGCCAATCGAGCTCGTTCTCGTGAAGCCAAGTTACAGGTCCAGCTTGCCAAACTAAACTATCAACTCCCAAGGCTCCGTACTAGTGCTAGTCAACGATTAGACCAACAGTCTGCTGGTGGCGGACTAGCTAACCGTGGTGCGGGTGAAACCCAAATTGAATTGAATCGTCGAACCATTCAACATCAAATCACGCACGTTCGTCACGAATTAAAGGAAATTGACAAATCATACGACACTCAAAGTAAAAAGCGCAAACAAAACGATTTGAAAACCATTGCTCTTGTTGGTTACACCAACGCGGGCAAATCCACGATTATGAATCAACTGGTAAAACGATTTGGTGAAAACGAGGAGAAAGAAGTTACCGTTAAAAAAATGCTATTTGCCACCTTAGACACCAGCGTGCGAAAGATTGAGCTACCAAACCATAAACGTTTCCTTGCAACCGACACGGTTGGTTTTGTCAGTCAACTTCCGCATCAACTAATTCAAGCCTTTAAATCAACTTTAAAAGAGGCAAGCAACGCTGATATCTTGGTACAGGTAGTTGACTACTCTGACCCAAATCAAGAACTAATGATGCAAACTACTGAAAAAACTCTAAGAGAAATCGGGGTCCCCGACATTAACATGATTAAGGTCTTTAATAAGGCTGATAAGAGTGGAGAAAATTATCCCGTTCGTGAAGGCAATAACATCATCATGTCAGCTCTTGACCCTGATTCAATTAATTTATTAATCGACATAATTTCTCAAAACTTGTTTAAAGATTACGTCAAAAAGACGTACCTCATCCCTTTCAGTAGTGGCCAAGTAGTTTCGGACCTAAATGAAAACGAAACGGTCTATCAGACTGACTACACCGATCAGGGAACGAGGTTGAAAGTTGAACTTCCCGAAACATCGGCCAAAAAATACCAAAAATACGAAGTTAATTAATAAAATTACATTGACATTTAATATGGATCGCGGTTAAATGGTCCTATACTAATTTAAGAGAACAATATTTAAAGAAACCGCCCAAGAGAAGCCGACGTTATTCTGGAAGTTGGCTGACTAATCTTTATTTAACCACCTCTTAAAACACATTAATACGCAACAAAAAGCGCTCTGAAAATTTCAGAGAATTTTGGGTGGAACCGCGCAAATTTGCGTCCCTGACATTTAGTTGTCAGGGACTTTTTTTTATTCTCAAAGGGAGGAATTTTATATGAAGAAACCAAAAGAAGAGTCCAATGTAAAGTTAAACCGTTCTTTAGGAATTTGGTCCGCACTCTCACTTGTAGTTGGAACCATCATCGGAGTTGGAATCTTTGTTAGACAAGCTGCCGTTCTAAACGATGCAGGATCAGCAAATGGTGCCATGCTGGCTTGGCTAGCCGGGGGACTTCTGACTTTAGCCGCGGGACTTTCAATTGCCGAGATTGCCTCGCAAATTCCAGAAACCGGTGGACTATATGCATACATGGAAGTCATTTATAACAAGTTTTGGGGCTTTTTATCTGGATGGATGCAGATTATTGTTTATGGTCCCGCAATGATCGCTTCACTTGGAGCTTATCTTGCCATCCTATTAGGTGACTTTTTCCATATTTCACCAGAATGGAACATTCCGATAGCTATCATTGCAGTTGTTGCGGTTGGTCTATTAAATACCTTTCCCAATCGATTTGGGGCTGCTTTTTCAATTATTACCACAATTTGTAAGCTCGTCCCAGTCGCAGCGCTTATTATCTTCGGACTTTTCTTTGGTCACGCCGATGCTTTTACTCAAAGTATTAGTGACGTCCACTCCTCAGTTGGTGGTTTTGGAGTTGCCATGTTAGCCACTCTATTTGCCTTTGACGGGTGGATCCTAGTTGCTAACCTTGGTGGAGAAATCAAAAACCCTAAAAAGATGCTACCACGCGCTATTACTTTCGGAATTTTAATCGTCATTGCCATTTATATGCTAGTTTCATACGGTGTTTTAAAAAGCATAGGGCCTCAGAAAATTCATGATCTTGGAACAAATGCCATTCCATACATGGCTAACAAAGATTTTGGAATGATTGGTGGGAAGATTTTAAGTATCGGTATCATCATCTCAATCATCGGTTGCATGAACGGAAAAATCATGACCTTTCCTCGTATCATGTATGCCATGGCGAAAGAAAATCAACTTCCGTTCTCTAAGCAGTTAGCTTACCTCAATCCAAAGACCAGAACGCCAGTGGTATCAATTGCTGCTGTTCTGATCATTGTAATTATCATGATCTGTTTCTTTGATGCCGACCGGCTCTCAGAACTATGTATCTTTACCGTCTATTGTTTTTACGTGATGGCGTTCTTCGGCGTTTTCATCCTTAGAAAACGTCACCCCGACCGAAAGCGAGTTTTCTCAGTTCCACTATATCCATTTACACCAATCGTAGCTATTCTGGCCTCCCTTTTCGTAATCTGTTCCGAAATTGGATCAGACTTCATTGGGGTTGTTTGCTCACTAGGAATCGTTGCACTGGGGATTCCAATTTATTACTTTGAAGTTACTCTCAAAAAAAATAAGGCTAAAAAATAAGAGATCTCGTTGAGATCTCTTATTTTTTCTGATATGCAATTTTAATCTGAACCGTATAGTCGTCAGCTCCATCAATTAAGCCGGCTCGACCAGAAGTCTTGTATTTTCCCCCAACCAAAAAGGCTTCAGCTAGATACAACTTAACTTTATTCTTATCGATCTTTTGAATATCTTCAAAACCAGCTTTAACAATGTGACCAACAGGTTCACAATTAACCTGATTCATTCCGGCATATACTTCATACTGACCATTTTCTTCTCTTAAATCAAAGTAAGGGATTAACGCCCCATCACCCAAAGCGTAGACGCGATGCTTAGGATTAGCTTTAATTTGGGAAAGAAGCGCCCGATCGCCCAGTCCATTGTAATCATCACTCGCTACTTTTTTGGTGATCATGGTATCAGCTAACTGATGAACGTTATGGCGCTCACTAATTGTCGATTCCAATTTAGCTGGCATCGTTTTTCTTTCATCAAATAAACCGTTGGCCGGAATATTACGATAACGACGACTTCCACTACGAGCCTCGGTTTGCTGATCAGTTTCTTTGGGCTGAATGTGCAACACCCTATTAATGACCGGGGTAACATCAAACTTCGCCCGTTTTTTAGTAAAGTAATACATGATGTTTAGGTACAAGAAGTACGCTAAAATCAAGACAACTAAGAAGACCAGAACCCCCCTAATCATAAAGCCATTTACAACAAAACGGTAGGCAACGTACAAAAGGTAAAAGTCGCCTAGAATCCCTAAAATTACGTAAATTCGGCTTTTAGTGTTTGTTTCAATCGTTATATATCCAAGATAATGATTAATAATATCTAGAAAACTAAACATTAATGTTCACCCCCAGGATTAGTCGTATTGGCTTGGGTATTATTCTGAGTATTGTTAGAAGTAGTCCCCGTACCATTATTAGAATTGCCGTTATTTCCAGTATTCTGACTTGATTTTTCGGCATTTCCACCGTTATTATCAGTTGTCTTTTGATTGTTATTACCAGTCTCCGAATTATTTCCATTCGTGCTGGTCGAATTATTTTGCTCCTGTCCACCAGAAGTTGTTTTCCCTTGTTCATTATTTGGTGACTTACTATTACCATCGTTATTGTTATTATTCATATTATCTTGTTTAGCCCCAGAACTATTGGATTCATTTTTACTATTATCGTCATTAGAATTCGAGTTCTGGTTCTTAGTACCCTTATTATTATCATCATTCTTCTTAAAGTCAAAAATAGAACGTTTCTGGCTTTGATGGGTAGTGACTTTAGCACCCTCGTGGGTATTGGTTGCTTTATTGACAACAATATTAGTGGCTCCTAACGCTAAACAAATTGAAATAATGGCAAATGGAGTAAGAAATGGTGGCACTCGATTTGGCATTTAATCATCCTCTCAACGTATATTCTCTTTTGTGAAGCTTAATTATTGCACTTAAAAGTAAAGAATTTATTCCAGTCGATAAAAGAATTCTTTAAAGTTGGCTTTTTAGATTTAGTACAATTTGATCAATCTGATTCTTAGTTTGACTCCATTTCTCATTATCAATCACAATGGATCGATTTTTTAAAGCAGCTGGAAGCTTTAAATCACGCGCGTCTTCTTTACTTTCCATTCGAACTTGAATCTGAGCCAGAGTATCCCCGCGATCAATCATGCGCTTTTTAAGCTCAGCTGGATCTTTAACTTTCAAAAAAATGACAACCGCTTCTACTCCTAATCGATCCTTGTACGTAATTGCACCCTTCGTGTCTAACACAATTGAAACAATGGGAGACTTTAAAAAAGCGCGATCTAACCCTTCGTATGATGATCCATAACAGTGCCCCGAATATCTTACTGATTCTAAAAGATGAAGTTTTTTAAAACTTGTCGGTGATTCAAAATAATAATCCACTCCATCTTGCTCTTGATCCCGTGGTGCTCTGGTCGTATGGGTAATCACCTTAGGAATTCCATACTTTTTCATTAAATAATCCGAGATGGTGGTCTTACCGGTGCCAGCGGCTCCAGTAATCACAATTACAAATCGTTTATTTGACATAGTGGTCCTCAATGTATTCATTGGCCTTTTTAAGTGGTGGAAGTAAGTTATCGTATGTGACTAACTTCAAAGCTTCTTCGTAAGTGCACCAACGATCCTCACTAATTTCTTCCTTCTGTCTGGTAACCGAAGTGCCAACCGGAACCTCCGTCACAAAGAAAGTTACTACTTTGTGGTGGCCATTCTTCATGTCATACTCGACCTTTACATCAAAACCATCATCAATCTCACCATGAATTCCCGTTTCTTCTCTTAATTCACGTTTAGCGGCCTGTTGTAATGTCTCGTTTCCCTCGACGTGCCCCTTGGGATATCCCCAAAAATCACTAGTTGCACTTTTTAAAAGTAAATATAGTGGTTGATTTTCCTTAAGTTGAAAAACAATCGTTCCACCGTCAATTTCATTAATCATAAAAATGCCCCATTTATTTGTTTCTTTCATTGTACCAAAAAATCAAAAACTACACTGATTTAATACTGAACTTAAGCATAATTGGTGAAAGAATCGTCGAAAGTACAATTACCATAATAATTTCGGAGTACAGTTCAGAAGCAAGCAGATGACTAGCTAGTCCAATCTGAGCGACAATGAGAGCCATTTCACCTCTTGATACCATTCCGGCACCCACTACGTTGGCATCTTTTAGGGTCAATCCAGTTAATTTCGCTCCAATTCCACACCCAATCCATTTGGTAAGAACCGCTAAGATCGTCATTACTACAACAATCAACCACGTGCTAGAGAGCCCCTTAAAACTCATCTCCATCCCAATTGCGGCAAAAAAGATTGGAATAAAGAAGGAATAACCAATTCGATTAGCACTTTGAATCACCTGATCATGAAGCGGCGTGCGTCCAATTGCAATTCCAGCGAAGAAAGCCCCTAACACCGTGCTCAGATTGGCCGCTTCTGCCAGATATGCCATGATCAAACAAATGCTAATTCCCACAATCGATACGGCTGAATTGGCAGGAAGAAGGTCAGCTAACCGCATAAGCCAAGGTGCAATCCATTTGATGACAACAAAAATCAATCCAAAAAACAAGACCTGAAACGTAAACAGAACAAACAGGTTTTTAGATCCTGATCCCGTCCCAAACACACTTGAAAAAACACTCAACAAAATAATTGAAATCACATCGTCAACCACCGCGGCCCCTAAAATGGTTGCTCCCGCGACCGATTTCAACTTGCCAAACTCCTGAAGCACTTCGACACTAATGGATACTGAAGTAGCCGAAAAGATCACTCCCCAAAAGAGCGCTCTTTCAATTCCTTGGCCTAGTAGTTGACCATAAAGGGTGAAAGCGACCACCGGTAAAATGACCCCACAGATAGCAACGCTAACGGCCGGCTTTAAGTACTTCTTGACCAACTCGAAATCACATTCTAATCCCGCAATAAACATCAAAAAGATGACCCCAATTTCGGATCCAACCGAAACCAGGTGATTTAAACTGACTAGGTGCAAAACCGCGGGTCCAATTAATAAGCCGGCCATAATCTCTCCTACCACCGCTGGCATCCCAATCCTTTGACTTAAAACTCCTAAAATCAACGTTGAAAGTAAAATCAATCCAATTGTTGCTAAATATTCCATATAACCTCCGTTATCCCTCAAAAAAAGCAGAGTTTGCCAATTTGACAAACTCCACTAATTTAATAAAACTTATGTTCTTTTATCATTTTCTTTGCATTGGGGTTAGGCTTGGACCTAGCTTCAAACAAGTAATAGGTAGCTCGTCTTTCCTCAAACATTTGGGCATGACTACTACGCAATTTATAATTCTTAATTAGCGCATCACGTCCACCCTTTCTAGAACCACTGCTCATGTACTTGTACAACTCAGCATTACTCTTGTTGCTTGTATTATCAACCCTAATTACCAACCATTGAACTTGTTTCTTTCGAACCACCTTGTTAGCTGATCTCATCATTTTAGGATAAGCGCGGCTAGGAATATTATTACGTTCGAAGAAGTAATGAGTTGGATATGCACCAGAACTGGTGTAAAAACCATTTTCTAAACGACTGTAAGTTAAAAGGGTCGGCGTTCCCTTACTTTCGTCTCTAATAATCTTTCCAAACGAAACTTGAGCAGGCTGTTGGTACTCACCTTTCTTAGGATTAAGAGTAACGTATAAGTTTTGGGGATGCAACTTCGAGTAAATAAAGTTATTGTTTGATCCAAGGACAAAGGTTAAGGCCATACATAGCGTTACGAAAACAAACGTCCAAGGGAGAGCGAGCTTTCTGTTAGATTCAAAGTGTCTGATAAAAAACACCAGTACAAAGATAGTTGTCACCATGATAAATGGGAAATAAGCTAATTGATAGTACTGATAGATTTTACCAAAGGTGTGACCGTAAACGGCTACAATCGCATTTACAATCATCATGAACAAGAAAAGCGACTTTGAAATTCCATCTTTAAAGATTTCATGGTCAAATAAAACATAGATTAAGCCCAAGAGACCAAAGACCACTGTGATCGGATACTGCGTCAGAAACTTCATAAAGAATCCAGTTGCCATCAGAATCTTAGTTGGTACAATTCCCGATGAACCGTAAACGGTCATGTTAATGGTAAAGTAAACGTGGATAAAGGACTTAAAACTCCCTGTTACTAAGAAATAAATCAACCATGGAATAAGTGCGATTAAGAAGCTGAGTCCACTAAAGAAAATCAATCGCCACATTTCTTTAAAGCGACGATGGTAAACGTAGAAGACAAACATAAAGACATAAAATCCAATCCATGGACCAAGTAAAGTGTACTTCGAAAAGAAGACCACTCCGACCATGAATCCCTGAATCATCCATTCCCACCATTTGATATCAAAATCATTTTGACAAGCCTTTAAAGCAACATAAATCAAATATAAAACGGCCGGGAACACGAAGAATTCAACCGAACCACCATAGTCATAAAATGGCTGAAGCACGGAAAAAACTGGCATGAACAATGAAATTACAAATGACCAATTTTGTGACAAGTATAATCTAGCAATCTTGTAAGACATGGTCATAATAATAATCATCGCAATAATCTCAAACGGTACCATCCCAACAAGCGATCGTTTTGTGATCAGTGAGGCTAGTCCGTAAAGCAAATAAACAAATGGCCCTTTTTGCTCAAAAACATCCTTATATGGAATGATTCCGTGAAACATTGCTTTACCGACAGTGAAAAAATTATTACTGTCGGGTGAGGTATCAAAATAATAGAACGGTGAAGCAAATGACAAAAGTAGAATTATGATAATACTCATTACTACAAACGTTAAACCAAATAAATAAGGTTTAGTTTTTAGTTTTTTTAACATACATTGTTCTTCCAATCATTAAGAATTTAAGCTCACACTCAATAATAAAAGCAATTATACCACATTCCTCCACTCAAACGCGGAGACGCCAGACTTCATAACCTTATTTTAAGATTATGCTTTTCTTTTTAGTAACCAATATACTGACTTCCGATTATTGGGAGCCTTTTGTTCATGAGTGGATACGACCCGATAATTCTCTAACAGGGTTTTGGATGCTGGTCTAGTAGAATCGTGTCTGCCAAAGTATGTTTTGATTGAATCAGCTTGATTGGTCTTTACGACAATCCATTCAACCGCCTTCTTTTTAACAACTTTATTTTGTGACTCGACCATTTTAGGGTTCTTATCATACGAGATATTGTTGATCTGGAAATAATACTGCGTGGGAAGTGCTCCTGAGACCGTGTACATGCCAAGATCAAGATATCCGTAGTTGAGAAGGGTTGGAGTTCCCTTACTCTCTTTTCTAATAATTTTGCCAAACTTCTTTTGCGCGGTCTGCGGATCACTAGGATCCAGCGTTTCCTGATTGTTATTCGGAAATAATTTTGATTTTTGAAAATTACCGTTAACCCCCATGGTAAAGAACAGGACTAAAAGCGTCATCAAAATAAACATCGAAACAAGTCGCTTACTAGGCAATGTAATTTGCTTATAATTTAGTCCTTTAGCAATTAAAACGACCAACGTTACAAGAACGTACGGCATAAACGCTAATTGGTAATAGACGTATAGGGTATCTGGGGTATAGCTGTAAACAGCAAAAAAAGCACTCACAAACATCATACACAAAAAAATATTCTTTTCCGCCCCATGGTTAAAGACGACAAAAAGAATTAACGGAATTGCACCCAAAACAAAGAGTTGCGGTTTATCAATTAAAAATTCACTAAAAATGGCTAGTGAGCCAGCAATCTTCGTGAAAATTCCACCATTAGCTGAGGTGCTATAAACCGTCATGTTGGAAACAAAATAAACATCGTAAAAGGCTTTAAACGAGTTAGTAACGAGAAAATAAATTCCCCAGGGTACTATCGCGGCCAAAAAACCAACGCCACTTGAAAGAATCATCTTAAAAAGACTACTAAATTTTCTATGGTACAAATAAACCAGCGCAAAAATAATGTAAAAAGCAATCCAAGTGCCCAACAGCGTGTATTTAGATAAAAAAACCACCCCAACTAGGAATCCCTGAACTAACCAGTTCACGTTACTAATCGCAAAATGATTGTGGCATGCTTTAAAAGTTAAATAAATGGCCGATAAAATCATCGGAAAGACGAATTCTTCCGCCAGGCCACCATAGGTAAAATACTCTTGAAACATTAAGAAAAAGGGCGTTATAAGTGCCAAAATTGAAGCAGTTGGTTTACTAACGTATAAATGAGCGGTTTTAAAAACCAAAAATAACGAGGTTGCTAACGCAATTATTTCTGCTATGGTAATTCCAATAATCGAATAGTGACTGATTAAATAAGCGAGCCCATAAAGCAGATAAACGTATGGCCCCTTTTGCTCAAAAACATCCTTGTACGGAACTAGTCCGTGCATCATACCCTTGCCTACCGTAAAGAAACAGTTAACGTCGGGCGAATAATCAAAATAATAAAGTGGGGATGCGTAACTAAACATCCCAATAAAGATTAAGGCTACGACCACAAAAGCCAAAAAATAACAAACGTTTACATTTTTAATGAAACGTTTTATACGGAACTCCATTTCCGATCCTACTCCTTTTTAAACCGTTCCCATTATATCCTAGAATAATTGTTATGTACACGTTTGAACGTGTATCACACGGGTACGTTGATTCTTCCACACTTTTTTTACCATTTTAAAGTGTTATCATAATAATTAAACTAATTAGGTAGGTGAATGTTATGAAACAAGGAACTAAAATCATTACATTAGATAATGGTTACCACCTATGGACTAACACTCAAGGGACCGGAGACATTCATCTTCTCGCCCTTCATGGTGGCCCGGGTGGAACACATGAATACTGGGAAAACACTGCGAAACAACTGAAAAAACAAGGACTAAACGTCCAAGTTCACATGTACGATCAATTAGGTTCGTGGTACTCTGACACTCCCGATTTTGATGATCCGAAGGTAGCTAACAAGGTTTTAACATACGACTACTTCCTTGACGAGGTTGAAGAGGTTAGACAAAAACTCGGAATCGATAAATTTTATTTGATTGGTCAATCTTGGGGTGGTGCTTTAGTTCAGATGTACGCCGCTAAATATGGTGATCACCTGAAAGGTGCCATTATTTCTTCAATGGTTGATCGGATCGGGGACTATACTGACCATTTAGCTCAAATTAGAGAAAAAGCGCTCACCCCCGAACAATTAGCGTACATGAAAAAATGCGAAGCAAATAACGATTACGATAACGATAAGTATCAGGAACTGGTCGAACTCTTAAACCGTGAATATGTGGATCGAAAGCAACCACCTGCAATTGCCCACGTCGTTGATACCATGAGCAAACCGATCTATAACGCCTTTCAGGGTGATAACGAATTTGTCATCACTGGAAAGTTAAAAGACTGGAACTTTACTGATCATTTAAAGGACATCAAAGTTCCAACACTGGTCACTTTTGGTGAACACGAAACCATGCCAATGGAAACCGGAAAACGAATGGCTAAAATGATTCCAAACGCTCAATTCGTTTCAACCCCAAACGGTGGTCATCACCACATGATTGATAATGCCCCCGTCTACTACGACCATTTGGCCAACTTCATTAGACAAGTTGAAAATGGAACTTTCAACCAAAAATAAGCAAACGAAAAGACACTTCAAAATGAAGTGCCTTTTTATTTTTGGTTTAAACTTAATTTTTCAACGTCAATGGTCTTGTCAACCAATCCATCATAAAAACTGGCTTCATGACTAACAATGATGGCATTCCCAGGAAATTTAATAATTGCCCGTTTTAAAGCATTTTTAGTCTCATCGTCCAGGTGATTAGTCGGTTCATCCATGATTAAGAAATTGCTTTTTACAAATTCCATCAAAGCCAATTTGACCTTAGTTTGTTCTCCACCAGAAAGCTCACCAATTGGTTTCATGGCGTTAGCAGCGTCGAGTCCACAGCGACCCAGCTGGGAACGAATCTCCTTCTGTGTCAACTTGGGATACTTATCCTGAATGATTTGGAGGGGTGTTATCTTAATATTCGGCCAGATCAAGTCTTGACTGAAATAGTTAACCTTCGCGGATGGAGAAAAGTTAGCCTTTCCCCCCTTTGCCGGAATTTGTCCGAGGATTGATTTAATTAAGGTTGACTTTCCAACCCCATTAAAGCCCTGAAGCCCAACTTTCTGATCAGTATTAACGGAAAAGGTAACTGGCTTAAGTAACGGTTGATCGTAACCAACTGACAGTTGGTCAACCACTAGTGCGTTCTGAGATCCAGTATCAGCATACGGAAAGTCAAAAGAGGCTTGAATGTTACTTGAAGGTGGCTCAATCACATCCATTCGTTTTAACATCTTTTCCCGTGATTTAGCCATATTGGAATGACTTCCGGCCTTGTTTTTCTGAATAAAAGTTTTGGCCTTGGAGATCTCTTCTTGTTGTTTCTCGTACTCCCGCTGCTGGGTCATTTCTTTTTCGTCTTTTTGTTTCATGGCGGACTTGAAGTCACCACGGTACTTAGTGACCTTCCCAAACGCAACGTTCACGATACAATTCGTTACTTTTTCTAGAAAGTCGTAGTCATGGGAAATGATCATCGCTGCCCCATCAAAACTATTTAAATAATCTTCCAACCAATTAATGTGAGCGGTATCCAAATAGTTAGTCGGTTCATCAAGTAAAATCACATCGGGATGCTCCAGAATTAATTTTGCCAAAATGATCTTGGAACGTTGTCCCCCACTCATTTCAGAAATGGTTTGGTCTCTCCCAATGTCGTCAAGACCCAATCCATTAAT
Organism: Fructilactobacillus sp. X7R4C1; assembly: GCF_059901115.1. Taxonomy (NCBI): domain Bacteria; kingdom Bacillati; phylum Bacillota; class Bacilli; order Lactobacillales; family Lactobacillaceae; genus Fructilactobacillus; species Fructilactobacillus sp. X7R4C1. The sequence continues at coordinate 129,649 of NZ_JBWXVD010000001.1, forward strand.
CACCTGTTCGACTTCAGTATCAATATCATAAAAATTACGAGATTCAAGTTGTTCTTGGATTCTTCCCGCTTGTTCAAGTAACTTTTCGTCCATATTGTCGGCATATTTTACGTACAAATCGCTCATATGCTGATTCATGTTGTAGAGGTCTGAAAAGGCAGTATGCAAAAAATTAATCAGTGTCATTCCCTTTGGAATATTAACGTACTGATCTAGGTAACCAACTTTGGTCCCCTTTTGCCATTTGATGTCACCAGATAAGGGTAATTGCTTATTGGTCAAAATCTTAATCAAAGTTGATTTTCCAACTCCATTTTGGCCCACAATTCCCATGTGCTCACCTTTATTTAGCTGAAATGTAGCATCCGAGTACAGGTCTTTGTCGGCAAAACTCATACTTAGATTAGATACACTTAATAACGCCATTATATAATTCCCTCCATTATTTCATAACTTATACCGTAACACCGAATCGCAATCAACGTCAATCAGGTGAATTTGAGTGGTATAATTGTATGTACATTTTTAAAAAAGAGGAGTGCCTATGAAAATCAAAGATATTGATCACATCACCCTATTGGTAAATGACATCGAGAAATCGATGCGCTTTTACCATGAGGTTTTAGATTTACCAGTTGTGATCGAAACTGATTCTAGAATTGAATTTCAGCTGGGTCACCAACGACTCGTTTGTGTCACAAACAAGGAAGATAACGTTAAACCAGAAAATCCAACTCCTGGTTCTACCAGTTTCAGCGTGGTTGCAAGGGATCCACTTGACTCAATCCAGTCACATTTAGCCAACTACTTTATTGAAGTAGTTGCAGGACCGATCGAAAGTCAGGGACATAACGGTAAAATGAATTCACTATTTATCAATGATCCAGATAAAAATTTGATTGAAATTAGAGAGTATCAACGATAGGAATGAAAGGGAATACAACCCGGCTAAAATCCCCATCAAATAGTGTTTTTCAATTTTACAACCATAATCATTTTTGTTATATTCGTCGAATACGCAAAAAGAAAGGATACTTATGAAAAAAGAAAATTCGAAGGACAATTCAAATCAAAATGTTACTAAACCGAAAATGAGCCTTTTCAGTGTCACGATGCTGGCACTAAGCTCAATCATTGGTTCAGGATGGTTATTCGGTGCCTGGGAGGGTGCTAAAACCGCTGGTCCAGCTGCCATTATTTCGTGGATCATCGGTGCCGTTGTGATTGGTGCAATTGCGTTTAACTACATCGAATTAGGGACCATGTTCCCAGAAAGCGGAGGAATGAGTAAGTATGCCCAGTATACCCACGGACCGCTTCTAGGATTCATCTCATCATGGTCCAATTGGGTCTCACTTGTAACGCTGCTTCCAATCGAAGCGGTCGCTGCCGTTCAATACATGAGTTCATGGCCTTGGTCATGGGCCAACTGGACTCACGGGTTTTACGCCAATGGCACGGTTACTACCGAAGGGTTATTCGTCGTTTTTCTCTTCATCTTAGTGTTCACCCTGTTAAACTACTGGTCAGTCAACTTACTGACTCGTTTCACTACTTTGACTTCAATTTTTAAAATTGTGGTTCCAGTTCTTACCATTATTATGCTACTTGCTTCTGGTTTTCATCCCGGAAACTTTAACAACGTTCAAACTGGTGGATTTTTACCATACGGAACGGCTCCAATCTTTGCGGCTACCACCGTATCTGGAATCATCTTCTCTTATAATGCTTTTCAAACGGTTATAAACGTTGGTGATGAGATTACCAATCCTAAGAAAAACATCTGGCGGGGAATCGTTATTTCACTTTTAATCAGTATCATCATTTACGTCATGTTACAGTTCACATTCGTTGGTGTTATTGACCCGTCAACTTTAGCCAAATACGGTTGGCATGGTCTGAATTTCAGTTCACCATTTGCTGATTTAGCCATTATGTTGAACTTGAACTGGCTAGTAATTCTACTCTATTTAGACGCCTTCGTTTCACCCTTTGGGACCGGGGTATCATTTGTTGCTTCAACTAGTCGGACACTAGCAGCAATGACCGAAAACGGTCATATGCCAAAGTTTTTAGGTAAGATCAACCAAAAATGGGGAACCCCTAGAATTGCAATGATCGTAAACTGGATCGTCAGTTGCATCTTGGTCTCGGTGTTCAGAAACTGGGCTGTTTTAGCCAGTGTTATTTCTACTTCAACCCTGATTGCCTACTTAACTGGTCCGGTTACCCTTGGATCATTACGTCTCCACGCTCCTCACTTCAAACGTCCAGTCAAAATTAGTTTTGCTGGAATCATGGCACCACTTGCCTTTGTTCTTGCTAGTTTGGCAATCTATTGGGCAATGTGGCCTACTACCATTGAAGTCATCCTTGTTATTATGCTGGGGCTGCCGTTTTACTTCTTCTACGAAAACAAAAATGGCTGGAAAAATACCCTGACCAAGTTCCGTGGAGGAGCTTGGATGGTCGCCTATTTAATCTTTATGTCAGCATTTTCGTATATCGGATCCGCACCATTCGGTGGTCAAAACTGGATTCATTACCCATATGATTTTATCGTAATTATTGTAGTTGCACTACTGTTCTTCTACTGGGGTGTCTTTAGTTATCAGCGCACTGGTAACATGCTTAACGCTAAAAGCGTCAATGAACAGGTCGATGATGATCAGGTCAACCATTAGTTAAGTTAATGCAAAATCATAAGGATTTTGTTATAATGCGTATGCATCTTGTTTTTCTTGAAATGGATGGAGGGATTCTTATGAATAGTCAAGATCCAGATTCGAGATACGAACGTTATGACTTTAATGCCGCAAATGGTCCAAAGCATCAAAAGAAAAACTTTAAGGCTTGGCCATGGGTTCTAGGACTAGTAGTAATCGTGATCCTGCTAGTCTTTGGAATTCACTTTCTGACAAGCGGCAATGGGAATCGGATGAATGGATCCCCCACAAGTCAACAGAGTAGCAGAGCTATTCAATCAGAAAAGAAAGCAAAACACTTTAATAAGGCGGAACAAGCCACGACCAACAAGGAAGCGTCAGTAAACAGGAACCAACAAGCACCAACAAATCAAAGTGGGTCACAATCATCAAACGGAAATAATTCCAATGGAAACAACTCAACGAGTGATTCTAGTTCGATGTTTGCTACACCAAAATCATTTGACTCGGTTCAAGACGCTAAAAACTATGCACACGCTACTCAAAGCAGTTGGTTAGCAGCTGGTTACTCTAACTTTACAATTGAGCGGAATGGTCAGGGCTTTTACACCTTGCAATTTGTTAAATAAGGAACTATTTATAGTTCCTTATTTTTTTATATTCAAATGAATTTGGTATAATGAAGTGTATAGGAGGCACTATTATGAAAATTAATACTCCACTTCAAAATGGATTTTTACCTGATAAGTATACTAAACACGCTGACCCAGATGAAATGTTAGATGGTAATCCAATCATTTCATTCCCGATCAAAATCTCTGATGTCCCAAAAAACGCAAAGTCACTAGTAGTTATCCTACTGGACGACGATTCAATCCCAGTTTGTGGTTTTACTTACATTCATTGGGTGGCTGCTAACATTGATCCAAATATATCTGAAATACCAGAAAATGCTAGCCAAGATCAATCAATTAATATGACTTTGGGGAAAAATAGTTTAGCTGGTGGACTAGTACACGTTACTGATTCAAAATTAAATCAACACTACATTGGTCCTACTCCTCCCGATAAACCACACGATTATCAGTTGCATGTTTACGCCTTGGATCAAAAACTAGATTTAACCAACGGCTTTTGGCTTAATGAACTAAAGAAAAAAATGGCAGGACACGTCCTTGCCAGTGCCGAACAAATTTTACCAGTGAAAAACTAAAACGGAGGCTTTCATAATGCTAAATGGATACAAACACATTCTAGTACCAGTTGATGGATCAAAAGAAGCAGAGGCTGCTTTATACAAGGCGGCAGCGGTAGCACAAAGAAATAAAGGCCGAATTGACGTCTTAAACGTGATTAACACCACTAATTATGGATACAGCCTAGGAGTTGTTGATGGCAGTGTTATCACCCAAATCGTTAATGAAGAACTTAACTATTTAAAGGATTTAGTTAAGAAAGTCAAGGACCAAACTGGCATTGACGATATTCATATCCATGCTCGGTTTGGAAGTCCTAGAGAAGTAATTACTTACGAATTTCCCAAGGACCATCAAACCGATCTAATTATGATGGGAGCGACTGGTAAGGGTCGCTTGTACCGCATGCTTGAGGGTTCAGTTGCCGGATACGTTAACTCACATGCCGCCTGTGATGTGATTATTGTTAGAACCAACATGGAGAATACCCCAATCAAATAGTTAAGACTTATTTAAACAAAATAGCTAAGCCCTTGCGCTTGGCTATTTTTTATTGCCTTTTAAAGATCAATTCATTTCAACCATCTAGCTGAATCACGTTAATTGTTATATGATGTTAGATGTTAGTGTACAAATTTAAAATAATTAAAAGGAATGTTTGCAATGCACATCAAAAAAAGAAAACACACCAAATCATTCATTGCCCTCTTTATCATCATCGTGATCGCCATCTTCGCCGGTGGCGGTTATTATTATTGGCATAACCATGGTAGTTTTCTCAGTAAATTAGACGTTAATCAAAGCGATACCGCTACTGTGTTCATTCCCGGACTAGGTGGAAATAACATCACGACTGGTTACATGGTTGACACCCTAAATCGTTACCACCTAGCAACCAAAACCTTACAACTGTATGTGAAAAAGGATGGTACCGTTAAAACCACTAAACAATTCCATAAGTTTGGTGCTGATAATCCGACCGTTCAAATTGTCTTTCAGGACAATCATCATCCTTATTTTCAATCAACTCAAATGCCAAACGTAATGCGCTATCTGTACAAGAAGTACAACGTTCGTTCAGTTAACATGATTGGGCATTCGTCTGGTGGAAACATTATTTACTATTACCTAGCTCATTATCCCAATCTTAAAAACGTTCCAAAGGTTAAAAAATTTATCTCGCTTGCAACGAACTATGCTCCAAACGATCCCGACGTAAAGAACCTCCCAAAAGACCTTCAGATTCTTAATCTAGTTGGGGATATGAACCATTCTGGAACGGATGGCGAAGTTACAATGAAAAGTGAAATTCCAATGAAGAATCTTGTGACTGGCTACGTCAAAAGTTACAAGCTCTACGTATATCACGGAAACAGTTCTCAAGCTCAGCACACAATGCTGCACGAGAACCCATCCATCGTTAAGATCATCGCAGAATACTTCTTCACCGATAAGATGACCCAATAATTGGAGAATTTAATTAATGGCTTTAACCAATAAAAATCATTTATATCAGCTCGTGTACGTGCTGAGTTACGTTATTTTTCTGGCATCATCAGTAATCCTTTTGAACAGTCAATTTAATAACGTATATTCCGCTAAAAGTTTCTTGCAATGGCAAATCGCAGGGGTAATCACGTTAGTTGTCATTGGAATCCAAATCGTACTATTACTTACCAGGAGACATAACCCTAAACAGTGGACAATTATCATAATCATGGCAATCATCTTTATCTTGTCATATCTTTTTCATTTAAATGTGATTACCAGTACCCTATTTTTATTGTTCTTATTCATGGCCAACGCTGACTTACTAAATCAAGATGCGTTCGCAACCATCGACCTTGCAACTAAGCTCGTTGTTCTATTCGTGATTTTAGCCTTTTTGATTTTACACGTGTTTCCACCACAAAATGCCATTTCCTTTACCAGAGGCTCATCCACTAGATATGCAATTGGATTCACTCATCCAAACGTCTTAAGTGGTTTCATCTTAAGCATTTGCTGTTCGGCCCTCTTGCTAATACAACACAGTCGAAAAAAACTGACGTACCTCGTATATGCCTTTATTTTCGTTAGTTACTTAATCATTGCCTACCTGACTGGTTCACGCGGATTTATGGTTGCTGGAGCTATCCTAGTACTTGGATTCGCTTTGAGCTTTGTTCCCAAAATCACTCACCTACTACCAAAAATCACTTGGATCCTGGTTTCATTGACTTTCGTAGTAGGAATCGGCATGGTCGCTTGGGGTTCATCACTGCCATTATTCAACGTGTTGAATCGTGCCCTTTCCGGTCGTCCCGGACAACAGTTAACCGTCATTCAATATTTCTATTCGCCAAAGCTAATTGGACAAAATATGCCCCTGTTGGGTGCCCGATCAAACTTGTGGGTCGATAACACGTTCTTGTTCATCTTATTAAGTACCGGTTTCATTGGTTTAATGTTGCTACTGGCATTGTTTCTTGCTAGTGCTTACAAGGCTAAACAGGACAATAACTATTTCCTTTGTGTGATTTTAATTGCCCTTGCTGTTCAAGGCATCATTGAAACGCAACTTACTAATGCTTACATGTTTGCACCATTTATTTACGCTTTTGCCCGAGTAATCCAGCCAGATCATCTTCATCAGCAGGCAATTGGGAGACACGTTAAAACCACATAATCAAAACCCATCATTAATGATGGGTTTTTTAATTGATATTAGTTTCACAAAAATATAACATGAAATAGAAAGAATTAATTAATTTCAAAGGAGGTCATAAATTTGCGTTATCTAGCATTTTTAGGATCACAAATTAAAGATGGCTTGACTGCTAAGTACCTTAACGCAGTTATTTCAGGTCTTCCAAAGGATGCGCAGGTTGAGACATTATTTCTGCAAGATTATGACATCAAACCAGATAATCTCAAAAACCCCAATCCAACGCTTGACATGATTGAAAAGAAAATGGAAGAAGCGGACGTCTGGATCATCGCATCCCCGACGTACTTTGCTGATTTATCAGGAGTTACCAAAAATCTATTCGATTGCATGCGTCACCGAATGGTTAAAATGAACAGTATTGGTGATACCTTGCCCGGTAAGTTTAAAAACAAACACTACCTAAGTCTGACTACTTGCTTTCTCTCCTCATTTCAAAACTTCTTTACTGGCATTACCGATCAAACCTTTCGGACCATTGATAAGATCATGACCGCAGCTGGTCTAATCAAACTTGGAGAGGTTATTGGAACACATACCTGGGGAAGTAAGGGAATTCCTGACCCTAAAAAAATTGAACTGTGTAAACGGTGGGGACAAAAGATTGCCAACAAGCCACGAAAGGATGATAGTACTTTGAAACGTTATATCGAATTATTTTGTATGATTGCAGTAATGTCACTAGTGACAATGTTAATTGAAGGATTAGTTTTTGGACTGAAATTTAACGGAGAATTTTGGCTCTTCTACGTAGCATTTGTGGTTATTTTCTATGTTCTTCTAGCAATCTTGCTTCACTTCTTTACGTTCTTAAGACATCGTCGTCGTTAAACTTAAAACTAAATAAAAGCGACCAATTGTTAACAATTGGTCGCTTTTATTTTAATCATTACTTTTTTCAATCTTAATTGAATCGGAAAGATGATGGTCGTCCAGTCGGTACAAGTTGTTGAAGAATTCAACTTCAAATGAAGCCGGATCATCGGGATATTTTCGCTCCGCTAGTTCACCAGCAATGCCAACCATAGCCGTCCCTAGTGCAATTTCATGAACACTTTGATGGTGAGCGGCAACCACACCGATGACACCATCTAAGACATCACCAGATCCAACGTTGATTGCTAATTCATGACTGCCGTTGTGGACCACATACGTTTCCTTTCCATTCGAAATTACATCGTCAACTCCTGAAATGACAACCGTGGAATGAAATTGTTTAGCAGCCATTTTAGCAACCTGAACGCGATCACCATTACCGTCAGCAGCATCAATTCCACGACTGCCCCAGTCAATCCCTGCAATAAAGGCAATCTCACCAACGTTGCCACGCAAGACATCAATATTAATTTCACTACTAATCTTCTTAAAAACTTCCGTTCTTAATTCCGAGGCACTCACAGCAACTGGATCAACCACCACCGGCAAACGACGATTATTAGCTGCTTGACCAGTAATTATATCTAATTTAATACTATCATCGTTCATCGTCCCCAAGTTTAAGACCAAACTGTTCGCAATTGCCACCAAGTCATGACCTTCATTTGAAGAGTCACACATAATTGGTGAGCCACCAACATAACTAATTGCATCCGCTACTTTCTGTGGGGTCACCATGTTAGGAATGTCCAAAACAACGGGATTTTCCCTTCTAATTTCTTCTAAAATCGACGTCATACTATCATTTCCTCTCTAGTTTGCTAATTGTCTTTTCAACGTTAGTGCTGTCCATAATTGCTGATATTACCGCAATTCCAGCGTTTGAAACCTGATAAATTGACTGACAGTTACCTGCATTAATTCCACCAATCGCAACTACCGGTAAATTTACCTGTCTTTGCAGCTGAACTAAACCGGAAACGCCAATCGGTGACTCGGCATCCGCTTTACTAGTGGTCGGAAAAATTGGTCCAATTCCTAAATAATCAATGCCAGTGAGAGGTTCACTACGTTTTAACTCTTCTTTGGTACTGATTGACAATCCAACTATCATTTCTGGATTATCATGAATCACCTTTTGCACGCTCTCATCGCTCTGACCAACGTGGATTCCATCCGCATTAATTTGATTAGCCAAATCAACGTCATCGTCCACAATCAGTGGAATATGATGTTCAGTGGTTAAATTACGAAGCTTCTTTCCCATCTCAATCTTTTTTAAACCCGTAAGTGAACCCGGACCCTTTTCACGATACTGAAAAGTAGTAACACCAGCATCTAAAGCCTGGTCAATGTGATCTAAAAATTCAGTCTCAGTACCAGCAAAATTTTGGGTACCTGCCACCAGGTATATTTGCAGCATTTTTTCGTTAAATTGCATATTTATTACTCCCACATTCCGTGATTTAGGGGCCCGTGTCCATGACCAATAACCAACGGTTCCCTGATAATTTTATCCAGATAATCTTTCCCAAAGCGAATGGCAGTTTCCATACTTTCACCACGCGCTAAAGCCGCGACAATTGCTGAAGAAAGCGTGTCCCCCGTGCCATGAGTCCGAACCGTATTCACCCGTTCGGCGGTCAACCAAAGATCAGATCCATCTTGTAAAAGAACATAGTCCTTTACGATCTTATCCGTACCATGTCCGCCTTTAATCATGACGTTTTTAGCACCAGCAATTTGAATTTTTCGTGCTGTCCTTTTGATTGCTTCATCAGATGCAATGGACTGATTCGTAATCTTTTCCGCTTCAGGTAAGTTTGGTGTCACTAAATCGGCCAGCGGGATTAGTTCGTTAATCAAGGTTTTAATGGCGCCGGCTTCAAGTAGCACTGACCCTCCCTTGGCTACCATAACAGGATCAACAACAATTTGACCTAACTTGTACTTTTTAATGTTATCTGCCACTAAATGAACGTGTTCTTCGTCAAACAAAGCTCCGGTCTTAGTTGCTTTAATATCAAAATCATCGCAAACGGAAGCAAACTGCTCATCAATAATCTTTTTCGGAAGTGGATACGTATCTTGAACACCAATGGTGTTTTGTGCCGTCACTCCCACTACCACGTTGGTGCTAAAAACCTGACAGGCCTGCATCGTTTTAATATCAGCTTCCATCCCTGCTCCACCACCAGAATCAGTCCCAGCAATTGTTAGTGCTTCTGGATATTGATTTATTTCACTACTCATAGTTCCCTCCTAAAAAGTTCTAAGCGTCATACATTTTGTTCCAAAAATCCAATTCATAATGACAACTATTCTGAAAAACTTGATTTGCGGTGGCCCTTTCGTTTGGATGAATTTCTGCCTGGAGATCAATAAAAGCAAAAATTTGTTTTACCTCATCTGCATCAGCGTAGAATTTGATCCAGTCACTAAATGGATTATTAATAAGGTTGGTTTTATTTAGTTCAGTAGCAACTACATAGTAAGTCCAAATACACGGTGCGAGCACGCTCAATCCAACTAGAATGGACTTAGTGCTCACGGCTTCACGCATACTTTCAACGTAATCCTTGGTAACGTTGAACATGCGGGCATCTTGAAGTTCATCATCAGTCACTTTTGCAATTTTTAACATGACCTCGTGCGGTGTGCTTTCGTTTTTAATTCCATCAACGCAACCTGCCAAAAATCTTTTCAAATTAACATCACTTGTTTCCGTTTGAATTTGTTGAAACTGTTTAGTGTAACCGTCTAGATACATTTCGTCTTGTTGGACGTAGTTAATTAGTGCCTTTTCTGGCACTTCCCCGTTTTGAATTCCTTTAACATAATCACAATTCATGATTTGATTCATTATTGTTGTCGCATTACTTATCAATTCATCGGTGAATTTATTTGTCATCAACTACTAACATCTCCCAAACAAAAAGGCTCCTCATAATAATGAGGAGCCTTCAATTATATTCTTAATTAAAGATCGCACGATTCCTTTCGCAGGTATTAACCAGTTCAAGTTCAATGGGTATAGTCTCAGCCACTTGGCACCCCCTCATACAGCTATTCAATTAAATTTATTATATTCCTTAAAATTTGGCATGACAATCCTAATCAACTACTTTGGCACCCAAGACGGTCTTAAAGTGATTCATCGCAAACTTCTGACCCAAATCGGAAAAGGTTGCCACCCCACTTTTATGAATAACCAAGTTATAAGCAAGGTTATAGCCAGCAATTGCCGTGTGCAACACACAAATGTCGGTGCAAACACCCACAAGATGGAGAGTCTTAACGTTTCTTTCACGAAGTCTAAGATCCAGATCAGTGCCAGCAAACGCACTGTACCTAGTCTTATCCATTTGCCAAACGTTATCTAACTTTTGATTCTCATCAAACCATTTTCCAACCTTCCCATATAGCTCACGACCCCAGGTCCCTCGCACGTTATGAGTTGGGTACAACTTCGTCTCAGGACTGTATGGATCATCCTTTTTATGAACATCAGTTGGAAATATAACAAACTGACCATCATTTTTGAATTTTTCAGCCAAGTCGCTAATTGATTGGTCTAACGCTTGAGCTGGCTTCCCGGCGGTCAAAGACCCCTGATCATCAACAAAGTCATTGGTGTAATCAATGATTAAAAGCGCACTTTTCTCTTTATCAGCCATTTTTAATCTTCTTTCTTAAAAATCTGACGGCTTCTCGGGATATTTAATTTCTTTTTCAGAGCGATCTTCAGCGGCTTTCACGTATACTTTGGCAACATTATCAGGCTGCATCTCTTCACTACTACCAGATAGTCCCTGAATGGTAATCAAACCGACGTAGATATTATCATCTTGAACCGCATCATGAAGTGAAAAGGCGTAATCACTTAAAGCTGCTTTAGTAGCTGCTAAAGTGACATTGCCTTTGGTAGGATGAAAGGCAGCTCCACCACCAGTAATCAGAATGTTCCGGTTTTCCTTTTGATCGTCTGAAAGACCAACGAACTGACGGGTGATGGTAACGGCACCAAAGACGTTGGTATTGTACATTTCTTTAACTTGGTCTAGTGGTAATGAGAATGGTGTATCTAAAGTCTTGTCACCCACGTTATAAACCATGGTCTGAGGAATCCCGTATGCCATTTTAATCTTACTAAATACGTTTGTTACCTGAGCTGGATCGGTAACATCAGCAACGATAAAATCAGCTTTAATCCCCTCTTGATCCAAATCTTTAACAAACTGCTTTAACTGAGCAGCATCTCGAGCCACCATAATCGGTGTCTTGCCAGCTTCACCAAACTTTTTGGCAATTGAAAAGCCAAATCCTTTTCCAACTCCAAAAATTACTACACTTTCACTCATAAAATTCCCTCCTAAAGTTGATTCAAGAAAAGTTTACCACCATTCTGGGGAACAAACATTACTGGTGACTCAGTACTGATTTGGATATGTAACTCTATAAGCAATAACATAATATTAATTAGTTTTATTATTACTTATGATTAATGCTGAAATAATTAAAATAGTTACAATAGATATATTTATTGGCCGATGAAAACATTGATTTAAAATTTCATTTAAATTAATACTTATTAAATCATTTATAAGTACTTTTGAAATAAGTGGCAAAGAATTATAAATATCAGACAATGTTTGTTTATTATTTTTGCTTTTTTTACTGTCTTTTTGCTCTCATTGGACATTATGATCGTATCATCTTCATTATTATATTCGTAGTGATTATTTTTATTATCATTAAAAATAACAATATTAATTAACATATCATTCAATTGATTAAAATATTCATTTTTTAATATCTAATCCGTTATTTTAAAACTTCCTTGTGCAAATTTAATGTTATTTTGTGTAATTTGATTAAAAACTTTATTTGAATAAAATTTTTCGTAAGGATAATTGGACTTGCCAATAGCTTTCCTAATATCATCCATCGATTTTAAAAATTCTGTTGTAACGCTAAATTGTGAACTAGTTTTCTTAATACTTTTAATTGCCTCTATGTTATCTATACTATCCAAGAAATCGGAGTTAACATTTAAAAAATTTGAATTTTCACTTTTATCCATTAAAATTCCTCCTATATACATAATTTCATACTAAGTAATTTACCCACAAAATACTTATAATACAAATATATCCTTTTATTTTTCTTTAAAAATATTACAATTAATGAATGACAAACTAAATGAGGTGCATTCATTAATGGATATTTTTTATTTCATATCAATATACTATCAATTAGCTAATATAAAAAGTCTTATATTTACATTTATTCACAATATTTTTTCAATAAATATTAAAATAAATAATAGTATTACTAGTCCTTTTATAGACTATTTTTCTCAAGTGGATCCTAATACTATACTAACCTGTACAATAACTGTTATTTCAATACTTTTGGCATATTTTGGAGTGCTAAAAACAATCAACAATCAAAAAAACAGTAATATAATTAGCCGCATGTCTAACGCATTTTTTAAGGAATATGATGATTTAAATAAAAATTTAATTGATATTCAATCACACTATGATCAATTATTAAATGATTTCAAAAAAAATGGGAATGGAAATGACAATAGTTATAGAGACACTTTCATTCCAAAATTAGAGAAAATTAAATCACAAATAAACAATATTATTTCTTCTTTGGAGTTTCAATTATACGTTTTTAGTGATCAAATCAACTCATCTCTAAAAGAAAAATTTAAAAATAATATTAAATTATTAAATAACTATATTAACCAGATTGATAAAGCTATTAACCAAGCTGACCCAAATAATACAGATCATTATTATTTTAGAAATCTGGATTTAGAAAATAATTATATTGATTTTGTAAATGGTGAACCTAAAAACGAAATAGAGAATTCTATAAAAGAAATTGTAAAATCTATAAATAAATAAAAATAACACAAAAGGAGCCACACTACTTTTAGTAGTGAGGCTCCTTTGCGACTTAATCTCCGTTAACTAAGTATACCAGTTTTAATAATTTTGTCAGCCCTTACATTTGCTTTCTATAGGTATTTTGAAAATAACCGGCAAATAATATATGCGCCCCCCGAGAGTCGAACTCGGATCATGAGGACCGAAATCTCATGTGCTATCCATTACACTAAGGGCGCTTAACAAATACTATGCTATCGATAAACACAGTAAATTGCAAGTAAATTATTCATTTGCGACCTTATTTGCATTTGCTTCAAGGTCCAACTCTAACTTTAGCGAATTATCCTTAAAGTCGTCAATTAAACTTTGTCCTTTAGAAACGTATTTTCCAACCGTTCTCCCAGTGATGTTAACAAATTCAATTGTTTTAGCATCAACTACTTTTACAGAGTCATAATGGCCTTCTTCCGCTGCGTCCAGATAGGCTTGAGCTAATTCCCCGATGTTATCAAGGATCAGCTCATCCAGTGTAATCGTTTTACCATCTTTTTTTAGTTCGTTTAACAAATTTTTAATTTCATCCAGTGTCTCTGGAATTTTTTCACTCATTTTAAACACCTCAATTTAAACAAAACCACCGATACGTACTTATCGGTGGTCAATTAATTATTTTTCTTTTTGCACAAACGTCTTGTTTGGAACTCTGATTAAAATGAATTGGTTAGCATCCTTACCAGCATGCATCCCTAAACCGTTCCAAAAGTTTCCTTTGTATCTTAGGGTAACCACCTTGGCCCATGCATTTTGAAAATGCTCGTCATTTAATTTGATGTTTTTATGCTTCAATTTGTAACTACGGCCAGTGACTTCAGCGTTTCCACGCGTAGTGACCACCTGAGCATTTGTACTTGGCAGTTGATACTTAATGTTCTTTAGCCAAAACGAATATTGCTGGATTGGTCCCCTATTACCTTCCACCTTTACGTAGTAAGAGCCATTCTTATCACTTTGAATAATCAATGGTTGGACTTGAGACGTCGTAATCACGTTGCGATTATTGGTTTTAGTAATATTTCTGAAGAAGGTCGTATATACCATCAAAGTCAGTAGCAAAACAAAAACAACAATTTCTCCAACTGATATCAAAAAATTACGCCATTCAAAAGTTTTTTTATCCTCGATAATCATCTTAATTCGTCGTGATCGAATATTTTTAATCATAAAGATCAACACGATTAACACAACTACCCATGCAACTACACCTATAAGATTCCACCATGAATTCATGAAAGTATCCTCCGCTTCATTTTCCTATCTTCCCTATTCTAATTGAAAATTGATTTTTATGCCATCTTTGATATACTAAGTTTAATTAAACATAGGGGTGCCGAGTGGCTGAGATCATACCCGTTGAACCTGACTTGGACAATGCCAGCGCAGGGAATATAAGATTAAGCTTAGATACATCAGCTGGACGTTCTCGCACTCGCGCTTGAAACGTCTTTTTTTATGGAGAATAATCAATGATAACAATTAAAAATCTATCATTTTCATATCCCGAACAGGATAAAATTCTAAATCAAGTCAATTTAAATTTCGAACCAAATAGCATCAATCTCCTGTTTGGTCCCACTGGGAGTGGAAAAACCACCCTCTTAAAACTAATTGCTCAATTGTATCCAAAATATAGCAAAGGCCAACTAACCGGAAAGATTGACATGGATGAAAAACCAGCCATGTTATTTCAGGATCCAAACCATCAGTTTGCGATGAAGACCGTCAAAGAAGAACTCATTTTTGCCCTTGGCAACCTTCACGTTGACCCTGTTAAAATGCCCAACCGGATTGACTCTGCTTTAAAGTTTTGTGGTATTAGTGAACTTAAAAATCGGGCCATTACCACCTTGTCGGGTGGAGAAAAGCAAAAAGTTGCCTTAGCCGTGACAGTTGCGATGAAACGTCCCGTCCTTTTACTGGACGAACCATTTAGTAACGTTGATGTTGATAGCAAAAAAGACATCATCGAACGTCTAATCCAGTTAAAGAAAAAAAGTAATCGGACCATCATTATCTCTGACCACAATCTTTCTGACTATCTCGACGTGGCAGATCATTTCTTTAACGTCCAAGCTGGCTTTGTTCAAGCGGTTCCAGCTGATCAGATTAAAGATGAACTTGCAAACGACCCTAAAGAAGAGATCCACTACAAGATTATGTCAGATAACGATCCAGTGATTAATTTATTAAATTTTTCCATGACGAACGGTAATCAAAATCTGATTGAACCAGAAAACATTGACCTGTATCCTGGAATCACTTACCTAAATGGGAAGAATGGAAGCGGAAAGTCCACCTTCTTTAAGGCGCTGTCCCGCCTCCATTCGTACAACGGGGTCGTCAAAATCATGAATCATAACATTAAAAAGTCTTCACTTCCCTCTCTCATGAAGTCCGAAAACCTGATTTTTCAAAATTCAGAAGACCAATTTTTAACCATCACGCTTAAAGACGAACTGACTCTAGCCAAGAAAAATGCCATCACCAAACAATGGACTGATGACCGAATTAACGACCTCTTAAAAGCCCTACATCTTGATCATCTCTTGAATCGGGTTGTCTACTCACTAAGTGGTGGGCAAAAGAAGAAACTCCAGATTGTGATTATGTTGATTCGGGATGCGCCCATCCTCATGCTTGACGAACCATTCGCTGGTCTTGACCAAAAATCAACCGTCATTATTTCGCGGATCCTTGAGAACGAGGCTAAGAACGGGAAAACCATTATTTTTGCTTCCCATCAACGAACCGACCTCGTCGAAAATGCTGATTTCTTTATTGAACTTGCCAATCATCGATTAACTTACAAGGAGGATGTTCATGAATCCTAGTCTAAAATTCGTTCTGGTATTGATCATTGCTCTAGAAGTTTCTTTCACTACCAGTATCGTTGGTAACAATGTGCTAATCGTCTGTGGACTCGCCTATCTCATAGTGAAACACGTAAACTTCAAGCATCTTTTGTGGATCCTTCTGATTGCCTTCATTCCTGCGGTCGGGTTACTGATATCCCAGATTTTATACGCTAAAAGCACGCACGCGGGAATCCTATTATTTACTCGGATCTACGTTTACATCGTCTATGGAGCGGCCTTCACGTTAACCACTAAATTATACGAACTGGTTAATTCGCTAGAGCAAAATCTCCGGCTCCCAAGTAAATTTGTTTATGGGGCAATGGCGGCTTTCAACCTTCTACCAGAAATTCAAACCGAAGTTAATAAGATTAAAACTGCTAGTTTGATGCGGGGAGTTAAATTACACTGGTGGTCACCGACCCTATACTTTAAAGCCATTTTATCAGCAATTCGCTGGTCGGAAAACTTAGCACAAGGAATGGAATCACATGGTTTTGTCGAAGGTCAGCCCCGAACTTTTTATCAGACCATTAAAATCACAAAGGTGGACTGGCTCGTCTTTGTTTTTAACGTCATCTTACTTCAAGTAGTTCTGCTTCTGCTCTAGTATTCTTTGTCTCAAATAAATAAATTAATGTATAATAGAGTCAAGTAAGCGAAGTAGAGGAGGAAGCAAAATGAAAATTGGAGAAGAATTTAGTCAGGTAGCAACCGATCTAATTAAATTCCAAGAAAAACATGACATCCCTGACAACCAAATGGCCGTTGACCTACACATGACGGTGGAGAGATTTCATGCCATCAAGAGTATGCAAATTCAGCCTACTCAGGATGAAGTAAAAATAATTAAGCAGTTTATTGTTCATAACAAATAAAAACGATGACTTTTATAAGAGCCATCGTTTTTTTATCCGATTTGTTGCTCAATTAGATATGAGTCAAGGTAACCAAAAGCAATTTCGTCAATATCTCCAAGATTAATGAGTTGATTATTCACAACGAATAATTTCGCTTTGTCAACGATTTGAACTGTTATCTGACCATGCTCGTACTTCACGGGAAATCCGAGGTAAGATTGGCCGTCATTCATTTTTATTCTAACCACCCGTTGAAATTTGATGGCCATTTGAATCGTGGCTTCAAATAGATTAATCGTCGAATCAAAACTTCGATCATTATTTAACACGGGTTGAACGAAGACCCCATTAGCCGAATTGATGGACACGAAGTGATTAATTAGCCGCAAATAATCACTTTTAATCACTAATTTATCAATCTCATCAATCTTAATGAGTTCATATCCACCAAATCGTCCCATCATATCAACCAACGAAAACATAACGGAATCAGAATTAACCGCTTTCACCTGACCAATGAAAAACAAATCAGAATGAATCTTCGGTATCATCACAATTCTTCTCCCTGTTTCCATGGCCGAGTACAAGTTGGCTTCAATGGCTAATTGTCCGTCGATGACTTTCGGGGCAATGTGTTTGGCAAATAAAACTGACTTAGAATCCGTTAATAACTTTAACTCGGTTCCAAGAAACTCAACCGAACGAACCAACGGTTTAATGATGGTCTTATGGGTCACATTTTCGTTGTCGAATTTATCAACAACGGAAAGGGAAAATTCAAAGTCCGACAATGAATTAATGAACCCTTCAACGGAATTGCCGTCTTGAGTTACCACCATCACCGCTTGTTGGTCGACAAATGAATTGCCCAAAATCTGGGTCAACAGATCATTTTTAGAATTAAGCTTCATTACTTCCTGCTTAGTTCCGTTCAGTTTTAATTGACGAGACATTCGGATACGTCCCTCCATCTTGGTGAGGTCCTCACTTTGAAAGTCAATATCATCGATATCTCCGTAAACAACGTAGACCAGTCCGTTAGCAAGCCCGTAATCATCGTACGTGATCAAAATTGCACCGGCAGCATCAAGGGCAACGACCACGCCAGTATAGAAGACCGTTGTATTTTGCTGGGTCAAATTTACCAATAAATTGTTATTCATCGAATACTTCAAGTCCTTAACAACTTGATTAACTGAATTATCCAAACAATCACCCGCTTCTCTAATAACATCAGTTTAATCTTATCACATGTATGGATTCGACCAAGTTTAGTGCGCTTATCATAACATAAATTTTGCGTTCTTTTTAAGCTTTCACTTTCTATTTTCATTTATTGGGCGAATGCTTTAAACTAATAGTGAGGTGAAAATATGTCGAAGAAGAAAATAGAACGTAAACAACGCCAAAACATCATCATTGATATGAATGATTTTATCATAAAATATGCCGCTACAATGTTAGGTGAAAACAAAACTAATCTAGCTCAGCAAGTCTATGAAGCCGGTAAAAACGACGTCAAAGGATTAGATAAATTATTTAACGATGCTGGCTACGGACGAAGAGAACAATACGAAGACATTGCTGAAGGATATGTTTGCAACTTCTATCACGTAATGCCTGATCAAACAAAAACTGAGGTTGATCGGCTAACCAAAGAGGCAATGAATTACTTAGGGTCTCATGCAAACGAGTTCAATCGTTGGCGTGAAGAATAAAACAACTTCGTTTGAAGTTGTTTTTTTATTGAAAAAAAGGAGGTGGAAATAGTGAATAAAGTTGGAGTCAGAGATCTCGTTGAATTTTTACTTCGAAGCGGAGATCTAAATAGTAGTCTTAGTAGTCTGAACACGGCTCAAGCTGGCACTAAAATCCACCGGAAAATTCAAAAAAATCGTCCTAGTAATTATGAAAAGGAGTACTACCTAGAAAAAGAAGTCCAGGTTAATCAGACTGATTTTCTGGTTCATGGTCGTGCCGATGGTGTCATCATGAGTGATAAATCAGCCACAATCGAAGAAATCAAAACCTCTGACATTGAGTTTAACGATATTCCAAAAAACAAAATGATTCTTTACTGGGGACAAGTACAGGCTTATGCCTATTTACTAATGACGGAACATCCCTCAATCAAATCAGTCACCATGCGGCTGACGTACGTCCAGACCCCTGAAGAAGAAATTACACAAAAGGAACGTTCCATTACATACGAAGATTCCAAACGTTTCTTTGACAACTTAATTCACGAATTTGGGGAATGGCTTGAACTTAAAGACCAGTTAAATGAAGAAAAAAGAATCACCGCCAAAAAAGTTCAATTTCCCTTCCAAACGTATCGAAAGGGTCAACATGAACTGGCAGCTGCGGTATATAAGACCGTCGCTTCTAACCGCCACCTGTTTGCAGAAGCTCCCACTGGAACCGGTAAAACCATCTCAACCCTCTTTCCTACCATCAAAGCCATGGGAAATGATCTCATTTCAAAGGTGTTCTACTTAACGGCTAAACAAAGTACTAGACGAGTTGCTGAAGACGCCATTAATCTCATGAGTAATCATGGATTACGACTTCGAAGCATTACCCTCACCGCTAAGGACAAGATTATGTTTGATGATGAACGTGACAAATCACCAGAGGATAATCCCTATATGCTCGGCTACTATGATCGCTTAAAGCCAGCCCTAAAGGATATTTTAAAAAATAATCACCAGATCACGCGTGACGTGGTGGAAAAGTACGCAAAAAAATACACACTCGATCCCTTTGAATTCTCGCTTGATATCAGCCTTTTTTGTGACGTTATCATCGGCGACTACAACTATTTATTTGATCCACAGGTTCACCTTCAACGCTTCTTTGAGGTGCAAGACTATCAGAATTTTTACCTAATTGACGAGGCCCATAACCTAGTCGATCGTTCTCGTGACATGTACTCAACCGAACTATCATCTGAACCATTAGAAAAAGTTATCAAGCTTCTATCAAAGAACAAGGAACAAAACGCAAAGGTCTTAACCAAGTTACGATCACTCAAACGTCAATTTAATGTAATTGCCAAACCACTAAAGGAAGATCATCAATTCGAAGTCGCACTCGATGATCCACTGGATAAATTTACAAAAGCAGTCACTAACGTAGTCAAGGTCCTCCGGAAATGGATCGCAAAACAAGACGACGGTGATGACCTGGACTTGGTGCTTGATTTTTTCTTTCAGTGTACGGGATACCTCAAAATCAACGAGTACTATGGTCCAAATTACAAAACGAGAATCCTCATCAATGGTAAGAATACGACTGTTCGTCTCTTCTGTATGGATCCAAGTCACAATCTAGCCGAGACCCTTAACCTTGGTGGCGGAGCAGTGTTGTTTTCGGCCACCCTTTCACCGATGAACTACTATGCCAAGGTTCTCGGTAACGAAGACAATAGTTTGAAGTATCAACTGCCCTCCCCGTTTCCAAAAGCAAACCAGAATATCATCATCACTTCTTACATCAATACTACATTTCAAAAACGTGACCAAAGCATCTCTAAGATTGTTGATACCATCAACAAAATGATCAGCGGGAAAGCCGGCAACTACCTGATCTTTGTTCCATCAGGAGTGTACCTAGAAAAAATCTACGATGAATTTAACAGACAACACCCCACGGTTAAAACAATCAAACAAGAAGCTGGCATGAATGAAGCAGCGCGTTCCAGCTTTATCAATCAATTCAATCAACCAAACGACCATCCTGTTGTCGGATTTGCCCTTCTTGGTGGCATCTTTTCGGAGGGAATTGACCTGGTCGGTGCTAAATTAATTGGAGTTGGAATTGTCGGGGTTGGACTTCCGGGACTTAACCCAGAAACCAACCTGATTCGGGACTACTTTGATGCCGAAAATGGTCACGGATTTGAATATGCTTATCAACTACCGGGCTTAAACAACGTTTTTCAGGCTGCCGGACGTCTCATCCGTGGTAAACATGATCAGGGAATCGTTGTATTAATGGATCAAAGATTTACCCAGAAAAGGTACACAAACCTTTATCCTCAACAATGGAAAAATTATCAGATTGCTCACAACCCTCATGAACTCGAGCATGACATCAAACAATTTTGGAATAATATAAAGGAGAAAAACCATGACGAAACTTGAAAGTTACCACCCAATTTTTACCGCTCACCTTGAAATGGATTGGCTGACTACCATGAATCTTGGCGAAATAACCTCACTCTTAAATGGTCGCACAATTGCCAATGTTCGCCTGGATGGTGAGTATAACCCCACTAGAACAGCTGATCTAGTTAATCTTGACATGCGTAAAATCATGAAATCTCAGGCTCTGATTTGGGGCGTGTTGGACAAAAAAACTCACACTCTACTCGGAATCTTTGCCATTAGTAATTTAGAAAATAACCAACCCCAATTTAATTTTATCTTTGAGGTCGGAATTGCTCCGGATCTAATTTCCGAATTATTAAATCACATGATCAAGTTTACTTTTCAAGAATTAAAACAGCCAAATATCTCTATTCTATTAAATAATAATCAGCATAATCTTATAGGTATAATAAAAAGATTAGGTTTCTCTCAAGTAGCCCGATCCCCGAAATCCGCTAGATTTCAATTATTTCAGTGATTTCAGTTGAATTGTGTTCCATAAGCTACTAGAATGATTATTGAAATAAAAGAGTAACATTATAATGTATGGGAGTGCATATTTATGAATGAAAAAGAGAAGAAAGAAGCGTATGGGAAAGCCATGGACATTCTTAAAAGTAACAATGTCCGAATTACCCCGCAACGACAAATTATTTTAAAGTACCTTATCGATCACAATAACCATCCTTCGGTTGAGACCATCTTCCATTTTTTGGAAGAAACCTTTCCCAACCTAAGTATGGCAACTGTTTACAATAACTTACGTTTATTTAAAAAGCTTAGAATCGTGATTGAATTGCCAAATCCAGATGGTGGATATCGCTATGACTTTTACAGTCATCCCCATTTTCACGCCATTTGTGATACCTGTGGAAAAATTATTGATATTGATGATCCAAAGTTCAAGCAAATTGATAAAGACTTACAGGACGCAACCAAGCAGGTTGGATTTGATCCATCAGTTTCAAACGTTGAAGTTCATGGAATTTGTAAAGAATGTCAAGCAAAGGAAAAGGACCAACAGAGTCAAAACAAGAGCAACAACCAAAAAGTTGTTGAAATGTCCAAAACTTCATCAAAGGACTAATTAAAAAACTAATTTTATTTCAAAAATCGATCACCATGACATTTGTTCATGGTGCTTTTTTTATGCCTAATTTCTCTTTCGTGTTTACTATGTCAAGTTATTGCGGTAAAATAGTAGTTGAGCTAGATTATAATAATTATAAACTGGAGGAGTCAGTTATGTCAAAAATGAAAACATCGCTTGCCCAGAAAATCAACGTTTTGCGGGCTAGTGTTATGGGTGCCAATGATGGGATCCTATCGGTTGCTGGAATTGTCCTCGGGGTCGCTGGTGCATCAACTAGTAATTGGGCAATTCTAATCTCAGGTTTAGCGGGAATGCTTGCTGGAACGGTATCCATGACGATGGGAGAATACGTCTCGGTTAACACCCAGAAGGATTCACAACGTCAGGCAATTGATCTCGTTAAACAGGGCCTTAAAAATCATTATGATGACGAGTTTAACTTCGTTAAAAATAAGTACCTTAAAACCGGAATGGCAAACGCCCTGGCTGAAAGAGCTACTTCCGAAATGATGCAAAAGGATCCCCTCACTACCGTGGTTCGTGAAAAATATTCATTTGATCGAAATGATTTCACTAATCCTTATGCCGCTGCCATCGCATCAATGATCTCGTTTCCAACTGGATCAATTCTTCCCCTGGTAACCATTTTCGTTGCACCAGCGCAATATCGCGTGCTTGGGACCTACATTGCCATCGTCTTGGCACTTTCAATCACCGGATACGTTGCTGCCATTCTTGGAAACGCTAACCGGACTAAATCACTAATACGAAACGTCATTTCGGGATTAGTAACCATGACCGTTGCCTATCTTGTTGGTCGTTTAGTCGGATTAGCATTTTAGGAGGTAAGCAGATGCGTCTTCATTTAAAGAAACAACTAAAAGATAATAACGACAATACCATGGATGAGAAATTGAACAATCTCCGTGCCGGCGTTCTTGGATCAAATGATGGAATTCTCACTGTCGTTGGAGTCCTTTTTTCAGTTGCTGTAGCTACTACGAATCCCCTCACTATTTTCATTGCCGGACTATCGGATCTGCTTGCCTGTGCCTTTTCAATGGCAGGAGGAGAATATGCTTCAGTAAGTTCCCAACGTGACACTGAGGAAGCGGCCGTTAAAACCGAAAGCAAGCTTTTAAAAACCAATTTCGATGATGAAATGGCAAGTGTCGTTCAATTTTACATGAGCCGTGGGGTTAGTAAAGAAACGGCAACTAAAATTGCAAAGGATCTATTATCAAAAAAACCGCTTGAAACGGTAGTAAGCGTCAAATATGACCTTCAGTTAGGGAAATATCTAAGTCCGTGGAGTGCAGCTTTCTCGTCGCTGTGTTCTGCTGCACTTGGTGGAATTCTCCCACTACTTGCCATGACGCTGCTTCCCGTTGGACTTCAGTGGCCTGGAACTATCATCGCTGTCATCATTGCTGTAGCTATCACCGGATTCTTAAGTGCCGAACTTGGGAATGGTCTGGTGAAGATTGCGGTAATTAGAAACGTCATCGTGGGAATCATTACCATGATCATTCACTATGGGATCGGACAATTCTTCTAACACATTTCTCGTCTTTTAACATTAATTTTAAAATAAAATTACATTACGAGAACCTACATCAGAGTAAGGACATAGAACCCGTAAAAACCGGTGTGCCGCGCTTTATAAATGGTAGAAAAGTTGACATATACAGTTGTACTTGTTAAGTTGGTTAATGTAGATATTTTTACTTTAATTGTCAGTGTTAATCGAAAGGAGGAGTTCTGTGGCTCAAAATAATAATGAAAAAATCAAAGTTGATCACATCACTAAAATCTTTGGTCCTCATATTAAAAAAGCACAAGAACTTTTATCTAAGGGAGAAGATAAGGCTCAAATTCTTGAAGAAACTGGTAGTACCGTTGGAGTTGATAATGCCAACTTCTCAATTAAAAACAACGAAATTTTCGTTATCATGGGACTATCTGGTTCGGGTAAGTCAACCATGTTAAGAATGTTTAATCGCTTGATTGACCCTACTTCTGGATCCATCTACCTAGATGGAGAAGACATCATGAAGTTTGATAAGAAACAATTACTTAACCTCCGTCGTAAAAAAATGAGTATGGTATTTCAAGGTTTTGGCTTACTTCCTAACCGTACCATCCTTGAAAATGCTGCTTTTGGACTTGAAGTTCAAGACGTTGACAAAGAAGAACGTGAAAAAAAGGGCCACGAATCACTAGAGATGGTGGGCCTTCACGGATACGACGATAGTTATCCAACTGAACTATCTGGTGGAATGCAACAACGAGTCGGTTTAGCTCGTGCCATTACCAATGATCCTGATATTCTCTTGATGGACGAAGCTTTCTCAGCTCTTGACCCATTGAATCGGCGGGAAATGCAGAATGAATTATTGGAACTACAACGGAAGTTGCATAAGACCATTATCTTTATCAGTCATGACCTAAATGAAGCACTAAGAGTTGGTGATCGGATCATGATGATGCACGATGGCGACGTCATTCAAGTTGATACACCGGAAGACTTACTTGATCACCCTAAAAATGATTACGTTAAGAAATTCATCGAAAACGTTGATCGTTCTAAGATTCTTACTGCATACAACGTCATGGTTAAGCCAAATACAGTTAATATCGAAAAAGACGGTCCTAAGTTAGCCCTTCGTCGAATGAAGGAAGACCAAATCTCAAGTATCTTTGTTGTTGATTCACAAGACCACTTCGTTGGAATTGTCGACGCTGATGACGTCAACGAAATGATTGATAAACACGAAAAAGATCTTCACATCGCATTAAAAACAAATGTTCCAACTACTGCTCCAAGTACACCAATCGGTGACTTGTTCAATGCCATCTCTAAATCACCAATCCCATACGCGGTGGTTGATGACAAAAAACATCTGAAGGGTATTATTTTAAGAAGTGCCGTTCTTGATGCCATGGCTACGAAGAAAGGAGGAGATAACTAATGAATAGTTTGTTATCTATCGCTAGCATTGGTGCAATTCCCATTGCCAAGTGGGTCAATGACTTTTTTGCTTGGTTAACTGGATTTGCTGGTTTCTTTAATGCAATTACGCTTTTCTTAAATACCGTTATGAACGGAATCCAATGGGTTTTTGACATTATCCCAATTTGGTTGTTTATTGTCATTATCCTACTTGGAACATGGTTCTTATTTCGCAAAACAAAGCACTGGGGCTTCATGCTCTTTGAACTTCTTGGCTTCCTTTTAATCTGGAACCAAGGATACTGGCGTGACATGACTCAAACTTTGGACTTGGTTCTGACAACTTGTCTTTTAATCGTCATCATTGGAGTTCCACTTGGAACCTGGATGGCTAAAAGTAAAATTGTGGAAACCATCGTGAGTCCAATCATGTCATTTCTTCAGACCATGCCAGCCTTTGTTTACTTGATCCCTGCCGTTGCTTTATTCGGAATCGGTCAAGTTCCTGGTGTATTTGCTTCCGTAATCTTCTCAATTCCACCAATCGTCAACATGACCAACCTTGGAATTAGACAAGTCCCAAGTGAATACCTTGAAGTATCGGAATCATTTGGTTGTACCGCATGGCAAAAACTCTTCAAAGTTCAGTTCCCACTAGCAAAACCAACCGTTATGTCAGGGATTAACCAGGGAATCATGCTTGCCCTCTCAATGGTAGTTATTGCTTCAATGATCGGGACAATGGGGCTTGGAGAAGCCGTTTACTTTGCCGTTGGTAGAAATGATGTGGGTACTGGTTTTGCAGCTGGTATCGCAATCGTTATTCTTGCCATTGTTCTTGATAAAATCAGCAAAGGCCTTGGTGGTGCCAATAAAGCTGATGCAAGAGCAAATAAATAATGAATAAAAAATTTACAAAATGGATTCTAGGAATCACTTCCGCGTTACTTTTAGCGGTAACTCTAACCGCATGTAGTGTAAATCCACCAAAGTACAATCCCAACGCTAAAGTTGGACCACAAGTTAACTACACAATAACTGGAATTGATTCTGGAGCCGGAATCATGTCATCAACTACTAAGGCGCTAAACACCTATGGACTTAAGAAAGAAAAATGGCAACTCCAGGCTAGTTCTACTGCTGCCATGCTTTCATCTCTTGATAAAGCGCTCAAGTACAAACAACCAATCGTAATTACTGGTTGGACCCCGCACTGGATGTTTCAAAAGTATCCTATCAAGTTCTTAAAAGATCCAAAGAACGCCTATGGTAAGGGTGAACACATTCAAACTATCATCCACAAGGGATTTGAAAAGAAAAATCCTGGGGCAACGAAACTTCTCAGACAATTCCACTGGAACGACGAATTGATGAGTGAAGTCATGTTTAAGATTGATAAGGGTGAAAATGCTGAAAAAGCCTCAAAAGAATTCATCAATAAACACCCCGAACTAGTTAAACAGTGGCTTAACGGTGTTCCTGAGGGACACGGTCAACCCGTTAAACTGGTCCTTGTTTCCTGGGATTCCGAATTGTCATCATCCAACGTGGTTGCTCAACTGCTACGGATGAAAGGTTATAAACCAACCCTTTCAGCAATGGAAGCTCAACCAATGTGGACGGCCCTTTCAACTGGATCGGCCGATGCTTCAACTGCTGGTTGGTTGCCAACAACGATGGCACCGATGTACAAGAAGTACAAAAATAACGTTGAAATCGTTGGTACCAGTATTGACAAGGCTAAAGTTGGCTTAGCTGTGCCGAAGTACATGAAGAACGTTAACTCAATTGAAGACCTAAAAAAATAAATAATCGAAAAAAATGAGTCTCATGAACAACATTCATGGGACTTTTTTGATACCATTTAATTATGAGAAAAAATTCGAAAGGACAATGACTATGACTAACAAAGAATTTCCAATTGATAAGTCGGAACTAAAAACCGACTTCTATGACGCCATTAATGGAGCATGGATTAAACAAGCAACCATCCCGTCTGATCACTCGTCAACCGGTGGTTTCATGGATCTAGTTGATGATATCGACAAGACCTTAATGAAGGATTCAGCCGACCTATCAAGTGGAAAGTTACCTGCTAAAACCCCTGAACTCGAGGAATACAAAAAGTTCTATAACATGACTAATAATTTCAAAAAGCGTGATGAAGATGGCGTTAAGCCTTTAAAGCCAGTCCTTGACCGAATCAGTAATCTGGAAAATTACAATGATTTAAACGATCAGCTCCCCGATTGGATCCTTTCTGGACTCCCAACCCCATTTTCATTGGGACTTGATCCTGACATGAAGAATGCGAAAGTGAACGCCCTCTTTGCGAGTGGACCTTCCCTTTTTATGCCAGATAAAACTTACTACGAAAAAGATAATGAAGCGGCTAAAACCTTAATGCCAATCTTCATTCAAATGACCACCAAGTTATTTGAAATGGCTGGATATAGTGAGAACGACAGTCAAAAGATCGTTGAAAATGCGGTTGAATTTGATCGCTTAATCGCCCCAAACGTCAAGTCAGCTGAAGAAGCTGCTGACTACAGTAAAATGTACAACCCAGAAAGTACCGACGAATTAGCTCGGTCAACCAATGCCTTGAACCTAAAGAAAGCCATTAACCAATTAGTTGGTACCCTTCCTGAAAAGATCATCGTCACCGAACCCCAATTCTTTAGTAATCTTTCCGAACTTTTAACTTCATCTCACTTCCAGCTTATGAAGGACTGGATGCTTGTAAAGACACTTAATGGGTACAGTGGCGCTCTCTCAGACGAATTCCGGGTAGTTGGTGGGACCTATAGTAGATCGCTCTCAGGCAAGAAGGAAGCCACTAATAAAAAGAAGGCCGCCTACTACCTTGCATCAGGAACTTTTGATCAAGTGGTTGGTGACTACTACGGTAAAAAATACTTTGGTGAAAAAGCCAAAGCTGACGTTCATCAAATGGTTGATAGTATGATCGACGTATATAAAAACCGACTTTCAAACAACCAATGGTTAAGCGACGACACTAAGAAGATGGCAACTAAAAAGCTTTCTACCCTTGGAGTTCAAGTCGGATATCCTGATGAACTAGATCCGCTTTACAAGAAATTTCACGTTACCAAGGAAAAAGATGGTGGCACGGTTTTAAGTAACCTACTTAACTTTGAAAAAATTGCCAACCAAGACGAATTCTCCAAGTGGAACAAACCAGTGGAACGAGAACGTTGGGAAATGAGTGCCAACACCGTGAATGCTTACTATCACCCCTTTAAAAACATCATTGTCTTCCCGGCTGCCATCCTACAAGCACCATTTTACAGTTTAGATCAACCCGAAAGCGCTAATTATGGCGGAATCGGAGCGGTTATGGCTCATGAAATTTCACACGCCTTTGACAATAATGGTTCTTTATTCGACCAGTATGGTAACCTGAATAATTGGTGGACCAAGTCCGATCACGAACACTTCTCCAAGTTAGCCCAGAAAATGATTGACGAATTCAACGGCATTCCATTTGCGGGTGGTAAAGTTAACGGTAAATTGACCGTTTCAGAGAATATCGCTGATGCGGGTGGTCTTAGCTGTGCTGAAGAAGCCGCTAAAAATGGTGATAATACTGACTTATACCAGTTCTTTACCAACTGGGGTCGGATTTGGCGGATGAAAGCCACCCCAGAATACCAGAATCTATTACTATCAATTGACGTGCATGCACCTGCCCCACTTCGGGCATCTGTTCAAGTTAAGAATCTTGATGACTTTTACACAACTTTTGACGTAACCGCCAAAGATCAGATGTACTTAAAACCTGATAAACGAGTTCAAATCTGGTAGGATGTAAGTGAAAAATAGAACAGATGGGAGTGCATAATATGAAACTTACTGATTATATCGATAAACAAATTCAATTCTTAGACCAACAATTACAAGATGCTAAAGACAAGAGTGAAGTTAAGGGTCAATACCTCATTGAATCAAAGATTAACGAACTTCAAGCATTAAGCCGTGCCGTTGAAAAAGGTGTCGTTAACCAACTCTAATTAAAACAAAAGCGAGATCACATTAATTTGTGATCTCGCTTTTGTTTGATTATTCAGCGAACAGGAATCTTTCAATAATTCTTGAAGCCATCTGATTGTTTAATAACTTACTGTGTTGACCTGATCTTCCGCTTACTTTAATTTCCTGATAGTCAGAGCCCGGGACAAGCTTTCTTAATTCACGAGCAGACGAAGTAGTAACTCGTCCGTCAGATTTATTTGTCTTGCTCAATTGTCCGTAAACGTTGAGGACACTCACACCCTTCGGAAAACTCTTAGAGGCATCCTTTAATTCACTAACTTTCGGGTAGCGATGGTTCATAACATCAGTTACCGGCATGATGCCCTTGTATGGTCCACCAATTGATATGAACTTGGTCAGTCGCATATGATTCGATTCTTGACCATATGCCACGGCGTTCTGATAAATCGTTAGACTCCCAGAACCAAATCCTAAAGCATTATATTGTTGATAATGGTACTTATGATTTAAATGAACGAGAATTTCATTCAGCCACTTCGCCTGAATTACCGTGGAAGCAGTATTGTCGGTAAAGTTGACCTTGATAATCGGATACTTAGCGTGTACATTTCCGTTAGGATGGTAATAAATCTTACCGTCCGGATAAACGTTAATCTTCATGGCATACTCGCCGCCCTCACGACTAGAAGTAACCGTCAGGTGATTAGCAGCCTTGGAAGTTTTATTTAGGTCTGATACAAATAAAATGGGGGTGTGTTCGCCACGCTTTACACCATCAACGTTGATCCCAAATTCAATAAAAAGAAAACCAACCACAACAATGGCAATTCCAATCGCAAATAAAAAAATGTTTTTCTTTGCTGCTTTTTCCAAAAAATCACTCTTCCTTTGTTCATAAATTAGGAATCCCAGTGACACAAAAATCCCGCACAAAAAATCCGGAACACGCAAGCACCGGTTTCCAAATAATAATACACAATTGTGTATGAAACATAGTCTTATTAGATTTATAGCTCATCTTGTTTTCTTCCGGCAAAAAAGAAATAAAGACAGATACCAATGATACCCAACAACAATATTAACATAACCAACCAGAAGATGCTCTTTGAAACCGCTTTATTTATTGAATGAGTCGCTGAAATTGGGTTATTGACAGTAAACCCACGCGTAAAGTTCCAGACCTTAGTTCCCTTAAATTGAGGATCATTAGAAATCATTTTTAAGTGAAGCAAATAGCGTCCGTTCGGTAATTGGTTAGCGGACTTAGGAACCAGGTAATTAAACGAACTATTAGGCGCGATTACGGCATCAAAAGTTGTATGTGAGTCTAAAGCATTCATACTGTTAATCGGTGTAACGTCAGTCTTAATCTTGGTTTTTCCAAGCACCGCCGCCCTGTCATTTGATAACTTGACTTCCATCAAATTAGGATTACTAGCATTCAGCATCTTAATCCCATTCATTTTGATGTTAGCAGGTTGTTTTCCGTGTTTTAACTGAATTCCAACCGAATATGAATACAGTGAATTGACTGGTGATGACGACTGGTTGCCATTATCTTCGACAACGTAAAGGCCACCAAGAATGGTTCCCTTGAAGTCTTGAAATCGCCTGTCATTCGGAACATTTAGATTTAAAACAATGGTTTGCTTTTGTTGCGGTTGAAGTGAAACCGACTGATCGGAAGTTTTAGCAAAAGTTACCAACTTCTCAATCGGAAATTGACGGTTATTAGTTTTCTCTTTATTAGCGTAACTAATCGTAGGAGCTCCAGAAGTAGTAGCGGGATTAACTCCCAATTTAACCTTTAATGGCATGTTAGTGCTTCGGTTAATCAACTGGATTTTTAGCTGTTGTTTCATCCCAGGAGTTGCCTTAATATCGAAATAATCAGCCCTTTTTTGTTGGCCTTTCACATCTTTTATCTGAGGAAGAACTTCCAGTGGGACCTGATTTTGTGTATCGGCCTGGGTAAAAATACTTCCAAGTAAGAAGAAAAGAACAAAAGCACCGAGTGCAACTATCATCACCATTAATCTTTGAACTATTTTCATTATAACGCTACTCCAATTTCCAAGTTTAATCATTCATTACGCACAAAAGACGACAACAATTCTTAAATTATCATCGTCTTAATCATTAGTCGCCCTCAGAAGGCCCGTGAGACAAGTTCCAAGTCAGCGTTCCACTAGAGTTCTGTGAATTGCCACCAAGGCCCGCTTTATTATCCCTTAAAACTTCTTCATCTAGGTTCAATTTAATGTTATCCAAATTCCAAAATGTCTGATAGGTTGAATTATCTAAACTCACATCATTACTTGAGACAATCGGGGTTTCCTGTCCATTAAAGTTAATGAGGTCGGAAAGATTGTTTCCCGTTTTATTCCACTGCGTAAGTCCCATGCCACTTGGGGTACTTAATTCTTGGAGAAAACCATCACCAAGTGGGGACCCACCCAAAAGTAACGATGCATCATTTAACAGGTTTCCTTGATTATCATTTGCTGTAGCCGTAACCGATAAGTTCCAACCGTCATCATTTATTTCGCTACCAACAGAATTAGTAAACTGGGTAAAGATCCCCGGCTTCGAACTATTTGGATTGTAAGCTAACGAAGTTCCCTGCTCAGAAATTGGAACCGCCAAATGACCATTAATCAGTGACGCATTCCCACCGTTCATGTTAAATTGCATGCTTTGAGGAACTGCGTCGAGTCTTAACATTGCCGGATCATTATTGTCAGCAGGGTTGTTAGCTCCCGCAACTTGGTCACCCGGATCGACATTTTGTGGAAAGCCATTGTCATCCTGTGTTTGCGGTTGATATGGATTAATCACCCCTGGGCTATTAACACCGTCAACTGGTTCTGGGGTCTCCTTCGTGTAAAACCAACTGGAATCATTATATCCAGCGGCAAAAGCCGTAATGGTTTCGTTCGCAGTCAGGTAGGTTTGCTGTCCGTTCTTTTTAGGCAACGTATAATTGAAGTGCCCGTTAGAATCAGTCTTAGCGACGTACTCCCTTTTGGAAATATTATCAGGAGCTTTGGGTTGAAACATTGGATATCCAAAGGCGTAACCATCATTTGGGATACTATCGTTGTTACCAACATTGGGTTGGATATTCGGATCACCAGTTAAACTAACATACGCATCTGCATAGGGAGCACCGTTGTCATCCGTGACGGTTCCGTCAATCTGGTACGAGTACTTCGAATCCCTTGCATCATTTAATGAATGGTCAAACTGCAGGTTACCTTCAGACTGGGAAGTCCCCACCTTTAAACGAGAGTATTGATATGGATCAAACGAAGTGGGTTGAAAGGTATCATTTGGATACGACCAGCCACTAGCCGGTGATTGTTCCCAACTCCACTGAGGCGAACCGTCATTATCAGAATTAGTTAAGTTCCAAGCTGAGAATGGTTGATTAGCACCAAACTCAATTTGTCCGCTCCCGGTTGTACGACCGCGATTAACCGAAATAATTGGTTCATTAACCGGATGACTATAATTACTCATCCGCAGATCGCCATACCCCAGTTTACGTAAATCAACGTTCCCAGTTAGCGACTGAATTGCCATTCTT
Organism: Fructilactobacillus sp. X7R4C1; assembly: GCF_059901115.1. NCBI lineage: Bacteria > Bacillati > Bacillota > Bacilli > Lactobacillales > Lactobacillaceae > Fructilactobacillus > Fructilactobacillus sp. X7R4C1. The sequence goes on from NZ_JBWXVD010000001.1 coordinate 162,575, forward strand.
GAGTCATTATTTTGAACATTTTTATCAATGTTTAAGGTTGGCTGTTGATCAGAACCTGGGTCAAGTCCAGCAACCTGATTAGGAGCAAAGGTAATGTCCCCGTTAGCAAATATGCCTGGACGATTAGTTGCTGGGCTTCCGTAACCATGGTTACTATTGACCGTTAGGGTTGAACTCCCAATATTAATTCCAGATTGAGCACTACTATTTGCTCGATTATAGGAAGTGATGGCCCTATGACCAGGCGTCATATCAACATTAACCTTGGAATAATTACCAATACTAAAGTCATTTTGATTATTGCCACGCCCCAGATCAAATCCAGAAGTTTGACCTGAACTGTTGCTATTACCACCACCAACTGAGTTTTTAGCAGTCGCATCCATATCGACATTGACATTGTTACCAATCGCAATCTGACCCAGATTAAAAGGTTGACCAGTATTAGGATTAGTGGGAACATTTTGAATCCGCTGATCCCATCGTTCGTCTCCCCAGTCACCAATTTCAAAATTAGGAAGAGAAGAATTGTTATTACTGGTGGTTTTAACGTTAGTTGGATTGGAACTGTCATTACTGTCGGCAATCCACAATGCACATGCTTCCATCAGTTGTTGACCACCAAAGGAAATATTAGAATTAGTTCGCCCCATCGCTGAATACCGATTAACCTGGTTCAACCGGATTTGGCCCTTTAAAACGTCTAATCCACCATAGTTAACAAACGGTTGAGAACCAGTATACGAATAATTGGTGTAAGTTTGTACATCACCATGAATTCCACCATTGCTATCACAAAACATCCCATAATAATTACCACCATACACGTTCAAGTTGTTAACCTGAACGTCTGGAAACTGGGATGTCCCATTCGAATTGCTTCCATTATTTCCATGCCAATCAAAACTATTACCGCCTAAATCAACCGTTGGACCATTAACGTGTTGATCGTCTGGATTACTATTAGAAGCGGTAACTTGTCCGTCGACCACCAGATTACCACTTAGACGAGAAGCAGCCTGGACCTGTCGCATTCCGGTATCAGGAGCGGCAAAATCATTTGCAATTAAAATATGATCGACGTTTGAATTCTGAATGGCCGCAACAAAACTACTCCAGTCGCCCACCGAGACAGTCGATAAATCAGCCGTTTTAATTTGCGCAGCCGACAACTTGGTGGCTGGCACGTACTTACCAGCCTTAAAATCACTTTCGTCATTCTGACTTTCTTGCATCAATTGTGTGTACTTAACGCTCTTTTGGTCCATATCATGGTTACTTGAGGTTTTTGTCTTCTGGTCGTTTCCAGATGACGCCTGATCTGGATTATTACTAGTTGAACTTGTCTTTTTAAACGAACTACTTTGACTAGCAGAATGAGCATGACTAGCTGATGAACTAGCTGTTTGAGGATTACTTTCGGCCTTTACTGAAGCAGAACGATTTGAACTCGTTGTATATAAGAATAGGATCGTACAAGCCACTATAAATAATATGGTCACTCCACCGAGAATTACTCGTTGGATCCATTTATCCTTTTTCACCGTTCATTCCTCCCTGATTTAAGACTTACACCTTGTGTTTTCGATGATTAAATATTACTAGAGATGCCAAAATTGTGACAATCAGGCCTAACGCAACTATAATTCCGATCATAATCAAGAGTGTTCGATCTGAAAATGTCCTGATGTAGTCAACCGGACTAACGATAAATTCCCTTTGTAATTTAACGTGACTAGGTGATTCATTAACTGAATTCTTACCACTGAGATTAACGGTGGCAACGTACCTACCGGGCAATAATTGTTTATTTAGTGGTTGTTTGATCGCAAATTCACTGTTGGGGGCTATCTGACCCCTTCTAATCTCGTCGGTACTCGTCATAAGTTGATTGAACGTCACGTTCTTCAACGTTGCATTAGCTTTCACGTCATCCAACATGGCCGGTTTTTTATTTACTAGTCCAAAAGTAAACATTGCATGCTTGACGGCATCCTTCTTGAGATCGTTTTTGGTTGCCTCAATCTCACTACCTTGCGGTTTCCCTTTTCTAACCTCAATCGGGATGGTGTAAGAAAATTGATTATTAATCTCACCTTTAACTGCCGGCGCATCTTGTGTAAAAGTCACTGCGCCAAGAATTTCGCCATTAAAGTCGCGAAACTTATCATTATTTAAGTTGAGGGACATCTTCACGATCCGAGTTTGCCTGGGAGCTAACTGAAAATCACGATCACTTAACTCATTAAATGAGACCACTTGGCGCATGTTAACGGGTAATCCACGAAACTGACTTTGATTATTATTAAAAAATAACGCCAACTTAGATGATGTGGACGCAGAATCAACTCGGGTGCTAATCTGACAAGCGTTGGTTTTACTTAAATTAGTTATCGAGATGGCGATGGGATAATCACGTGCTTGGTTAGTTATAATCTGGTAGTATGAATTATCATGTGACACATGATAACTGTCATCAATCTTGAACTGGATTGGGGTCGTACTGCTCATACTAGCAGCCGAAGTCGTCAAAGTGGCCAAGACTACCACCATAAATAAAGCAATCAGCGTGATTAATAGTGATTTAACGAACTTTTTCATAATTAGGGTCCTAACTTTTTAGTGAACCTGAGGAGCATAATTCCAATCAATTGTGCCGTCGTATTCATTATCTTGACTAGGGACTTTATCATAGCCAGTAAAACTATTACTATTAAACGGAACTTCCAGACGGAAATCTCCTAACGTCCACGCTAATTCATACACGCCAAACGAACCAACCGGAGTCATTGACTGATCAGCGGGGCCATTATTAGTATTCGACAACATTACCGGAGCATCTGCATCAGTCGTAATGGTGGTCGTTCCAATGTTGTCTGGTGACGCTGGTTGTGAGAGATTATTGTACACAGCATCCCCAATGTCATATTGAAACAGTTGGGTATTCTTTAATTCAATGTACGCTCCGGGAAGGGCATCTCCATCACCGTTAACAAACCCGTTTCCATTCCCATCGGCTTCAAGCGTGGCCTTTAACTCCATTGGTCCGGTATCACCAAAGTCATGAACTTGGACAAACACAAAGTTATTCTGACTTCCATCTTTAGACGTGCTAGAGCCACTTGAAGTTAACGGACTATCCGCAAAATGTGGGTCACTGAGAGCCTGAAAGGTTAAATCTTTGGGGACATAATCGACGGCATCTTGATCATTATTCTCACCAGCCGCTCCATTAGCACCAATGTTGGAATTTTCACTTGGGGTAAAGGGATTGATGATTGGAACATTAAATCTTCCCTGCACGTTTAGGCCCACGTTGGTATCATTATTTTGGGAGTAATCAACTAACCCATCGGCTCTTACAACTCTGGAAAATAGGCACACTAACAAAACCATGCTGCATAGAAAAAGCCTTACATATTTAACTTTTGCTACCAAACTCGTCGCCTCTTTTATCTCAAAGAATAAAAAGTAATCTTCTTTAACAACAACTTGTTAACTAAACCAGATATCTTGCTTCATATTTTAGAATAATTATTAATTTATCACTTAATTAATTGATATTGTAACACGATCCCCATCAATCTTTAAATTTTATAAAAATAAATGTGATGTTCTTTCACAAAGACGTCGGTTAATTTATGATTAGAAATAATAGGCCCAGTAGTGATATATTAGAGGTGTGAGATTTTAACTAAACTTGGTAATTAAAAATCATTTTTATGCTTTATTTAATTTTAATTATGGAAGAAAAAACAATTTATCCAACTAATAAAAGGAGATATTCACTTGATTACTTTAAAATCGGATCGTGAAATTAAAAAAATGGCCGAGTCTGGTGCAGTGCTAGCTGGTGTCCACAATGGTTTGAAAAAAATCATTAAGCCGGGCGTTGATACTTGGGAAATTGAAGAATTTGCTGATAAGTACATTACCGACCACGGGGCTACTCCATCAGAAAAGGGCTTTGACGGCTATAACTACGGGACTTGCATCTCAATCAACAATGAAGTTGCCCATGGAATCCCGCGTCGGGGCTTAAAATTAAAGGAAGGCGACATTGTCAAAGTTGACATGTGTGTCAATAAAGACGGTTTTGAAAGTGACTCCTGCTGGTCATACGCGGTTGGTGAAGTCTCACCTAAGATCAAGAAACTCATGGAAGTTACTAAAAAAGGACTTTACCTTGGCATTGACCAAGCTCAAGTTGGTAATCGAATTGGAGACATTGGTGCTGCCATTCAACACTACGTTGAAGACGAAAACCATATGGGTGATGTCCGAGAATTAATTGGACATGGCATCCAGCCTTCCATTCATGAAGATCCAGCTGTTCCAGCTTATGGGGTTGCCGGTCATGGAATGCGTCTCAGACCAGGCATGACCATTACCATTGAACCAATGGTTAACCTCGGTACTTGGAAAATCAAAGATGATTATGATAAAAAAGACGATTGGACCTACTACGTTAGCCAAGATGGTTCATACTCAGCTCAATACGAACACACCTTAGCAATCACCGAAGATGGTCCTAAAATTCTCACTTCTCAGGATCACGTTGCTGACGCTAAATACATGTTCAAAAAATAAAAGTAATGAAAATGGATCCGAAATCATTAAGAATTTCGGACCCATTTCTTTTTTGTTCTCCATTCTGTTTCGCTATGCTAAGATGGATTTGTTTCAGACTAAATCAGGGATGAAAGGTGGACCAAAAATGAAAAAATCAATCAAAATTGTGGGAACCCTAATGGTATTATTAGTTTCAATGATTGCCTTTAGTTCTTTCACGAGCTCGACCACTGAAGCTGATCAGAAAGTTGACCCTAACATTGGTTTTCGTTATGAACACCCCACCGCCAAATACTATATTCGGAGAGGAACTCCCCAATCGTACCAAACTATCATTGAACAAGCTGCCAGAAACTGGAATAAAACGCATGCTTTTACCTGGATTCGTTCCAAAACCAAAGTTCCGACAACCATTGGTACTACCAATAGTAATACTGGCTTCTGGAAGGGCAATCGGTACGCTGGAGTTACTTTGAATCTCACTAAAACCGTCAACGTTAAAAATCACACTTATCAGTCAGGTGCCAAAATCACGCTCAATCCGCGGGTAATGAGCAACATGGAATACACTTACAAGCAGCAATTGCTAACAACCGAACACGAATTTGGTCATGCAATGGGACTTAAGCACAATCACGCTCAAGAAAGTATCATGTTCCCAAATGACACTTACTATAATTCACTTGATCCTAATCAGATTGGTCTTAGTGACATTCATGGTTTAAAAAACCTGTACAATGAAAAATAAAACAATTTTAAAGGGATGCTACTTTATGAAAGTAGCATCCCTTCCTTATTTCCATCCGTATGTTTTTAAATCCATATCACGCTTAGGTATCTTAGACACATAAGGGTTCCCTTTAACGTAGAAACGATACGGCTTGTCCGTCCAAGTTCCTCGGTCACTAACCCCAATTCGTCCCGATTCGACCACTTCTTTTGGGACTTTCACATGATCAATGTCTAAGTCAAGGGCGGTGTTACCAAGCTCAATCAAGTTCATATCCTTGTCATAAATCCCCAAGGCATCCATTAATTTTCCCGGGCCATTAGTCAATTCAAAACCATTTTTCTTACGATTTTGTTTCATCAAGTCAATCCCTTGATAAGGTTCGATTCCACGAATCAAAATTCCCTCTGGTACGTCCTTAGCCTGAGCAGCAACGTCCAAACAAAGTCGACCATGAATGGAGTAGATATAAATCGTGCCAGGAACACCATACAAGGCTTCGTTCGATGGGGTCCTTTTCCCCTGATAGGCATGCGCTGCTGAATCTCTTTGTCCCAGGTAGGCTTCCGCTTCGGTAACGTATCCGCTCATCAACCCCTTTGGAGAATGATAAACCAGTAACGTTCCAAGCATCTTTTTAGTAATCTCATCGGTGGTACCTTCATTAAAAAAATCTCTTAACTTATCTGACAAAACCCTTACCTACCCTACCTATTATTAAAAACTTTAGACTAACGAATGATAATCGTTGAAATTTTAGACTGCTTAACCAGTTTAACACTAATACTACGATTACCGTGTTCACCGGTCGCATCAGCTCCACAAATTAAGAGATCTGCCTTAAACTTGGGAGCAATGGCATCCAAGATTTCATCGTCAATGTTCCCACCAACCGAAATAATGGGGGTTACGTCCTCCACGCCAGCGTCACTTGCTCGATCGGTGTAATTACCAACCACTTCTCGTAAATGATCCCGTTTTGCTTCGATTTTACTTGGTGTTAAAGAATCATAAATATTAATATCATTATTTTCTAACACCGAGCAAATTCCAAGTGCCGCATGAAACTTAATGGCAATAGTAACTGCGTAACGAAAAGCCCGTTGCGTTGACTTACTATCGTCGGGATCAACTGTCAATAAAATTCTTTCAAATGTCAATGGTTTAAATTTTTCCATTGTCTTCATCCCCTTTCAATAACATCATATCATTAATTTTATGATTTTTAATAAAAAAATAATCAGTAGCAACCCACTGATTATTATTAACTCATTATTCTTTATTAGGATCAGGTAGCGACGCTTCACCAGCACCATTTTGAGCGTCTTCAATACTTTTTACCATTTTTTTAGCATGAATACGACGCATCTTTTCCTTTTTTTGTTTAATTCTTAGATTGTCCATTGCTTTATTTTTAAGCACGATTCCTTCATCATTTTTAACCATGTGGTAAATCGATATCAATATCATGATACATACGAACATTAATGGAAATCCAGCAATCGCACAAAAGGTCTGGATGGTGCTAAATCCTCCGACAACTACTAGTCCAAACGAGAATAAGACAAAGACAACAACCCATGTCATTCGGTTAAACTGGGTTGGTTCCTGTCCCTCCTTTAACCCTAAACTTGTAAATGAGGAAACAATGAAAGCTGAGGACGAGATGGTCGTCGCCAGAAAGATAAAACACGAAATACAGTAAACGACAAAAACAATTACCTTAAAGGGCAAACTGGATAATACAGCAGTAATGACAGCAGCCTGCCCCTGCGTATTCAAAATATGAACCAAGTTAATCTGTCCGGTCCTTTGTAACCATAACGAATAGCCACCAAGAATTGCATAAAAACTTAAACATCCTACTGAACCGTAACCAAGCATTCCAATCAAAGTGGAACGAATGGTTCGTCCTTTAGAAATACGAGCAATAAACAGTCCCATGACCGGCATGTATGACAACCACCAGCCCCAGTAGAAAATCGTTTCCAGTTTGGCAACGTCCGCAGTTCCATTGGGAATGGTATTAGTTGACATGGAAACAAACTTATCAGCCAAGAGTCCCAAACTGTTGGTCTCTGAACTTAAGATATAAATAGTTGGACCAACTAACAGGACAAAGGCTAAGAAAATAATGGCTGTCCAAATATGGGCATCACTCAAACGATCAATTCCACCATTTAATCCCTTATAAACGGTCCAGGCAAAGATCACAAATAGCACCGCAAAGAGCGCAGTTTTAAGTTCCAAATTATCTGGAATCCCTAATAAACGACTTAAAACATTAGAAATAATGGGAATTTCCATTCCAACCGATGATCCAACACCACCCATAATTCCAAAGACAACCAGAAAATCAACTAGCTGTCTGGTGTAATACTTCCACCTAGCCTCACCCTGAATAAAATCAATGGCAGAGCTAAGACGTTGTACCTTGCCGTGTTTAACAAATAGAATATAAGCAATGGCAATCGTAGCCGGGGCAAACATCATCCATGCCATTGGTCCCCAGTTAAACTGACCAAACATGTGCGCATAATTATAAGCACTCTGTGAAAATGGTTTAGCCCCAAAGGGAGGATGCTGCAAGTATCGAAGCGGATCCACCATACTCAACATTAAAATGCTGGCATCAATTGCGGTCGCAAAGACCATGCTGCCCCACTGCAAATCACTATACTCTGGTTTGGAGTGGGGCTCACCCAAGCGGATAGCACCATACTTTGAAAAGATTAACCACATAAAAAATAAGAAGTTAATTATGTAAACCACCATATAGGCCCATCCCATTTGATTAGTGATCCAATTTAAGGCTACCGCTAGTACCCCTTGCAACTTGGAACCACCAATAATCAGAATGATTGAACCAATTCCAAAAATTAATAAGGTTGGAATAAAGACGAATTTATCAATATTAAATTTTTTAAAAATAAAGAAATCCCTCCAAACGCTTTTTTCACAACAAAAAACGCTATGTATGGTGCTCATAGAGCCACTTGCATAGCGTTGTAAAGGTCACACAAATGATAATTACTTATCTTTCACTATCATTATACACAACTAAGATAATAAGTAAAATTCACTAATTATTGTCAATCTTTTTTAATACTTGAGCTGGATTTCCGACTAAAACCACATCGTCTCCAAACGATTTGGTAACAACAGCTCCAGCACCAACCACCACATTGTTTCCAAGGGTCACGCCGGGAACAATGGTGACATGACCACCAAACCAGGCATTATCACCGATGGTAATGGGAGCGGCCATCTCAACGTCTGCGATTCGCTTTTTAGCGTTTAACGGGTGGACGTTTGTATAAAGTCCACAATTAGGACCTATGTAACAATTTTTACCAAATGTAATTGGAGCCGTATCAAGCAACGTCAATCCATAGTTAGCGTAAAAGTTGTCTCCGATGTAAATATTGAAGCCATAATCAAACTCCATCCCAGTCTCAACAAAGAATCTTGGTCCGCTCTTTTTTAACAAGGATTGAATCAGTTGGTTCCGCCTCTCATTATTAGGGGTATTATTAGCCTCCTGCAACTGCTTTCGACAAAGGATCCTTCGACTAATCAGTTCTTTATCAAATTGATTATAAGATTCTCCCTTAGTCATTTTTTCTCTTTCACTCGTCATTGAATCACTCCTTTTAGGTCTTAACCTTATTATTAGGAAAATTTACATTTTGTCCATAGTTTGATTCAATTTCTCGTCCACGAAGACGTTCCCTTTATTTGTGGCGTGACCCTTCGTCCAACCAAATTGGATGTTAGGAAACTGTTTCAATAAATCATCCAATTGTTGCCAGAGTTCCTTATTTTTAAGTTCTCCGCCACTACGTTTCCATCCGCGCTTTTTCCACCCGTCAATCCAGTGTTTAGTAATGGCGTTTAAAACGTATCTTGAATCGCTGACAACCCCAACACTCTGGTCGTTAAGCTGATGATCAAACAACCATTTCAAAGCTTTCACGAGTGCCATAATCTCCATTCTATTATTAGTCACCCCATACTCACCGCCTGAATCAACGTGCTGACCGGTCGGAGCATCAATTAGGTATGCCCACGCCGCCTTATCGTTTGATTTGACGTGACCACCAGCAACATTACCGTGATTTCTGGAACCACCATCGGTAAATACAATGATGGTTGGGCGTTTACCTACTTTACTTTCCACCGGATGGTTTTCAAATTGAACCCCATATAAGTACGCGCCAGCTTCTCTTTTAGTTGTAAAACTTTTATACTCAGCTCCCGAAAATCCATCAACTTGCTTTTTAGTGAGTTCCCACGTCGGATAAATTCCAGGGTGTCTCCCCTGCTTTACCGCGTAATACTTCTTATTCTTTGCCATTTTAGCTCCATTTGAATTAAAATCTTAATTAATTATTACATTTAATCATATCGTTTTGCATTTTGTAATATTTATGCGAAAATAACATACAGGAGGGGATTCATACAATGGCTGACATAGCTGCAAAATTAATTACAGTTGATCAAGCGTTAGCAATGCTCAAGGACCGTCATGCTCAAAAAAATGAACGTTTTCCCAAGTTAATGACTCCCGGTAAGTACATTTTACCAGATTACTTCTTAACTAGAAAAAGGGAAGCGTTTAAGATTAGAAAGCATACTTTCTTAAAGCGGCGCTCCCGCTCATACGTTGCTTTCGATTCAGAGAATGGTCAGACGCTTTGGTTGCACAATTTCCCTAGTCTATCAGAAGCATTATTCTGGTTAGATACCGGCCTTAAACCAGCCGATTCTGATTCAGGATCTTCATTCAAAGAATGGAAACAAGAGCATGCAAAAGAAATTGAAGGCATGAAAGACCAGCTTAGACAAATGCCAAAACCTAAAAAAAGTAAACCAAAAAAAGCTAAAAAGGGTAAAAAGCATTAATATCAAAAGTCCCGAGTTGAATTTGGGTTTTTGATTAACTAAATTCACAAAAAAGCACCGCTCAATCAAATGAGGGGTGCTTTTTTGTAGCTGCTGTGGCTGGGCTCGAACCAGCGACATCTTCATTAACAGTGAAGCGTTTCTACCAACTGAACTACACAGCAATAATGAATTACTTAATTTGTTGTTCACAAGTATACACAGTTATTAATTAACTGTCTACTGTTTTATCAAATTATTTTAAATAAAAAAAGTTCTGCGCTAAAGAAACGCAGAACTTAACTCTAATCTATTTTCGCAGCTGTTCGTTTGGGTAAATGATAACCTTCAAAGAGTTCGATTTATCCGTTCTTGATTTTTCAAGAGCCGCTTTCGTTTCATCTAGTGGATAAAAGTTAGTTAATAGGTTATCAACCTTATCAGTGTTTTTAGCTAAAATCTTTAATCCAGTCTTGTAGTTGTTACAGTATCTAAAGATCCCCATAATGGTGGTTTCATGATCAGTCATGAACGGAACATCCAGTGGCGTTTGGTCAGTTGTTGGGACACCAATGTAGGCGACTTTACCACCCCGCTTCAGCGCGTGAAGTGAAGTTTGTTCACCTGGAACTGATCCTGAAGCGTCAATGGCGTAATCAACGCCCGTTCCATTTGTGATGGTCTTAACTTCGTCTAAAACATCCGCATTTTTAATGTTAATTGCATGAGTAGCTCCCAGCTTCTTGGCGGTATCAAGTCGGAGTTGCTCGGTATCACTGACAATGATGGTGTCAGCACCATGGGCCTTTGCAGCTAAGATCGCAAGCAATCCAACTGGTCCCATCCCTGAAATCAAAATAGTAGATCCCACGTCAACTCCCAATTTCTGAGTGGCATGAACGCCAACTGATAGTGGCTCATTTAGAGTCGCCTCTTCATAGGAAACGTTTTCAGGAATGTGATAAACAAAGTCTTGTGGATAAACGATGAATTGAGTTAAATCACCATCAACTGGCGGGGTCGCCATGAATTGCATGTTAGGACAGAGGTTATAATGACCGGTTCGACAAGCCTCACAATGACCACAGGGAACGCCCGGTTCCATTGCGACTCGATCACCACGTTTAAAGTCGGTTACTTGATCACCCACTGCTACAATCACACCAGAACTTTCATGTCCTAAGATTAAGGGTTTTTTAACCACAAAATCACCAATGTGTCCTTGGTCATAGTAGTGAACATCTGAACCACAGATTCCAACGGCCACAACTTTAATCAAAACATCGGTTGGACCCATTTTTTTTAACTTAGTGTCCTTCATATCAATATCAAACATTTTTTCTAAGACCGCACTTTTAGTGGTCTTAGGCATATTATTTTTGTCATAGTCGGGAATTTTTACATCAGTCATGATTTTCAGTCTCCTTTATTAAGAACTCATTTACAAAAATCATTTTAGGTTAGAAACCTACAACTCCCATTTTTATCATCCCATTCCCATAATTTTCACCATCATTATCACACCTTGCTCAGTGGTTATCAATAAAAAAGCACAAAAAAATAGACCACTAATTATCAAAATAAATCAATAATCAGACGTCTAGTAAAAGTTAATTAGTTCAATTATTTAGCAGGTTTTTGTTTCAAAAACTTTTGTAAGTCTGCTACTTCTTTTTGTTTTGCTTTACGTTTTTTAGTGTCGATCGGACGACGACCTTGGACACCATTTGGATGACAAATTCTCATGATGAAAAACTCCTTCCAATTAAGTCTAATTCCTTAAATACATCAGCTCTTAGTATTATAATACATGGAACAGGTAAAAATCAAATCAAACTAGAATGGAGACGCAAAAAATGGCTAAAGATTATCCACAAGCAGTAACGATTGCTGGAAGCGATAGCGACGGTAGTGCTGGCGTCCAAGCTGATTTAAACACTTTCTTTGCCCGTCGGGTCTACGGGGCATCGATTATCACAGCATGTGTATCGGGTAATTCATATGGGATTCACGATAGTGTTAACATGCCGACTAGTTTTATTGACCAGGAATTTAAAGACCTCGGTGATGACTTTCACATCTTGGCTGCTAAAACTGGCATGTTATCAGACGCTAACATCATTAATACGGTCGTAAAAGATTATCAGCTCTATGACTTTGGTCCCCTCGTGGTTGATCCAGTAATCACCACCAAATTTGGTACCATGCTTTTAGAAGCGGATGCTTTTGACGCCATGAAAAACCAACTGGTTCCCATGGCAACCGTCCTCACGCCTAACTTTTTTGAAGCGCAAAAGTTGACTGGTTTAGACGTTAACGATCCCAACTTTATGGCAAAGTCAGCTCAAGCCATGCAGGACATGGGGGCTAGTAACATAATTGTTAAAGGACGCCATGATGACCCCAGTCAGACCAAGGTTTCTGACTACGTTTTACTTGAAGACGGCAAACATTTTAATATCGACGGCCCTTATTTTACCACCGACCGTAAAAACGGAACTGGTGATACTCTTTCAGCTGGCATTACCGCTGAACTGGCAAAGGGACACACCGTTTCCGATTCCATTAAGATTGCCAAACAATACGTTGATGGCGCAATCGAAGACGAGATCCAAGTTGGTCATAAATATGGTCCAATCAATCATTGGGCAAGATAATTTAGGAATTAATATTTGTAAGACGCAAATTCATTACTTAAGGGATGAGTTTGGGTCTTTTTTTGGATTGAGCTCAATTTTCATTTGAGGCAAATTAATCATAATGTGGTATGTTCTAATTATCCAAGCTTAAATAATTTTGATTATTAATTTATTGATCAAAAAGGAAAGGAATCTTATGTTTCATGAAAGCAAACAAACCAATAAAGTTATTTTTAGACATGGATAACGTGTTAGTTAATACCATCCCTGTTCTAAACCAACGGGCGAAATCATTACCAACCGGAGCTCGTCCTGATCGGATCCCCGGCATCTTTAAGGATCTTGATCCGACCGAAAATGCGATTGAAAGTGTTAATCAACTAAAAAAATATTATGATTTGTACATCCTCACTACTGCTCCGTGGAGCAATCCAAGTGCTTGGCAGGATAAGGTAGCGTGGATTCAACGCTACTTTGGTCAAGAAAAAGGAAGCCCCTTTTACAAAAAAATCACAATGACTCACGATAAGAGTCTCGTTCACTACGTTGGTGGAATTCTGATCGATGATCGTCCGTATCATGGTGCCAGTGCTTGGAACGACACCAAAACCAACAGTGTGTGGATCCAATACGGATTTGATAAACGATTGACTTGGAAAGATGATCTAGTTCCATTCTTGATTAAAATTGCCCAATATGGCAATCAAACTAACCAGTTGATTGATGCCGTCAATCAGGCCAATGATCAAAATCCAAAATACGTCGTCCACGGAAATGTAAGTACGTTTCAAAAAGAAAATTGGGAATAAGGGAGAAAATAAAATGATTACAAACAGTACTGAAATGTTAGATAAAGCTCGAAAAGAACACTATGCCGTTCCGGCATTCAACGTCAACAACCTCGAATGGGCGAAAGCCATCTTAGAAGCATGTGAAGAAGCCAAGTCACCGGTCATTATGCAGGTTACTTCTGGTGCGGCCAACTACATGGGCAGTTTTAGATTAGCCTATGATTTGATTGTGGATATGCACAATGCGTTAAACATCACGGTGCCGGTCTCAATCCATCTCGATCACGGAAACTACTACGACTCCATTAAAACCCTTGGAATCAAGTTCACTTCAATCATGTTTGACGGGTCTGCCTTACCATTAAACGAAAACCTCGAAAAAACCAAGACCCTAATTAAGTTAGCACACGCAGAAGACGTTAGTGTCGAAGCCGAAGTCGGAACCATTGGTGGTGAAGAAGATGGCGTAATTGCTGATGGTGAAATTGCACCAGTTGATTCAGCCGTCAAAATGGCCGAGACTGGCGTAGACATGCTGGCAGTTGGCATCGGTAATATCCACGGTAAGTATCCAAAGGACTGGAAGGGTTTAAACTTTGCTCATCTAAAAAAGATCGACCAAGCCCTTTATGATAATACGGGAAAGCAAATCCCATTGGTTCTCCATGGCGGCTCTGGAATTCCTGATGACCAAATCAAAAAGGCCATTCAATTAGGAATCTCTAAGATCAACGTCAATACTGAGGGACAATTAGCTTTCCACCAAGCAATGCGTGACTACGTCCACTCTGATAAAGACCTCGAAGGAAAAAATTATGACCCCCGAATCTTCTTAAAGGCTGGAACCAACGCGCTTAAAAACATGTGCCTAGACCGGATTGGAGTCTTTGGATCAGAAAACAAAGCCTAATTCATACCCGTTATCAAAATAATTAATCCATCTGGATTCACATTTATCTAAAAATGTGAATCCTTTTTTTATTCCATCAGTTCATTCATCAACTACATATAATAAAATGAATAAAGTTTAACGAACGTTAACCCACGTGATTACTCATTTTCTTACTCAAAGCCGGATATTATCCAGGATGTTTTTATTGTGAAATTTGATATTGGTAGTATACTAACCGTTAAAGAAAACGTTTTCTTTAGTTTATGAATGCTGCCATCAAGCGAATCCTAGGAAAATGGCACATTTAATAATTATGTGAAATATGGTTTATTTGTGAAAGTAAGAAGTGATAGACAAAATGAAAAAATATATTTTAGTAATTGACGAAGGAACCACCAGTGTTCGCGCTATCATTTACGATAAAAACGCAAACGTGGTATCTAGCGATCAAAAAGAATTAACCATGTATTTCCCGGAACCCGGTTGGGTGGAACAGGATGCTAACGAAATTTGGTTAACCGCCCAAGCCGTGATGGCAACCGCCATTATCAAGGGCCGGATTAATCCGAATGAGATCGCTAGTATCGGAATTACTAATCAACGAGAAACCACCGTAATTTGGGACAAAGAAAGTGGATTGCCCATTTCTAAGGCCATTGTGTGGCAATCACGTCAAACTGCCCCAATAGCCAAAACAATGATTGATGCCGGGTATAAAAGCATGGTGCAAAAGAAAACCGGCTTAATTATCGATGCGTATTTTTCTGCCACTAAAATCAGATACATCTTGGATCAAGTCTCTGGTGCCCAGGAACGAGCCGAAAATGGTGAACTTCTGTTTGGTACGATCGACAGTTGGTTACTTTGGAAACTAACGGGCGGTGAAGTTCATGCGACTGATTATTCGAACGTTTCTCGAACCATGCTATATAACATCGAAAATCTCGACTGGGATCCAGAATTATTGAACATTCTCAATATTCCTAAAGTCATGCTTCCAGAAGTCAAAGACTCATCGGGAGTCTTTGGTAAGAGTCTGCCGGAAAACTTTTTTGGTGCTTCGGTTCCCATCTCTGGAATCGCAGGCGATCAACAAGCCGCTCTGTTTGGTCACTTAGCGGTTAATTCCGGTGATGTTAAAAACACTTATGGCACCGGTTCCTTTATTGTGATGAATACGGGAAAAAAGCCCAAATACTCACACAACGGCTTATTAACCACGATTGGTTATGGAATTGGTGGTCAAATTACCTACGCTTTGGAGGGATCCGTGTTTATTGCTGGTTCCGCCATCCAGTGGCTAAGGGATCGCATGCAGTTAGTTAAAACGGCTCCCGATACCGAAAATCTAGCCAACAAGTCTAATAATCACAACGAGGTTTATGTCGTCCCAGCATTCACTGGATTAGGTGCTCCGTACTGGAATCCAGACGCGCGTGGTGCGGTCTTCGGTTTATCACGTGGAACCACCAAAAATGACTTTGTTAAGGCAACGTTACAGTCCATTGCCTATCAAAGTCGGGACGTTGTGGGTGCCATGGTAAATGATACTAATATGCCAGTCACCAACCTCCATGTTGATGGGGGAGCCTCGTTAAATAACTATTTAATGCAATTTCAATCCGATCTTTTAGAGACCTCAGTCGTGCGATCAAAAGACATTGAAATGACAGGACGTGGTGCTGCCTATTTAGCCGGACTAGCCATTGGATTCTGGAAGAGTATTGATGAACTTAAAAAGCTTCAGCCTGAGCCAACCATTTTCAATCCCAACATGGAAAAAGATGAAGCAGAAAGCTTATATTCGGGCTGGAAACAAGCAGTTAAGGCAACTGAATCATTTAAGCCTCAGGAGAATGAAAATGAATAACTTTTCGTATAAAAACCGAAACCAAGATATTGATCAACTTAAAAATGATGATTTTGACGTCACAATCATTGGCGGTGGCATCACTGGAGCAGGCATTGCCGTTCAGGCCGCTGCTTCGGGTCTCAAAACCGCTTTAATTGATATGCAGGATTTTGCTGAAGGAACCAGTAGTCGTTCGACCAAACTCGTTCATGGGGGAATCCGCTACCTCAAGACTTTTGATATCGACGTCGTAAACGACACCGTCAAGGAACGAGCCATTGTGCAACATATCGCTCCACACATCCCTCGTCCTTCCAAAATGCTACTGCCACTTTACGATAATAAGGATGACACTTTCACCCCGTTAAGCGCAGAAGTCGCCATGGCCATTTACGATCGTTTAGCCAACGTTTCAAAAGACAGTCCCTTTGCACACCAAACATTGTCAAAAGCGGATGCAGAGAAAAAATTACCCCACCTAAACCACAATCATTTAGTTGGGATGGGAGTCTATCTTGATTACAAAAATAACGATGCGCGCCTCACAATCGAAAACATTAAACAAGCAGTCAGTGATGGTGCCGTTGCCGTTAGTCACGTTAAAGCAGTCAACATCGAAAACGATCACAATCAAAAGATTGTAAACGTGATTGATAGAGAAGATAACACCGAATTTCCAATTAAATCCAAAATCGTCATCAATGCGGCAGGCCCTTGGTACGATGGCATTGTTAAAATGTTTGATTACGATCATAAGCAAAAAATCAGACCTACCAAGGGAGTTCACTTAGTAGTTGATCAAAGCAAACTTAAGGTGCCCCTCCCCGTTTACTTAGACTCTGGGTTAGACGACGGTCGGATGATTTTTATCATCCCAAGATTTGGAAAAACTTACTTTGGAACGACGGACACGGATTACGATGGTGATTACAGCAACCCAACCGTTAATCAAAAAGATGTTGACTATCTCTTAAAGGCCGTTAACCAACACTTCCCAAACGCTAACTTAACGACTAACGATATAGAAGCAAGCTGGGCTGGCATTCGTCCTTTGATTGAATCCGGTGATTATAACGGGAATACCACGCACAAAAACTTAAATGACGACGATCTGCACCACTTAGACACTAAAATCAATCAATACTTTAACCAACAGATTGACCACAACGACGTTAACAATTACGTTCATTCGGTAGTTTCAAACGACCAAAGTGCTTCAAGTGTTTCACGTGGATTTGAAATCAAACTGGTCGACGGTGTCATCAACGTGTCTGGCGGTAAATTAACTGATTACCGGCTAATGGGCGAAGACACGATGAAACTCGTCAAAAAAGAACTGGAACAAAAATTTGATCAACCTGTTTCATTAATTGACTCTAAAAATTACCAAATCTCTGGTGGCCACTTCGATTCAAACGACGTTAATGGCAACATTAAAAGTTATGCTTCTACCTTAGTCAACCGCGGCTTAAGCACCAAGGAAGCCATGGCGATTGCCAACCTGTTTGGATCAAACACTCCCTTAATCGCTAACTACGTTGCCAGTGGCGTCACTGCGCCAGGTTTAACTTTGGCAGAAACAAGTGTTCTTCACTACTCAATTGATCACGAAATGATCAGTCGTCCAATCGACTTCTTACTTAGAAGAACGAACTACCTCCTATTTGATTCTGAGAAAACCGATCAAATCGAGAGGCCGGTCATCGATGAAATGAGCCGCCAATTAGGCTGGGATCGAGCAACTAAAGAAAACATGACCAGGGAATACTTTAAGATCCGCCATCAGTCTCAATTAAAGAAACTAAAGGAGGCTAGTCTCAATGAGTAATCGAATTCCACTTATTTTAGCAAATTGGAAAATGAACAAAACCAGCAAAGATATTGAGGACTTCTTAAAATCATTAGAAGGTAAGTTGCCTGATAAAAACCTCGTTCGAGTTGGCATTGCGGCTCAAAACGTCTACCTTTATAAAATGGTTCAGTTCATTCAATCCCAAAAAGAGCCCATCGAAGTTTTTGCCGAAAATTTGCACTGGGCCGACGAAGGTCCGTACACCGGAGAAACGTCCCCGGTTGCATTATCAGACCTTGGAATCAATGGTTCTATAATTGGTCACTATGAACGCCGCAAGATGTTTAAAGAAACGAACGGTACAATTGGATTAAAAATCATGGGCAGCTTTCGCAATCACCTCACTCCGGTAGTGGCAATCTCAGAAGATACCTCAACCTATAATCCTGATGATCTGGAGATGTCACCCTTAACCGAAATTGCCGTTTCATTTGCTGGCATCAACAAAAAGGATGCTGAACATTTAGTCATTGCATACGAACCATCGTGGTCCATCGGTGCTGCTAAAACAGCCTCATTAGCGGAGATTGAACATGCAGCACGGGTGATTCGCACCTCCCTTAAGATTATTTTCGGAAATGACACTGCCGAAAAGATCAGGATTCAATACGGTGGAGCAGTCACCCCAGAAAATGCCAAAGCCATTTTTTCATTACCAAATATCGACGGACTGCTGATTGGAAGAGCCTCATTATCTTCAGATACCTTTCTTAAAATCATCAATGACGTGGCCGAAGTTCAAAGAGGAACCTAATAATGAAATTAAAAATCTTTGGTGAACTGGTTGGGACTGCCTTATTAATCTATTTAGGAACAGGCCTCATCATTTTCAGCGGACCGTACGCTGACCAGTTAGGTCCGTCGGTTGGGTGGGGTCTCACCTTATCCATTCTGGTTTATGCCACTGGACCACTTTCAGGAGCTCATCTAAATCCAGCCGTAACCCTTACCATGTATTTAACTAAAAGAATGCCCGGAAAAGAGGCGATTATTTATGTAATTAGTCAACTAGTCGGCGGTCTCTTAGGTGAAATTTGTGTCGTTTTAACCTACGTCTCACTGCTTAACAAGACTGGTGAAAGTTGGAACAAGGAAGTTAGCACTAATTATTTAGGTGGAACGGTCTTCCCCCACATCTCCGCTCCAATTGCTTTCTTCACCGAAGTTCTACTGACCACCACTTTGTTAATTGTGATCCTAGTCTTAAACCATTCTAAAACAAATATGTATGCCATTCAGTCACCAATTGCCGTCGGCTTTACCATCTTTGTTTTGGTAATTGTTGGTGGTAAGTTAACCGGCGCTTCAATGAATCCCGTCCGATCATTGTTCCCCGCTATTTTTGCTGGTGGATTAGCATTAAAATCACTATGGCTTTATCTAACAGCACCACTTGTCGGTTCGATTCTGGCAGCCTTAATAAACCAATACATTATTTCAGACCGAAGCGAACGAATTTAGTATTATAAATAAAAAAGCTCCCAAAACGGAGCTTTTAAATCAAACCTTACCACAGGGGCTCGTCTTTAACGACGGGTCCCTTTTGTTGTCAATACCATCAACGTAAAGAGTCCTTACCATTTTTCGGGACTCCAACTTCTCCCATCAATTTCATTTTCAGCCTGCTCATTTCTTTTGGCCTGTTCTTTAACTAACTGTTTACATCCATATAACAGTGAACGATTAATAAATGACGTCTGGGTCTTAATTAATTCATTAATCTTATTAGTCGTCCATTCTTCATTATCATCCATATTAGTCTTCCTCCTGATTCCGAATTAGGTTAATTTGTTCCTTTAAGTCATTTAAATTATCTTGACTGGTTTCCACTTCTTTAATAATTAAATCCAGATCCTGCTTATGTGATTTCATACTTCCAGTTGCCAATTTCTTTAGTTGAAAAGCCATCCACGTCTCACGTTCGTTAAAGTTAAAGGGATACTTAGCTGTCAAATACATCTGGTAGTCAACAAGCAACTTTTTTTTCTCATCATCCGACATGTACCCAAATTGCGAAATCACAAGTGGTGTCATAAACTTCATACCTGCTTGTCTAGCAAGGGCTTCGTATGGTGTCATAATTTGAGAAATACTAAAGGATTGACTAGCACCCACCGCAAACGATGATTTAGGGTAGCCCACACTCGTCACGATTCCGAGTTTCTTGCCCTTTAAACGGCCATCTTCATTAGCGTACGTGTAGGCCCGACTTAAGACCTCATCCTCCCAAACTTTAAGCGATGAGGGGGCACTATACCAATAAAGTGGAAACTGAAAAATGATCCGATCAGCCTTATTTAAGAGGTCACGCTCAGCTTGCACGTCAATTGGATCACTTCCATATATTTCATCTAAACAGTGCCACGTAACATCGGCTAAATCAGCTTGACTGGTTCTTAGAAATTCCTGGGTAATTGAGTCCTGAAACTTGGGGTGTGAAACGATTATTAATGTTTTCATGCCTTCATCTTCTTTTAATTGATTAATATAAGTCTATCATATTGACATCAGTAGAATTTATGTTATATTTAAATAGATGTGTGAATGGTTTCGAGTTTCTAAGGTTTCTTGTTTTGTATTATTATGAAATGACTTCCTTTTAAGATTCAAACTAAGCAACACTGAAAAATTTATTGCGCTATGCGCTAGGAGGTTTCATATTATGAAACAAGGTACTGTTAAATGGTTTAACGCTGACAAGGGTTATGGTTTTATTACTACTGATGATGGTGATGTATTCGTACATTACTCAGCTATCAACAAGGATGGCTTCAAGACCCTTGACGAAGGCGAAAAGGTTACTTTGGACGTTGAAGAAGGAGACCGTGGTCCCCAAGCTGCTAACGTTACTCCAATGGACTAATTTTAGCCAAACAAAAAGAGTTCTGCAATCGCAGAGCTCTTTTTTTATACATATTTTTAAATTAAAAAATTAGTTAACCTTAAAGTTCATGTACTTCGATGCAAAGATGACCAATTCTTCAACGGGCTCTTCCATCCCGTCTTCTGTCCACGTTAGTAAAACTTCAGTTAAACCACCTGAAATCAACGCAATTAGCATTTTCGATGAATTGGCGCGCAACTCTAATATATCGTCGTCAACCAAATTCGTAATGTATTTTTTTAAGATTTTAAGTAACAAATAAGACAGATCATTATCAACGATTACATCCATCATCCGCTTATTCTCTTTAATAATCGTAAAGAAAGTTGTTGCCAGGCCGTTAAAATTAGAGACCTTTTGCGCTAGTAAACGATTAATAAAGGTTGAAAAGGTTTCCTGAAATTGACCAACGATGACGTCTTCCTTGGTATGGAAGTTACGATAAAACGTCATCCGGGAAACCCCAACGTGTTTGGAAATGTCTTTCACCGTAATTTCTTGATAAGACTTAGTTTGGAGCATCTCAAACGTTCCTTCAATTATTCTCTTTTTGGCTGTTTCTTTTTTTGCCATATTTTCACCATTCGACCATAAACATGAGAGATTAACTTGGCAAATAAATAAGCGTGAAGAATGTTCTCCTCACACTTATTTATTTTTTAACGAGTCAAGTTGCGTTTGCAATTCATGATACTGATTTGATAATTCCATGTATTCAGTACTCATTTTATTATATTTATTTTCATACTGAGTAGCTCGATCGAGAGCATTTTTTAATTCGTCTTGAAACTGGACCACCTGTGACTTCAAATCACTAGTGCTCTTATCTGAAATGTCAGTACCACTTGTCAAAGCTTGAATTTTACTTTTAAGCTCTTTATTACGAGCCAATAAATCTTTGACCTGTTGTTTCAAATCTGAATCAACCATTATACTCACTTCCTAGACAATTGCATTTTAGTTGAAACCGCAGCACCTTGCAATTAAATTACTAAAATTTACTAAGTTAACGGTTTCAAGATGGGTGCAATCATTGCTCTGGCTGATTTACTCAATTGAAGTTTCTTATTGTGCATTAGCTGATGAACTCGAAAAAGGTTATTTTCACGCTGTTGCCAGTCTTTGACTGGTAGAGCGCCTTGCTTGTTTAATACTTTAATATTCATAAGCAATCCCTCCAAATACAAAATCAACTTAAATGATTAGTTCAAGTTAACAAGAATTATAATACATATTTCAAAATTAGTCATCTCTTGTAATTTATTGCCAGTATCAATACGTTTGTGCCGCCCAGCCCTTACAATCCTGTATGCAATAAGTTATAATACAAATATCAAATTAAGAAGGAAGTCTATTCAATGAGTAATTCTACCCAATCAGGCAATACTGCCGCACCACAAATGACTTGGTACGGTAAAACATTTAATATATTACTTAAAGTTTTAATGTCGTTTGTTGGTATCACCATGTTATCACTTGGTGCCACGTTACTTCGATCAAGCAAGATTTTAGGTCTTGATCCTTTTACTGCCGTTAATATTGGTATGTCAAACCATCTGCACATGTCACTTGGTTTGTACCAGTTACTGGCTAACCTGGTAATCTTCGTGTTTGTCTTGTTCCTTGACCGTCACATGATCGGAATTGGAACCATCATGAACATGGTGTTAGTTGGATTTGAGATTCAAATTTTCACTCAATTTTACCAACAAATCTTCCCGTCGGGGATTAACTTCTTCGTAATCGTTGCTAATGCCTTCTTGGGACTAATCCTATTTACGGCTGGTAGTTCAATCTACATGGCTCCTAATCTTGGTGTTGCCCCCTATGATGCCATTGCTCCAATTGTATCATCACGACTACACATCAAG
This sequence comes from Fructilactobacillus sp. X7R4C1, assembly GCF_059901115.1. Lineage (NCBI taxonomy): Bacteria > Bacillati > Bacillota > Bacilli > Lactobacillales > Lactobacillaceae > Fructilactobacillus > Fructilactobacillus sp. X7R4C1. The sequence continues at coordinate 185,542 of NZ_JBWXVD010000001.1, forward strand.
TACAAGACGGCTCGTGTGATCCAAGATATCCTCTTCTTGATTGCCGCTGTCCTTGCTGGTGGCCCCGTTGGATTTGCATCAATCATCGTTGCCTTCTTTGCCGGTCCACTAATTTCCTACTGGAACAAACACATTAGTGACCCCATTGTTAACGGAATTGACGACTTCAGTGAACAGCCAACGGTTAAACACGCCGCTAGCACGATTTCTAAGGCGACGTTATCTGGGTACCATTATCTAACCCATGCTTACAACGCGACTTTAAACGTTCAGATGAACTTATCAGGGTACACTAATCAACAGTTAGGGACTCGTCTTCACGACGCCCAAACGAACATGGAAGACTCACAGAAGGCCTACAATGCTTACCGGACCCAGTACAGAATGTTGATGGCAGAAATGATGAAACGAAGCAAAAACGGTAACGTTAATCCACAATCAACTGGTAGTACTACTGATGGTGCTCCTCAAAATTCAAAAGATTCTGATGCCAATAACTCCAATGATTCCAAAAAGTAATTAAATACCCAAAAGGTCCAGCAATAACGGAGACGTTAGTTGCTGGACCTTTTTTTATTTATAATCTTGATCATTGTTCGCGCTTATAATTAGTCATTTTTAATGGCTCAACCCATTTATCAAAGTTATCACCAGTGACGTATCCTGAATCAATGGCCGCCTGTCTAAGATTCGTCTTTCCCTTTAAAGCAGCATTGGCAATTTCAGCTGCTCGATGATAGCCAATGTGTGGTGACAATGCCGTTACCGTCATCAAAGAATTATGGACCAACTCCTCCATGCGATCTTGGTTGACTTCAATCCCTTTGACCATCAAGTCCGTAAAGTGGCTTAAGATGCCTGTCAGTGACTGAACGGAATCAAGAAAACAGGATATGATAATTGGCTTATAGACATTCATTTCAAAGTTTCCTTGAGTGTTAGCAACTTCGATGGTCGTATCATTTCCCATGATGCGTGCTACTACCATATCCATGGCTTCACCCTGAGTCGGGTTCACCTTGCCAGGCATAATCGATGACCCAGGTTCATTAGCGGGAATTTTAATCTCACCGTAACCAGCCCTAGGACCACTCGCTAGAAATTTAATGTCATTGGCAATCTTCATCAGATCAGTTGCAAGCGTCCGCACAGCCCCATGCGTCATGGTAATGGCCGAATGGGAAGCTAATCCATAAAATTTATTTTCAACTTCAAACGGCTCATGATACTTATTACCCAGGGTTTGAACCATTTCCTTATCAAAGTCTTCCGTCGTATTAAGGCCGGTTCCTACTGCGGTTCCACCAATTGGTAGACCCAGGAGTGACTTCGAATTGTCCCTCACAAAATCAAGGTCGTGTTGAATGGTGCTAGCCCATCCCGACACTTCCTGTCCAAATGTCATTGGAGTAGCATCCTGTAAATGAGTGCGCCCAATCTTAACCACATCCCAATACTTTTTCTGTAAGTGATGCATAACGTCAATCAAGTGCTCCAACTCAGGTAACAGCTGATTGATGGCAACCAGACTTGCAATGTTCATTGCCGTTGGAAACGTATCATTTGAACTCTGGGAATGATTAACATCATCATTTGGTAAAACATTAATCTTTGGATTAATCTGATTAGCAACGTGGGCAATCACCTCGTTCACGTTCATGTTAGTCTGAGTTCCCGATCCAGTTTGGTAAATGTGTAACGGGAAGTTTTGCATTAATTGATCATCGGAAATACTCAATAATTTTTGGGCACCCTGCTCAATCAACTCACCCTTTTTTCGATCGATGGTGTCTTGTTTGATGCTCACCTCGGCGGCACTTGCTTTAATGTTTATGAGAGCGCGAATTACCAATACTGGTAACTTGGGACCGACAGGAAAATTATGCCGGCTCCGCTCGGTTTGAGCACCCCACAAAGCATCTTTTGGCACCTTGACGTCTCCAAGCGTGTCACTTTCAATTCGATAATCAGACATTTTGTCATCTCCTAATTAAATATTGGGTACGACTTATCTGCTTAAGACCTGACTTTTTTCTAGTAAACGACTGATGAAATAAGTCAGCACTCCACTGAATAAGAAGACCGATCCAAGCCGGGTTAGAAACAGTAGGAGTAAAAATCCAAAATGATAATTTGCGTATCCACTTTTGATCATATCCCAAGCAAACGTAATTACCGTGGTGGTAATCGTCGTACTTATGATTCCTAACCAATCATAATGTTTATATCCCAATACGGCAAATCCTAACTCAGACGATAGTCCTTGAATTAAGCCGGATAACAAATCAGCAATTCCCCACTGACTGCCAAGGATCATCTCGACGAAGGCTCCCAGTAACTCACCAAGGGTAGCGGAAAATGGGATGCGAATGATAAACGCTGCTAACGGTCCAGCAAGCGTCCATAATCCAAAGGTGGCTTCGTTTGCCAACGGCTGCAATCCAAAGGGTGTAAGTGCCGCAGCTAAGATATTATAGAGAAATGAAGTTCCCCAAAAAATCACTCCACAAAAAGCACCAATCAATGTAACTAAAATAATGTCCTTTAAATGCCATTCTCTTAAAATCTTCATGTGATCTCCTCCAATAAAAAAAGTTCCTGGATCTACCCCGGGAACTTCAACACATGATTAAAAATGACACTTGTAGTGTAGTCGGATCCCTTCGCAGGTCTTAACCTGATCAGGTTCAATGGGTATTATCTCAGCCTTTCGGCACCCCAGAATTACATAATTCACTTTAATAATATACTGATTGAATGGTAAAAGCAATCAAAATGGAGATGCATTAATGCAACTCCATTTAACCTATTCTAATCCGACCCGTTTGAAAATATCATCAACGTGTCTAAGGTGGTAATGATAATCAAACGCATCGTTAATCTCTTGGTCAGACAACCGTTCATTAATCTGATCGTTAGCTTTAACTAACTTTTCAAATGACTCGCGGTTTTCCCATGACTGAGCCGTCAGTGGTTGAACTAAGTCGTACGCTTCTTCCCGACTCATGCCTTTATCAATCAGTTTTAGCATTACTCGTTGACTGTAAATTAGGCCATAAGTTAAATTCATATTTTCCTTCATCCGTTTTGGGAACACGTCCAGATTTGAAAGAATGTTGTTGAAACGATGGAGCATGTAATCTAAGAGCGTGGTACTCTCTGGTAGAATAATTCGCTCAGCCGAAGAATGGGAAATATCACGTTCATGCCACAAAGAAACGTTCTCGTAGGCAGTGGTGATTAGTCCACGCATGGTTCTGGCCAATCCACAAATGTTTTCTGATCCAATTGGGTTCCGCTTATGTGGCATTGCCGAAGAACCCTTTTGACCAGGATTAAAATGCTCTTCTACTTCATGAATCTCAGAACGTTGCAAACCACGAATCTCCGTTGCAAAATTCTCAAGACTGGTGGCAATCAACGCCAAAGTGGCAATGTATTCGGCATGCAAATCACGAGGTAAGACTTGGCTAGTAATTTCTTGGGCTCGTAGCCCTAACTTATCGCATACGTAAGCCTCTACCTGAGGGTCAATGTTAGCAAATGTCCCAACGGCTCCAGAAATTTTCCCGGCTTCCACTTCGGCAGCTGCTTCGTTAAATCGTTTTAGGTTTCGTTTCATTTCTGAATACCAACGTGCCATCTTCAAGCCAAAAGTCATTGGTTCCGCCTGAACCCCATGGGTTCTTCCGATTTCAACCGTATCCTTATATTTTAAGGCTTTCTGCTTAATGGTATCCATTAAAGTTAAAATATCCTGACGAAGAATCTCGTCAGCCTGCTTTAGTCTAAGTCCCTGAGCGGTATCGACAACATCAGTACTAGTAACGCCGTAATGGATCCACTTTTTTTCAGGGCCAAGCGACTCCGAAACATCGCGGGTAAAAGCCACCACATCATGGTGAGTTTCCGATTCAATCTGTGCAATGCGGTCCACGTCAAAGGTCGCGTTTCTTTTAATGGCAATAATGTCAGCATCTGGAATCTTACCTAACTTATTCCATGCCTCATCAATCGCAATCTCAACTTCAAGCCATGTCTGATACTGATTCTGCTTACTCCAAATTCGCTTCATTGGTGCTCTTGTATAACGCTCAATCATTTCATTCACCTCATTATAATTACAGGATAATCTTACATAATGTTTTCTTTTCAGTCAAATCAACGCCACTACTACTTTATTATAATTCTAATATTCAATAAAACACGAACATTATTTTTAACAATATTTTGAACGTTCTTGATTTTTCCATATGTGATTGGTAAACTGTTCTTGGTCAAAAAATTCATTTACGAGGTGCTATTTATGTCTGTAACAGTTGTTGTTGGTAGTCAATGGGGCGATGAGGGAAAAGGAAAGATTGTCGATACTCTAAGTGCTGACGCGGATATCATTGCTAGATATCAGGGCGGTGACAATGCGGGTCACACCATTGTGTATAACAATCAAAATTTTCACGTTCAACTCGTTCCGTCCGGAATTTTCTATTCTGACAAGTTGGCAGTAATTGGAAACGGCGTTGTTTTGAACCCCAAGTCTCTATTTAAAGAAGTCGACTATCTAAATGAACATGGTGTTTCTACCGACAACCTCCGTGTATCATCTCGTGCTCAAGTCATCATGCCATACCATCCTCTTTTTGATAAGCTTCAAGAAGAACACAAACATCATAAGATCGGGACGACCCAAAAGGGAATTGGGCCTGCTTACATGGACAAGGTTGCTAGGGTCGGAATTCGGGTGGCCGATTTAATTGATCCAGTAACTTTCAAGAAGCGTTTGAAAGACGTCTTGGCTGAAAAGAATGAAATTTTGGTTAAACTATACGACCATGAGCCCCTTAATTTTGAAGAAATCTATAATGAATACGTCCAGTTAGGGAAACGATTAAAACCATACGTAACCGAAACCTCCGTTCTTTTAAATGATGAAATCGATCATAACCAAAACGTCCTGTTTGAAGGCGCTCAAGGAATTATGTTAGACGTTGACCATGGAACCTATCCCTATGTCACTTCCTCAAACCCCGTTGCCGGAGGCGCTGCCGTTGGTGCTGGGATTGGACCCAGCAAGATTAACCGGGTCATTGGAACTTGTAAAGCCTATACTTCACGTGTCGGTGAGGGACCATTTCCAACGGAACTACTAGACGAGACCGGTAACTACATCAGAGAAACCGCCCATGAGTACGGGGTTGTGACCAAGCGTCCCAGACGAATCGGTTGGTTTGACAGCGTTGCCTTAAGACACGCTCGTCGTGTTTCTGGTCTAACCCACCTAGCCTTAAACTGTCTGGATGTTTTAGACGGATTAAAAGAAATTAAGATTTGTACCGCATATGAACTAGACGGTAAGAAAATCACTTATTACCCCGCTAACTTGGATATCTTGGACAAGTGCAAACCGGTCTACGAAACGCTCCAGGGATGGAACGAGGATATCACTAATTGTGATACCTACGACAAGCTCCCTAAAAACGCCCAAAAGTTTCTTGACCGGGTTTCAGAACTTGTAGGTATCCCGTTAATCACTTTCTCAACTGGTCCCAAGCGAGAACAGACCCATCAAATGTAAAAAATAAGACCCTGGATAAAATCCAGGGTCTTTTTATGTCAACTCTTATACATAGCGTAATTCTTTGGATGTGCGAGTAAATGGTTCATTTCCATCCTTGGTTAGGTGAATGCAATCTTCAATTCGAACTCCGGCTACTCCAGGAATGTAGATACCAGGTTCAATTGAAAAGCACATGCCTTCCTTTAAAATCATCTTATTGCCCTCCATGATTGAAGGGAATTCATGCTCACCCATCCCCATGCCGTGGCCTAAACGGTGGATGAAGTATTTACCATAACCAGCCTTGTCAATGATATCTCTTGCAACCGCATCCAGGTCTTCGGCCCGAATACCTGGTTTAGCAGCAGATTGGGCAGCTAACTGAGCTTCCAAACAAACGTCATAAATCTCTTTTTGTTTGGCCGGAATTTTATCACCAACAGCGACCGTCCGGGAAGCATCAGAGATGTAGCCATTATGAACCGTTCCTAAATCAAATAATAACAGGTTATCGTTCTTAATCTTGTTCATGTCAGTAGCACCATGTGGTTCCGCCGCGTGAGGTCCAGTCTGAACCAGAGTATCAAAACTCATGTTCATAACCCCTCTGACTTTTTCTTGGTACTCAATCTCAGCAGCCACTTCTGCCTCCGTTTTACCGGCTTTAGCGGTCTCAAAACCAACTTGAAAGGCAAAGTCGGCTTCTTTTCCAGCAGCATCTAACTGTTCAATCTCATATGGCGTCTTAATTACCCGCAGTTCACTAACTTCTGGAGCCACGTTAGTGCTAAAGTCAGCCTTCGGAAATTCAGCTTGAAGCTGTTGATAACGACTAATGACCAAGTTGTCGTCTTCAATCCCAAATCGCTTGGAATCAGGAGTTACATCACGAATGTGCTTGGCGATCAGTTTAAAGGGATCTTCATGGTCTAAGTAACCATAAACGGGATACTTCCATCCTGACTCCTTTATGGCTTCCACTTCGAGTTCTGGTGCAAACAGAAATGGTTCCGCATCAGGAAAAATAAAAAGTGCCAACACCCGTTCAACGGGATCACTACCAAAACCAGTAAAGTACTTAATATCCTCAAAATTACTGATGTAAGCAACATCAAGCTTCTTTTGGTTAACGTAGTCTCTCATTTCATTTAATTTAACCATAATAAGACCTCCTGAATTTGTTGCTAATTTTAGCATACAATTAAATTTAATCAACACAAAAAGAGAAACCTAACATCAATCGTCAGCTTTCATCTTTCTAATATGTCTGGTCACATTCGGATCCAGGTTTAACGTTTGCTGGTCCCGTGTCTTTAACAAAAGGTGCCCACGTTCGTCGATTCCCGCTAATTTTCCAGTGATTTCATTATCATGATTGATCAGGGAAACTTGTTCGTTAAGCCACAGCAGTCGCTTAGTATAATGATTAATAATCCGATCGTCGTTCCAATCGTGATAGACCTCATACAAATGGTCATAAACCGAAGCAATTAGCTGGTTCCTTTTAAGTGGTGGTACCACGTTTAAACTCCCCACCATTTGGTCACCATTACGTGAAAACGGCATGATCCCAATATCGAGGCCAATGCCCATGATAAAGTTCTCGGGCTCGTTATCTTCGTTACTCTGAATTTCAGTTAAAATCCCACAGACCTTACTGTCATCGTGATACACGTCATTCACCCATTTTAATTGAGTATCGATGTTGTAGACCAGTTTAATAGCGTCCGTAACGGCAACGCTAATCCCAAGCGTTAAGATACCTGGATTATCAAGATACCTTGGTTGGGCCTGAAACACCACCGTAAAATAAACGCCGTTGTTTGCAGGAGAATAAAAATGATGGCCATTTTGGCCTTTCCCCTTCGTCTGTTCGTTAGCAATGATCATGCCAGGACGATGCCAAACCTCCACTTGAGCCTCTTCGTTAGTCGACGGCAATTGGTCATAAACCTCGATTTGATCAATGGGATTACTAATTAAGCTATGAATTACGCGTGCATTTAAAATATCGTTCATGATTTATTCACTCACCTGGGTAGCAAGAGTCCCAATGTATTTCCATCCCACGTCCAAAAAGTTAATCTGGTACAAATCATCGTTTCTTCTAGCACTTTCCATGTGAGGTAATGAAACCTCAACGGACTTCGGCTTTCCAATCAATCCAACTCCCTGAAGTTTTAAGACCGCTTCTTTAATGGTCCATAATCTTAAGGCTTGTTCACCTTGCCGTTCGCCCTTTAAATTCTTTAAGTAATTAAGTTCCGCTGGGGTGAATGCCTTGGTAATCCTAGTGTAGTCATAAGGACGAATCTGTTCTAAGTCAACTCCAATTGGTTGATCAGAAATTACCACCAAAACCGCGTCATGAGAGTGAGCAATGTTAAAATGATAGCCATTTGGCACAAAATAGGGTTTCCCGTAATGTCCAAAATCAATGTCAACGTTTTTAATGGCGTCTTGTACTGGCATCCCCACCAGTTTAGCTAACAAAACCCTTCCCACAAGCGTCTGTTGCTTTTTGGGCTTATCGGTGATTCCTAGGTCTTGGTAGTATGGTTGAAATGCTTTTGTGGTGATCGAATCACTTAAAAATTTAATCATGCTAATTCCTCATTTTCATTTTATTAGACCTGATTGGGTCCGAGAGATAAAAAATAAGAGTCTCACTATTTTCAACAGATACAATAGTAACACTCTCATACATCTTGGTCATTGACTAAAAATTACGGTACCTAGCAAACCGCTTCTTAAGCATCTCATCCTTTGGCATCGCATTTAGTTCTTTAATTTTTTTCACCAAATCACCACGAAACCGTTCAAAACCATCGGCGGTGTTTACTTCAGGAATAATCCGATCAATGATTCCTTCTTTTAGTAAGTCATCTGGAGTCAACTTCATGACTGAAGCAGCTTCTTTCATTCGACTAGAATCTTTCCACAAGATCGTAGCATATCCTTCTGGAGAAAGAACCGAATAGATACTATCCTCAAAAGCCCAGACGCAGTCACCAACGGCTAATGCCAGGGCACCACCACTGCCACCTTCACCAACAATCACACTTACGTAAGGAACTTTCAGTTGCATTCCTTGTAAGATTAATTGCGCAATCGTATAGCCAATCCCGTGGTACTCGGCTTCTACACCAGGATAAGCTCCAGGAGTATTAATCAAGGTAACAATTGGACGATTGAATTTTTCGGCCTGCTTCATTAATCGCAGCGCTTTGCGGTATCCGTCAGGCTCAGCCGAACCAAAGTGCCGTTCGATGTTGGAATTTAGATCCGAGCCCTTTCTAATCCCAATCAACGTCGTCGGAATTTCATCAAGGGTTCCAATCCCAGCGTATACGGCGGGGTCATCACCGTAAGCCCGATCACCATGCAGTTCCATAAAATCTTCGGTAATTCCATTAATGAGGTCATCAACCCCAATCTTACCCGCAGCTCTAGCATTTATAACTCTATCCCATGCGGTTGGTTTACTCATCATTATCACCTACCCGATGCCACTTTAGAATTTTATTCAGTGTCTCTTTTAGATCACGTCGTCTCACGACCCCATCCAAAAACCCATTTTTAAGTAATGTCTCTGATCGTTGAAAGTCTTTTGGTGGACGCTGTTGAATCGTCTTTTCAATCACCCGACGTCCCGCAAAACCAATCAAAGCGTGGGGTTCTGACAAAATAATGTCGCCCTGCATTGCAAAACTGGCGGTCACCCCACCAGTAGTGGGATCACAGGGAACACTGACGTATAGTAAGCCCGCTTTACTATGTTCCGCAACCGCTTCAGACACTTTGGCCATCTGCATCAGGGAATGAATTCCCTCTTGCATCCGGGCTCCTCCAGAAGCAGTAAACACAATCACGGGAAGCTTATTTTTCGTTGCTGTTTCAAACAGCCGTGCCAGAATCTCACCAGTTGCCGTCCCAAGGCTTGCCATTACAAAGCGCCAGTCCATCGCAGCCATCGCTACCTGATTTCCATCAATGGTACCAATCCCAGACAAAACACTCTCATTTAGACCAGTCACCGCGCGTGCCTTCTTCAATTTAGCTACGTACTTTTCGTCGTTAAATTTTTTGGAAGCCTTTAAATCAGTATTAATGGGTGTGAAGTCGTCACACATTAACTCAATTCGCTCTTTAGCACCAATCCGAAAGGCATAGTAACAATTAGGACACTCTTTATACCTGCCTAGGTCTTTCTTGTAGAAATTTTTCTGACAGATTGGACATTTGACCCAGATGTGATCAGGAATTTGATCCATTCGCTGACTTAACTCTTTTTGACTAATACTTTCAAACCGTTTGCTTGTCATACTGCTTCATCCATTCTTTTAAGAACGTACTCTCAATGTAATTATTGTTAAAATCACCAGTCAAAAAATGCTGATCAGAAATCAAACCAATCAAGAAATCGCGATTGGTGGTGACCCCCCTCACAACAAATTCGTTCAAAATTTGCTTCATTTCGGACACGACTTCCCGTTTTGTCGGTTTATGCACAATAACTTTAGCAATCATCGAATCATAGTAAGGTGAAATCATGTCGCCAGCTTCCACCCCAGAATCAATTCGAATGGAATCAGATTCATGGGTAAATTTCACCTGCTGAAGTTTACCAGGTGATGGAGCAAAATTATTGCTAGGATCCTCGGCATCGATCCGACATTCAAGTGAGTAACCCTTGACCGCACAGTCTTGCTGATTAAATGGCAGATTTTGACCCTCCGCCACTAAAATCTGAGCTTTAATAATTTCAACTCCAGTTACTTCTTCGGTAACGGTATATTCAACTTGAAGCCTGGTATTCATTTCCATAAAATAAAAATGTCCTTCTTTATCCATCAAAAATTCGAAGGTTCCGGTATTAGTATAGCCAATTCCCTTAGCTGCTTTAGCCACGGTCTGTCCAAGTTCTTTGCGTTTTTTAGGCGTAATTTTTGAGCATGGACTTTCTTCGATTATTTTTTGATGATTTCGTTGCATTGAGCAATCTCGCTCCGGAAAATAGACCACGTGGCCGTGTTCATCGGCAATGACCTGCATTTCAATGTGTTTGGCATCATTTAAATCTTTTTCCATATAAAGCCGGTCATCACCAAATGAAAGTTTGGCTTCACGCTTAGTATCACTAAAGGCTTTTTTTAATTCAGATTCACTAGTAACTTTTCGAATTCCCTTACCGCCACCACCGGCAGCAGCCTTTAACATCACGGGATAACCAGTTTCTTGGGCCACTTCTTTAGCCTGGTCGTAAGTATCAACAAACCCATCGCTACCAGGAATTATCGGAACGCCATTCTTTTTCATGGCTTCTTTGGCATTACCCTTATTCCCCATCAGATTAATTACTGAAGCGGTGGGACCAATAAATTTAATTCCGCACTGTTCACATAATTCAGCAAAATCAGCATTTTCAGACAAAAAGCCATACCCAGGATGGAGCGCATCACATCCGCAAAGAACCGCGGAATCAATAATTGCTGCCATGTTTAGGTATGACTCATCTGGAAACGGTCCACCAATACATACGGATTCGTCAGCTAATTTTACGAATAAACTATCAGCATCAGCGGTTGAATAAACCGCCACCGTCTTGATGTTCATTTCGTGAAGTGCACGGATGATCTGAACTGCGATTTCACCGCGGTTTGCAACCAGCACTTTTTTAAACATTAAATCACCTTTTTAAACTAATATGAATTGAGCTTTCTAGTCTTCCTTAATTTCAAAAATCGGTTCATTGTATTCCACCATCGAGCCACTCTTGGGCATTCGTTTAACGATGGTCCCACTCACTGGACTTTTAACCTCATTAACCAACTTCATGGCTTCAATTACACAAACGGTCTCACCCTTTTTAACGTGATCACCATCTTGTTTAAAGTCGGCCTTTTCTGGGCTTGGAGCGTAATAAAGAATTCCAACCATTGGAGCTTTCAATTGATAATTATCGGAGTCGTCAGTTGCATCAATTGACGCAGATTCAAGTTGAGCCGGCTTTCTGGATTCATTAACTGACTCACTTGCATGCAAGCTGTCGTGATCAGGAATTTTGGATAAGTAAACGGCCCCTTCATTCTGATTAATCTTAATTTCTTGTAAACTCGATTGCTCAAATTTATCAATTAATTTTTCAATATCTTGTTCATTCACTAATCTTCATTCCACTTCTTCATTGCAATTACCGCATTGTGACCACCAAAGCCAAAGGCATTACTAATTGCAGTATTAACGGGTGCCTTTTTGTTATCTTCATTGACCAAATCAACGTGAATCTCAGGATCCTTATGCTTCATCCCCACGTTAACTGGCATCTGATCATTTTGAAGGGCAGCAACTAAAGCAACCGCTTCAAGTCCACCAGCAGCTCCCAATGAGTGTCCTACCATTCCTTTAATGGAACTAACCTTGACGTGATCGTTATCTTTAAACAACTTTTCAATCGCACCAGCTTCAGCAACATCATTAGCGTGAGTGCTGGTACCGTGCGCATTAACGTAATCAAGTTCACTAGTTTTAATGTGACCTTCGTCAAGGGCTTCCTTCATTGCTCTAATGGCACCTTTTCCAGAGGGGTTCGGAGCAGTCATATGATAAGCATCGCTGGTAGCACCGTATCCAACCACTTCGGCCAAAATATTAGCACCACGCGCTTTAGCATGGTCATAATCCTCAAGTATAAGAGTACCAGCCCCTTCACCCATGACAAAGCCATTACGGTCTTTATCAAACGGCATTGAAGCATCTTCCACTTTTTCAGCGGTTGAAAGAGCGGTCAATTTAGCAAATCCAGCAATTCCAATCTCGGTGATGGCAGCTTCAGTTCCACCAGCAATCATCATCCTGGCTTTCCCTTGTTTAATTAGTTCAAAGGCGTTTCCAATGGCATTATTAGCTGAAGCACAAGCCGTCACAATGGTCTGAGACGTGTTTTCCGCATCAAAGTACATGGAAACATTTCCAGCTGCCATGTTAGCAATGGCTTTAGGAACAAAAAGTGGTGAAACTCGCTTTGGTCCCTTTTCGTGCATCTTGATGATGTCACTCTCAATGGTAGTAAGACCACCAATTCCATTTCCGTACATGACACCAAGGTCCTCAGGTTCGTAATCACCCTGTTTCAGGCCAGCTTGATCCATGGCCTCTTTAGCACTGTACAAAGCGTACTGTGAAAAAAGATCAATTCGTTTGTAGGCACGTTTATCTAAACGCTTGCTTGGATCAAAGTCTTTAACTTCAGCAGCTACCGTCACACCCGTGTTACTAGCATCAAATTTGGTAATTGGCGCAATGCCCACTTTAGAGTTGAACAAATTGTTGGAAAAGGTTTCGGCATCATTTCCGATGGGGGTGACAGCTCCCATCCCTGTTACAACTACTCGATTACTCAAATGATTTCCTCCTGTTCAAATAAATAATTTTACTGATTATTTATCGTTCTCCGCAATCTTCTTTTGAATGTAGTCAACTAATTGTTGAACGGTGTTGATGTCTTCATCACTTTCAATTTCAATGTCATATTCATTTTCAAGTCCGTCAACCACTTCAAAAAAGTCAAGACTATCAATATCAACGTCTTCCTTAAGGTTAGTGTCCATCTTGATGTCTGCTGCTGGTACATCAGTTTGTTTTGCGATTAAGTCCTTGATTTTGTTAAAAATTTCGTTTTGGTCTGCCATAATTTATCACTCCATAATATTTTTTGTATTTAGTATCTAATTACTACGGTTCCAATGGTTAATCCCCCACCAAAACCGGTTAAAACAAGATTGTCACCACGGTTAATCTGATGCTCCTCTACCATTTCACTTAATAGCAGTGGTTCGCTTGCCGCAGCGGTATTGCCATACTTATTGATATTAACGGGAAACTTTTCCATCGATAAACCTAATTTGTTAGCAATACTTTTAATAATTCGTTCATTTGCTTGATGAACGATAAAGTACTTCACATCACTTAAGCCAATGTTTGCTTTTGAAAGCGCCAGTTTGATGGACTCTGGAACCCTTTGGGTGGCAAAACGATACACTTCATGACCATCCATCTTGAAATACGGCTGGTGCGTATCATCGGCGAAGTGCCCAGCCGTTAGCGAATTACCAAGTTCTCCAACTGTTTCTAAGTCACTAGCAAGTACCTCTGACTCACTTCCATCATTGGTAGCTAGAATTCCCGCAGCACCATCTCCAAACAGGACCGCCGTTGAACGGTCTGACCAATCAAGGTACTTGCTTAGCTTCTCACCGCCAATTAAAATTCCTTTTGAATGCGGCTTATTTGCAAGCAACGCATTCAAGACGTAAATTCCGTAAGCAAATCCGGAACAAGCGGCGTTTAGATCAAAGGCAACTGCATTGTCGGCATAAAGATTTCCCTGAACCGCTGCTGCAGTTGAGGGAGTTTGAAAGTCTGATGACATGGTGGCTACGATGATGAAATCAACGTCACTTGCAGAAATATTGGCCTTATTAATGAGCTTGGTTGCAACATCAGTACACATGGAAGTATTAGTCTCTGACTTAGAAATGTGACGGGCGTGAATACCGGTCCGTCGTTTGATCCACTCATCAGAGGTATCCATGATTTTAGTTAAATCATGATTAGTAACAACATTATTGGGCGTTGACCTTGCCGTTTCTAAGATTGAAAAACTACCCATTTGCGACTCCTATTACCTATTTTATTGTTCTCTTTCCTTGTTACTTACGATAAAGGTCAACTGAGCGTCACAAGCCTTTTTATCGCCAACGTATGCCACACACGAAACTGAGCCAGCACTTCCTCTAACCTTATCAATCTTAACCTCAAAGCGTAGCACATCACCGGGCTCCACCATCTTTCTGAATTTCGCGTTGCGGATGCTACCCATGTAAACCGTCTTGTTCTTAAACTGGGGCGACTTTAAAATCAAAATTGAAGCCACCTGAGCCATTGATTCAATAATCAAAACACCGGGCATAACCGGATTACCAGGAAAATGTCCTTGGAAATAATTTTCGTTAATCGTAACATTCTTGGTAGCCGTAATTGACTTACCTGGGTCCATCGCATCGACCCGATCAATAAATAAAATCGGATAACGATTAGGAATCAGATCCATAATTTCTTTTGCATTCATTAAACTCAAATTATTCACCTCTATTAATCTAATTTGATTCAAGTATGGTACTTCGCATAATTACCATGTGTTCATATTCCACAAGTTTTGGTTATTTAGCAATCAAAAACCATTCCAGTTAGAATGATTCCGGCACAAAATCCCGGCACATCAACTTTTTACAGCAAGTATGTGTCTGGTTACACTTGTTTTAATGTGTAATCATGACCAAACTCCCACCTTTGAGTCAAAAATATCCCATAGCCGATCAACGACTATGGGATATTTAAATTAATTTTAATTTAGGCAAGTAAATGAACACCCTTGTCAACGTAGATAATGTCACCAGTAACTCCGGTTGATAAATCGCTAACTAAGAAAGCAGCAACGTTACCAATCTGATCAGTTGTTACATTCTCACCATCAACGGTGAATGATTGTGACATTTTAAGAAGGTCACGATGACCCTTAATTCCGGTAACAGCCAAAGTTTTAACGGCTCCAGCGGAAATTGCGTTTACTCGAATTTGGTCTTTACCAAGTTCAGAAGCAAGGTAACGCATAGCTGATTCAAGGGATGCCTTAGCAATTCCCATCATGTTGTAATCAGGAATGGCACGAGTTGAACCCATATAAGTTAACGTTAAAATGCTACCAGGTTTGTTCATAATCTTGCTGGCATAACGAGTAACTGAGATAAATGAGTACGCACTAATGTCTTCGGCTAAGTTGTAACCATCTTTTTTGGTGTTAATCACACCATTTTGAAGGGTTTCTTTGTCAGCAAAAGCAATGGCATGAATAACCCCATCGATGTTTCCAAAACGGTCATGAATTTCGGAAAAAGCCTTTTGGACGTTAGTATCTTCGGCCACGTCACATTCAACCAGTGGGAACTCTTCATCACCAATGGTCTTCTCAATACTCTTCTTTAAACGATCATTTTGGTATGTCAAAATAACTTGAGCTCCAAGTGACTTAATTGCTTGTGCACATCCCCAAGCAATACTTTTTCTATTCGCCACACCCATCACAACAACTTTTTTTCCTTTTAATAAATCAGCCATCTTCAAAATCCTCCTAGAACCAAATATCTAATTTACATCATTATATCAAAAAATTAATTCATTCATTAAAAATTTCGGTAACGGGAAAGTCGCTTAGCAACCAAATCATCCTTAGATAATGCATTTAATTCCCTAATTTTTTTAACCAGATCGCCTCTGAAACGTTCGAAACCATCAACCGTATCAGCTTCGGGAATAATCCGATCGATGATTCCCTCAGACAACAAATCATCCGGCGTTAATTTCATCACTGAAGCAGCTTCTTTCATCCGACTGGGGTCTTTCCACAAAATCGTGGCGTAACCTTCAGGTGAGAGCACCGAATAAATACTATCCTCAAAGGCCCAGACACAATCACCGACAGCCAGTGCTAAAGCACCACCACTGCCACCTTCGCCAACGATCACACTAATATAAGGAACGGTTAGTTGCATTCCCTGTAAGATTAATTGCGCAATCGTATAACCAATTCCATGATACTCGGCATCAACGCCAGGATAGGCGCCTGGTGTATTAATTAAGGTGACAATCGGCCGGTTGAACTTTTCGGCCTGTTTCATCAGACGCAAAGCCTTCCGATATCCATCTGGTTCTGCGGAACCAAAGTGCCGCTCAATGTTGGAGTTTAAGTCCGACCCTTTTCTAATCCCCACAAACGTAGTGGCAATGTTGTCCATGGTGCCAATCCCACCATAAACAGCCGGATCATCACCATAGGCCCGGTCACCATGAAGTTCCATAAAATCATCGGTAATGCCGTTGATTAAATCATCAACCCCAATTTTTTTGGCAGCTCTAGCGGCTAGTACCTTATCCCATGCCGTTTTTTTAGCCATTAAGATCACCTACCTGATGCCATTTTAGTAACTTCCCTAACGTTTCTTTCAATTCAGAACGTTTAATGACATCGTCCAAGAAGCCATTTTTAAGCAACGTTTCAGCCCGCTGAAAGTCCTTTGGCGGACGCTGTTGGATCGTTTTTTCAATCACCCGACGACCAGCAAAACCAATCAAAGCATGGGGTTCTGACAACAAAATATCACCCTGCATGGCGAAGCTGGCGGTCACACCACCAGTGGTAGGATCGCCAAGCACACTGATGTAAAGTAACCCAGCCTTACTGTGTTCAGCCACAGCCTCAGAGACCTTGGCCATCTGCATTAAGGAATGAATTCCCTCCTGCATTCGCGCACCCCCAGAAGCAGTGAAGACAATCACCGGCAGGCCCTTTTTAGTAGCCGTTTCAAATAAACGAGCCAAGATCTCTCCAGTAGCTGTCCCTAGACTGGCCATAATAAAACGCCAGTCCATCGCTGCAACCGCAACTTTGACACCGTTGATCGTTCCGATTCCCGATAGGACACTTTCGTTTATCCCAGTAACTTCTCTGGCCTTCTTTAGTTTTGCCACGTACTTATCGTCTTTAAATTTTTTGGAAGCCTTTAAATCAGTATTAATGGGTGTAAAGTCGTCGCACATCATTTGAATGCGTTCTTTGGCTCCAATCCGAAAAGCATAGCCACAATTTGGGCATTCCTTGTACTTACCAAGTTTCTTTTTGTAAAAAGTAGTCCCACAATAAGGACATTTCACCCAAATATCATCAGGAATCTGATCCATTCTTTTGGTCAGCTCATCAGAATTCAAATTCTCAAAATCACTTTTTGCCATGTTTCTTCATCCATTCTTTTAAGAACGTACTTTCAATGTAATTATTGTTAAAATCCCCAGCCAAGAAATGCTTGTCATTTAGTAAAGCAATCAAGAAATCTCGGTTGGTTTTGACCCCTTCAATGTGAAACTCATTAAGAACCCGACGCATCTTATGGACGGCTTGTTTCTTAGTAGGCAAGTGAACAATGATTTTGGCAATCATTGAATCGTAGTAGGGCGAAATGACGTCGTTTTGCCCAATGCCAGAGTCCACTCGAACTCCCTTTGTACCATAAGTCTGGTGCAAACTCGTAATCTTACCCGGCGATGGGGCAAAATTATTGCTGGGATCTTCTGCATCAATTCGACACTCCAAAGCGTAGCCTTTTACGTCACAATCAGCCTGCGTGAAGGGTAACTTTTCGCCTTCTGCAACTAAGATCTGAGCTTTAATGATTTCCACATCGGCAACTTCTTCGGTAATGGTATACTCAACCTGCAATCTGGTGTTCATTTCCATAAAGTAGAAGTTGTGATCCTGATCCATTAAGAACTCGTATGTACCTGTATTTGTATACTGGATTCCTTTGGTGGCGTTAACGACGATCTGACCAAGTTCTTGGCGCTTTGCGGAAGTGATTTCAGAACATGGACTTTCTTCAATGATCTTCTGGTGATTACGTTGAAGTGAACAATCACGTTCGGGAAAATAAACAACGTTACCATGCTCATCGGCAATGACTTGCATCTCAATGTGCTTGGCGTCGTTTAGATCTTTTTCCATGTATAATCGGTCATCTCCAAAGGAAAGTTTAGCCTCCCGTTTCGTATCCTGAAAAGCCTTAGCTAGTTCATCGTCATCAGCAACTTTTCGGATGCCCTTACCACCACCGCCGGCAGCAGCCTTCAGCATTACTGGATAACCAATTTGATGAGCGACTTCTTTGGCTTGTTCCACGGAGTCAATAAAACCATCACTGCCAGGAATCGTTGGAACACCACTTTTTTTCATGGCTTCCTTAGCATTGCCTTTATTTCCCATCAAATTTATGACCTTAGCACTTGGACCGATAAACTTAATGCCACACTGATTGCAAAGTTCCGCAAAATCAGCGTTTTCAGACAAAAAGCCATATCCCGGGTGCAAAGCATCGCAACCAGTAAGTACCGCTGCATCAACAATTGCTGCCATATTGAGATATGACTCGTCTGGAAATGGTCCACCGATACAAACTGACTCATCGGCCAATTTTACGAATAAACTATCAGCGTCAGCAGTTGAATACACTGCCACTGCCTTAATATTCATATCATGAAGCGCACGGATAATCTGGACTGCAATCTCGCCCCGATTAGCCACCAGTACCTTTTTAAACATTAAATCACCTTTCACTCACTATGATTCAACCGCAAACATCAACGTTGCATTAGCGATTTCTTGTCCGTCCCTAGTGACAACACCTTTTCCAATTCCAATATTATGTTTAACCTTTAATAAATCAACCTTTAAATGTAAAACATCGCCCGGTCGAAAATCATCTTTAAACTCAGCTTGTTTGATTCCACCAAAAAAGGCGTTTTTACCCTTGTATTCTGGCATTGATAAGAGAGCAACCACTCCAGTCTGAGCCATTGACTCAAGCACCAACGGACGTGGCAGTGTCGGATGATTACCTTGATTTGCAAAGTACCATTCGTTTCCTGCCAACATCTTAGTGGCCTCGGCTCCCTCTCCCGGGGTAATGGTGTCAATCTTATCAATCATCTGAATTGGGGGACGTTGAGGGATATAATCATTAACATTCAATGCCATAACTAATCCTCCTTAATCTCATAAACTGGTTCGTTATACTCAACCATCGAACCATTATCAACCAGACGTTTCACGATGGTTCCGCTCACCGGACTTTTCACTTCATTGACCATCTTCATGGCCTCAATGATACAAACCGTTTCACCCTTTTGAACGCGATCACCATCTTTTTTGAAGTCGGGCTTTTCAGGACTAGGAGCAAAATACAATATTCCCACCATCGGTGCCTTTAGTTGATAATTACCACTAGTAGGTGCATTCAACTGAAGCTTTTCCTGATTTTCATCCGATTTATCATCCGCCGTTTTTTCAACGTGGGTGACTGGTTTAGAATGACTGTCAATCTTGGAGAAATAAAGTTGTTGACCGTTTTCGTCAATTTTTAATTCCTGTAAGTTGGACTTATCAAATTTAGTTATTAATTTTTCAATGTCTTTTTCATTCATTATTGATTCCACTTCTTTATCGCAATGACCGCGTTATGACCACCAAATCCAAATGAATTACTAATGGCGGTATTGACCGGCCTTTTAGCATTCTCTTTATCCACTAGCCTGATATGACTTTCTGGATCCTGGGTACTGACACCAACATTCACTGGCATTTGACTATGCTTCATGGATCCAAGAATTGCCACTGCCTCAATGGCCCCGGCAGCTCCAAGGGCATGACCAGTCATCCCTTTGGTTGAACTAACCAAGACGTGGTCATTATCTTTAAACAACTTGCTAATGGCCTTTGACTCAGAAACATCATTAGATTGAGTTGCTGTGCCATGGGCATTAATGTAATCAAGATCGGAAGTCTTGATGTGAGCTTCATCCAATGCTTGTTGCATGGCCCCAATGGCCCCTTCCCCATCTGGATCCGGAGCAGTAAGGTTGTAAGCGTCACTCGTTTGGCCGTAGCCAACGATTTCACCCAAAATATGTGCATCACGCGCTTTGGCGTGATCGTAATCCTCAAGCACTAGGGTTCCAGCACCAGCGCCCATTACAAAACCGTCCCGATCTTTATCAAATGGCATGGAAGCGTGAGCTGGATCTTCACTTGAAGAAAGAGCTGTTAGGGCCGCAAAGGCTGAAATTCCAACCGGAGTAATTGCTGCCTCTGATCCACCAGCGATCATCATTTTAGCCTTGCCAGCTTTAATGTATTCATAAGCATCGCCAATCGCGTTGGTTCCAGTTGCACAAGCTGTAACCACGGCTTTACTGGTGTTTTTAGCGCCAAAGTAGATCGAAATATTGCCAGCAGCCATATTAATAATGGTTTCTGGGATAAATAACGGGGAAAGACGTCTGGGACCCTTTTTGTACATTTTTAGAACCTGCGTCTCGATGGTACTAATACCACCAATCCCAGATCCGTAGATGACGCCAAGATCCTTTCCATCATATTCTCCTCGTTTCAACCCAGCTTGGTCCATTGCCTCTACGGCACTGTAAAGTGCGTATTGCGCAAATGGATCTACTCGATGATAGTCTCGTTTAGCTAAGCGTTTGCTTGGATCAAAGTCCTTTACGCCGGCTGCCACGTGAGCTTTAATCTCAGAGGTGTCAAAACTAGTGATTTTTTCGATTCCAACCTTTGAAGCCAACAAATTATCAATAAAAGTCTCAGCATCATTCCCGATCGGGGTTACTGCACCCATGCCCGTAACAACAACTCTATTACCCAATTGAATCCTCCCTTAAATAAACGGAACTACATTGTGAGCCCGCCATCAACAGTGATTACCTGTCCGGTAATGTATTGATTATTAATCAAAAACTCGATTGTTTCGGCTACTTCTTCAGCACTTCCAAAACGATGAAGGGGAATGGTATCTTCCCACCTCGAAATAATTTTGTCACTCAATTTGGCCGTCATGTCGGTCTTGATCATGCCAGGAGCAACGGCGTTACAACGAACCCCTCTAAGTGATCCCTCTTGTGCCGTCGTCTTTGTTAAACCAACAATCCCTGATTTGCTTGCCGAATAATTCGCCTGTCCCATATTTCCGTGAAGTCCCGAAATACTGGAAGTGTTGATGATAACACCAGCTCGTTTCTTTTGCATTGTCTTTAAGGCATACTTAGTCATATTAAACGTTCCAACAAGGTTGGTGTCTAACACAGCTTTAAAATCCTCTTCGCTCATCCGCGTTAAGAGTTTGTCCCTGGTAATCCCAGCATTATTAACCAATACATCGAGATGATCATGTTCATCTAAGATCTGGTTCACCATTGACTCAGCGTCTTCTTCTTTTGAAACGTTGCCAATCAAGATCTCAATCTCAGTGTCAAACTGTGACTTTAAATCTTTTACTTCGTCATCACTTAATTCTCGATGAGAATTCACAATCACAAAATTATGTGGATCTTTTGCTAATCGTTTGGCGGTTGCCAGACCAATTCCTTTGGTAGCACCAGTAATTAAAACCGTGCTTTTATCATTTTTCGTTGTCATGAATTAGTCCTCCAAACCAAGTTTTGCTTGTAAATCATTTAATTTCTTTAAACTGTCAACGCTATAAGCATCGACATCTTTAAGTGTCTTTTTTGCAAATTTAGTCAGTGTGTTCCCCGGCCCGATTTCAATCAGCGTATCTACTCCGTAGTTTTTGACCATAAATTCTAGATCCGCTTTAAAGTGGGTTGGATTGACCAACTGACGGGTTAACGTATCGGAGAGGTTACCCTTGTTAAACAGGTCAACGTCAGTGTTGCTGATCACTGGAACCTCCGGGGTTTTAAAGGCAACATTCTCCATTCGCTTTGAAAGCAAATCACTCGCTAGTTGCATCAGCGGAGTATGTGAAGAAACGGCCACTTTCAAAGGAACGACCCGTTTGGCTCCCCGGTTCTTAAGTTCTGCACTAGCTGTTTTGACCCCAGACTCAGTCCCACCAATCACAGTTTGTTCGCTGGTATTGAAATTAGCTGGGTATGCTCCATCAACTTCGTTAGTTACGTCAACCACCACTTGGGGCTCAACCTTTAACACAGCAGCCATTGAACCGGGATTTTGCTTTCCGGCTTCATCCATGTAGTGGCTTCGGTCACGCACTAATTTTAATCCTGATTGAAAAGATAGTGCTTTAGCAGATACTAAAGCACTATACTCGCCTAAACTAAGACCCATCATTGCCTGCGCTTTAGGAAGCTTGCCAGCTAAAATCTGGTAAATCCCATAACTCAAAGTCAAAATGGCAATCTGAGTATTTTCAGGATCGTCAAAAACCTTCGGATCGGATAGATCAAGATTTAAAGTATGCGACGCGGTATCGACCACGTTTTTATAGGTATCGTTATTTTGATACAAGTCAGATCCCATGTTAGCAAACTGTTGTCCCTGGCCACTGAATAAATAACCGATTTTCAAAATTTAAAACACTCCTAAAATAAAAAACACTTTATTATTTATCGTTCTTTTCGTCAATTTGCTTTGCAACATAATCAACTAGGTCAGAAACCGTCTCCATGCCCTCGTCACTATCAATTTCGATGTCATAGGCATCTTCTAGGGCATCCACAATTTCAAAGATATCTAATGAATCTAAATCCAAGTTATCTTTGAAGTTAGCGTCCATTTTAATGTCATCGGGGTTGATATCGGTTTGGTCGGTAACAACCGCCTTAATCTTGTCAAAAATCTGATTCTTATCTGCTTTTTCAGCCATAAATAATCACTCCATTTAATAAAATTTGTTTGTCCTCAATAATTAATTATAACAGTTCCAGTAGTTAATCCGCCACCAAAACCGACAAGGGCAACTTTGTTTCCTCTTTGAATTTTACCGCTTGTAAGCAAATCTGCCAATAGCAGTGGTTCACTAGCTGCCGCTGTATTCCCATATTCATCAATATCAATTGGGAACCGACTTTTCGGCAAATCAAGCCTTCTAACAACGCTAGTAATAATTCTGGCATTAGCTTGATGCATGACAAAAACATCAATATCATCTAAAGCTAAATGAGCATCTGTTAGTGCTATTTTAATTGAACTGGGAACCCTCTTTAACGCAAAGTTAAACACTTTATGACCATCCATCTTAAAGAACCGATTTTCCTGATTGGTACTTTTCCCAAATGGTGTAACGCAGGGAAAGTGTCCAGCTGTTAAAGCTGACCCCAAATCACCATAAGTTTGAAGGGACTCTCCTAAGATCTTCGAATCAGAACTAGGATCATTTTGAACCAAGATTCCAGCGGCTCCATCACCAAAAAGCACGGCAGTTGATCGATCTGACCAGTCCAAAAACTTACTTAATACTTCCGCACCAATCAAAATCCCACAACTACCGTTCTTTTTTGCTAACAACGAATTAAGAATTGACGTTCCAAACGCAAAACCCGTACATGCGGCATCAATATCAAACGCCACCGCATTGGTAGCATCAATTGCACCCTGAACGCTAGCAGCCGTCGATGGAGTCTGATAATCAGATGACATGGTGGCTACAATTACATAATCCAAGTATTTAGGATCAGTCCCAGAACTTTTCAAAAGCTTTTGAGCCACTTCCACACTCATTGACGTTGTAGATTCATTAACCGCAATGTGCCGACTTGAAATGCCCGTTCGTCTCTTGATCCATTCATCAGAGGTGTCCATAATCTTAGCCAGGTCGTCATTAGTGACGACCTTTTCAGGAACACTTTTGGCGCTTGAAATAATTTTAAAAGCACTCACTACTTATCACCTACTTAATCGACCCGGTCAGCTAACGAGAATTCAAGCGTGGCCGAACAAGCTTTATCGCCATTAACTTCACTATCAGCCACCATTGTGTAGGTTCCATCGTTAACTTCTTTTAAATCAACGTGAACTTTCAAAGTGTCGCCGGGTCGAACCATGTGTCTAAACTTCACATTTTTAGTTTTGTTAAGTTTAGTAACCTTACTTTTAGGATCAACATCAAGCGATTTCAAAATGAGGATTGACGCCACCTGCGATAAGGTCTCAACAATTAAAACTCCTGGCATTAGTGGAAATCCGGGAAAATGACCCTGAAAATAGTTTTCATTAGCGGTGACGTTCTTTACGGCATCGATTGACTCGCCCGGGGTTAGCTGATCCACTCGGTCCACAAATAAAGTTGGGTTACGGTTTGGAAGAATTTCCATTATTTTATCAATGCTTAACTGTTCCATATTTTCATCTCACAAAATTTAGTTTTACGTTACAAATGTGACGTTTGGTAACATCTTAACGTTTATTCAAACTGAGTGCCTCGCTACTTACTAAGAGGATTTTATCCTTTGAATTATACCCAATCGCCCATCGATTTCCGTATCGATCTCCAGGAATTCCTGGGAATTTATCGGCCTCATCATTATCCATATCCTGTAGATAATCATAGGATTCTGGGATGGGAGCCGAGTAACGATCGATTCCAACACCATCAACATAGTACATCCGCCAGTGATTAGTGTCATTTATGAAATGATGCTCTTGATCATAGGAACCGGGCATAACCTCAACGCTGTACTCAAGGTAATCTGGGTTGACCAGAACAGTATGACCATTATCCATGATTGCGGAATAATAGGTGCCATAGTCCACCAAATCTGGATAACGATGACGTTCAATCTTTTGCCGTGGCGCCAGCTCAATATCTGTCCCATCAATCACTCTCTGTTTATTAGGATGTCGTTTTTCATCGATTTCAGTTTGAAATTTTTTCAAGAATTCATTGGCCGAACCGTGCAATTTGGAAATACCATCCGAAATCCGATTTTTTCTAACCATGATACTGTCCCTCCTTAATTTTTTTACACTTGATTTTACCACATTGAAGACTAATTTCTAACGTTTGGGCACCAAGGTATCGTATACTTGCTTATAGTATAAGAGATCAAATAATCAATGAAGGTAGGTAAAAAAATGGAATTGAAGCTTGAACGAATCTATACCAAGCCCGTCGATAAGGATGGATACCGAATCCTAGTTGATCGTCTCTGGCCTCGTGGAATCTCGAAGGTTAACGCCGATCTAGATATTTGGTTCAAATCAATCGCTCCAAGTACCGAACTAAGAAAATGGTTCGGACACGACCCAGCCAAGTTTGAGGAATTCAAACAAAAGTATTTGGATGAACTAAAAAATAATCCACAAATGCCCGGATTTATATCATTAATTTCCACCCATTTAAAATCGGGTAACGTAATTTTGTTGTATGGAGCAAAAGATACAAAGCATAATCAAGCGATCATTATCTATCACTATTTGCTTGCCCAACCTGAGATTAAAGCAGAACTCAATCAGTAATGGAGGAATTTAACATGAAAACAGTAGAAATTGGTAAATCAGACGTAACGACCGTCCCACTAGGTTTAGGCACTAATGCCGTTGGTGGTCACAACTTATTTCCAAACTTAAGTGACCAAACCGGAATCGAAATCGTTAAAACAGCTTTAGACTCTGGCATTACCCTGCTAGATACTGCCTTTGCGTATGGCATGGGTGAATCAGAAAAACTAATCGGTGAAGCCATCAAGGGATACGATCGTTCTAAGATTCAGATCGCTACTAAGGGTTGTCAAAAGGTTCAAAGCGATGGAAGCGTTGTTATTGATGACTCTCCGGAATACTTAAAACAATGCGTCGAAGATAGTTTGAAACGACTTCAAACCGACTACGTTGATATCTTCTACATCCATTTTCCAGATGATCACACCCCATTAAACGAATCAGTGGCTGCTTTAAACGAAATGAAAAAAGCCGGTAAGATTCGTGCCATCGGAGTTTCAAACATGTCAATGAAACAATTAAAGCAAGCCAACCTTGACGGACTGGTTGACATCGACGAAGAAGAATACAACTTGATTGATCGCTCAGCCGAAAGGGAAAGATTCCCATATCTAAAGGAACACGATATTTCATTTGTTCCATTCTTCCCACTTGCGTCTGGACTCTTGACCGGCAAGTACAGCAAAGAGACTAAGTTCCCAGAGGATGATATCAGACATGACAATCCCGACTTTAAGGGCAAAGAGTTCAAAAAGATTGTTGAAAAAGTTGACCAACTAAAGCCAATTGCCGACAAGCATGACGCTACCGTTGCTCAAATCGTCATTGCTTGGTACATCAAGAATCCTGACATCACGGTTGTTATTCCGGGTGCCAAAAAGCCAGAGCAAGTCAAAAGCAATGCTAAAGCGTTAGACATTGACCTTAGCCACGCCGAGTATGATCAAATTAACACCCTATTTAAATAGAAATTAAGAAATGAAAAGCGTTCATCAAATGATGAACGCTTTTTTGACACTTATTTATTTTTAATTTCACGGTAGAAAATGATTTGAGCCGCTGAATTCCAGAAACTAATGAAAATCATTGGAACATATACAATTACAGAAACCACCGCGGCTAAAATAGAATTACCCTTCACAACGGTTGTAACGGCTGTCATCAAAATGGTTAATACGAAATACATACAGAAAAATAACAGCTGAAGATAAAAAAAGTTCCACTTGTAACCCTTCGTTGTTTGCCAAGCATCGGTAAATGCTTGAGTAATCCCAACTTCTTTTCCGGTCTCAATTTCATCTTGATACGAATACATCCAAAGACCCCATCCAACCGACAAGATGACGCCGGGAACAATCAATAGGAGGGCTGCAAAAGCCTCTGCAAGTGCCATTAATAGTCCTACCAGAATGATGACAGGCCAATTATACTTACGATTAAAAGCCACAAAAGCATTCTTAAACTTAAAACTATCATTTTGAATACTCTTGGCGTATCCCATGGCCAGAGAGGTAGAAAATAAGATTCCCACCAGACCAACGATTAATTCAAAGATTGAGAAAAGGGCTCTTTGCATGCCTTGAAGCTTGAACAACATCATTGGATCCGAAAAAGCTCCCACGACCCCAGCTGGGATGCCCATTAAAAACATCATCCACCAATTCTTCTTAACGATTCCCCACGACTTTGTCATTGCATTTGCAATCATATGTATTCCTCCATTTTTCGTTACTAGAATTATTACACGCCGAGTTCTTTTTGACAACGTAAAAAAAGAGAAGCAACTTGCTTCTCTTTTTGTAACTAATGATTAACTATTTAATTTCTTCGTAGAATTTAATGTTAGCCATTGAGAACCATACCATGTAAAAGATTGAAATTGCGATGGCGAGCACCGTCAAAATGACTTCAAGCACAATTGCAAAGACGGTCCATGTCAACATTGAGGCAAAGATCCACCAGAGAAGTGCACCTACCAGGACAATTACCGCGTAGGTTACGATGGCAATGATTAGGTTCAAAACTTTCAAACCAATCAGACCCCAACGATGGCCAGTCATGAGTTTCCATGAAGCTGAAAAGCCATCCATTAGATGAACTTTTTTACCAGCTCGTTGAGCATCAAAGTAGGTTAAGTATATGAACGCTAACCCAGTGGCAACAAAGATCCAAGCAATTCCAACTAATGCTAGAATCACAATTCCAACAATGATCAAAGCGACCACTTGAGCGGTGGTGGTGTTAAAACCAAAGACTTGAGGAACAAATGAAGCACTAATCACACCAGCAGAGGCAACAAATAATGCACCAAAAATGAAACTAATCAAATCCATAAAAGCGGCATACAGTGCTGCCACTAACCAAGTGTTTCCTTGTTTAAATGCCACAAAGGCATCCTCAAATTTAAACGTATTGGTCTCGTCACCAGTCAGGTATCCCATCGCTGCTGATTCAAATAATACAATCCCAATAATTCCAACGATGATCGAGATTAACCAGATACTAAAACTGGCACCCAAACTATAACTTAAACTCAAAGCCTCAGAATTTTGCAGGCTGCTAACCACTCCACCCAGAACAGCGGATATTAAGATCGCAGGAACAACCATTGCTAACAAAATCCAAAAATGCTTTTTGGTTACGTTAAGGGCACTTTTAATTGCTTTAATAATCATAATAATTCTCCCTTTGTTAATTTATTTACAATTTCATTATAACGAAATCTTAATAAAAACGCTATCAGTCACAATCACAACCAATAAAAAAAAGAAGCACACGCTTCTCTTTTGACTAAATTAGTCATCCCATTGGTCAACAGTGTCAACTGGAGCATCAGGATTCCCATTCCAACGGAAGTCACCGTACCAAATTGAACGCTTGTCAACGTTAAGGCTATTAATTAGGCGAATGTCATCGTCATCAAGTTCAAAGTCAAAGATGTCAGCATTGGCTTTAATGTATTTTTCGTGAGCTGACTTTGGAATTGAGATAATGCCACGTTGCATGTCCCAACGAATGATGATTTGTGCGGTTGATTTACCGTACTTTTCAGCAATCTTCTTAACAAGTGGATTATTTAAAGCGGCTCCACCACCAAGTGGTGACCATGCTTCAAGTTTAATGTCATTTAAATCACAGTATTCTTTAATGTCAGCTTCCTGTTCTAATGGATGAAATTCCATTTGGTTGACAGCTGGTTTTACGGAAGCATGCTTCATCAAATCTCTTAGACGACGAATATTGAAGTTTGAAACTCCAATGGCACGTGCTTTACCCTCATGGTAAATCTTTTCAAGAGCTCGCCAAGTTTCCTTGTACTTGCCATTAACTGGCCAGTGAATTAGTAACAAGTCAACGTATGAAGTTTGAAGACGCTTTAATTGTCCTTCAAAAGCTTCAAGAGTTGAATCGTATCCTTGATCACCATTAAATACTTTAGTCGTTAGAAAAACATCTTCACGTTTTAATCCGTTGTCAGTCAGACCTTTTTTCAGACCCTCACCAACACCGGCTTCATTTCCATATTGTTTAGCGGTATCGATTGCTCGATAACCATCATTTAGTGCCCATTCAACGGATTGAGCGGCGGTTTTATTATCACTCTTCCAAACACCCATTCCTAATTGGGGCATTTCAACGCCATTATTTAAACGTACTTTTGATTCTAAATCTCTACTCATACTTAACACCTCCATGAACTAATTGTAGGATATCACGTTATTTATTTCATGAATTTTGTTTGTTATTTTTAGCGAGCGTCACGGTAAAATCAAGCGTTCCCTTGTTCACGACGTCTAAGATGTACTGAAATAACATCATAATCCAAGAAAAGGCCAACGTGAACGAAGTAATCTCAAAGGCTGTTAGTGAGAAGTAGTGCACAACTTGAAAGAGGATACTGGCCAGCACTAGTAGTAGTCCAATCAAATACGACGTTTTCAGGAAGTTTTTAGAAATTCCAGGCCAAAGCCAACGAATTCCGGCAATCAGAATAATAATAATCCAAACTAACGACCAGCCAAACTGAGTGTGCCAAAAATGCATCCACGGAATCTGAATGTCATTGGGAATAATCCCGATAGCGGCCACGTTAAACGCCATTAACGTCAAAAGGGTTCGTAAAATCCAAGTTTGAATGGTTGGTCTTTGAACTGATTTTAACGAAACAAACAAGAAATCAATCACGGCCCACATCAATAAAGCGGAAAAGATAATGGTCAAGTTAAACTGCCAACTGTCAGTTGCTCGACTCGTCCCCAAAAAGCTCAGATTATGGCGCCACCAGTAGCGATGACTGTTTGACGACATGGAGATCAGAACACCAGAAACAATGATTAGGTTCAAAAGATCGACTAATAAAGTTGGCGTTAGAGCCACTGCCACACTAATCATGACGTAGTTCACGATTCCCTCTAAAATGGCAATGATGATGGTCGCCGTATACACATCGAAAGTGGCGCCTTTAAAAGCAATTCCCAGAATCCAAAATACCCCAAGCAGCCCAACCAATAAACTGGCAGTAAAGGATAGAACAATCGTTGGAAAGTTTCGCCAGTAAATATTGCGATAAATGGTATTTTGTGGATTCTTGCGACTTTTAATGAGAAAAATCGTAAACAGTAAAGCACCAAAAAACAGTCCCAATACAATGGTGCCACTGGCAATCGAATATTTACCACTGATGGGGACGATCTGAAAGTGCCGATACTTAAAAAAGATCAGTGCGATTAACGCGGTCATCACCGCCGGAACCAGCGACCACCAGATCGAAACGTTCCACGAATTCGGCGTGCCATCGTTAACTTTCTCTACCGTCATACCCTGTCTTCGCAGTGTCAAGTTCAATTTGGCTCCCGGCTTAATATGGAGACGTTCAACGACCTGATTTGGGATTGCAATTTTATACTTTGGTTCCGTCATTATGATTCCTCGTTCGTTATGAATTTGAAAATAGTTTTATTCTTCTATTATAACGGACCCAGGACTAATTATTAAAAAAAGAAGCAGAATTCTATGAATTCTACTTCTTAAGTTAGTTGATAATTTTAATTTATTTGTCATCACCAGTGAAATCGAAAACAACACGGCCAACAATCTTACCAGCCTTCATGTCATCAATTACGTTGTTGATATTTTCTAACTTGTCAGTTCTAACGATTGGTTTAACCTTACCTTCAGCACCGAACTGGAAGGTTTCTCTAAGATCTTGTCTAGTTCCAACTAGTGAACCAGCAACTTTAATACCGTCAAGAACGGTCTTGTCGATGTTAAGTGCCATATCACCTTTTGGTAGAGCAACCGCAACTAAGGTTCCATCGGGACGTAATGCATTAACTGATTGAGTGAAAGCATCCTTGTTAACGGCAGTAACGATTGAATCGTAAACCCCACCAACTTTATCTTGAACTTGTTCAGCAACGTTACCGTCATGTCTGTTAATTAAAACATCGGCACCATTTTCTTTAGCAGCTTCCAACTTCTTAGGATCTCCATCCACAACTACAACTGGAGCACCAAAGACGTTTTTGGCAAGTTGAACACCCAGGTTACCTAATCCACCGGCACCAACGATTTCAACCCACTTGCCGGGTCTCGTGTCACCAATCTTTAAAGCTTTGTAAGTGGTAACACCGGCACAAGTTAGTGAAGTTGCTTCAACGGGGTCCAAGCCTTCAGGAACCTTAACGGCGTACTTAGCATCAACGATACATTCTTCTGCCATGGCACCGTTAACGGTGAAACCAGAGTTTTTAACGTTACGACATAAGGTCTCATTACCAGTAACACAATACTCACAAGTACCGTCAGCTGAGTAGAACCAAGCGATTGAAACTCGATCACCAACTTTTAAGTCGGTAACATCGTCAGCAACTTGAGTTACACGTCCGACTCCTTCGTGACCAATGATTCGGCCCGGAACTTCACCGAAGTCACCCGAGGCAACGTGGAGGTCAGTATGACAGAGTCCACAATACTCAACTTTAACTAAAGCTTCACCCTCGTGAATTGGACGAAGTTTGACATCTTTAACATCAACGTATCCATCTGAATTATCTCTAACAACTGCTGCTTTTACCATATTAATTCTCCTATTCCCATGATTTATAGTCGTCTATCTATCAACAATTCCTATCATATAGTTAAAATTTTCACGTGTCAACAGGGAATTGTAAGCGATAACAGATTGTAATATATCCTTAAAAAACGAAGAATTAAAAAAGTGATTTATTTCCATGCCCAGGGGTCTTGATGCCATTTATTAAGTCGCTCGTACTGATCATTTTCGATTTGACCGTTGTTAAGCATTTGCTTAATTAGTTCAGGATAAGTTAACAGCGGAACAAATCTTAAATCAGCCTTGTCAAAATTATCGTCGGCATCACTAAAACCATAGGAGAAGATGGAAACCACCCCATCAACTTGATGGCCGTCATTTTGAACTGCCTGAGCTGCTTTAATCACACTGCCGCCAGTTGAAATTAAATCATCAATGAGCACAATGTGATCATCTGGGCCTACTTTTCCTTCAATCTGTTTACTGGTTCCATGATCCTTTGGTTTGGATCTAACGTAGATCATCGGTAACTTCATTGCTTCAGCTACCCAGGCTGCATGCGGGATCCCAGCCGTTGCCACTCCGCCAATGACCGTGACGTTCGGAAAATTAGTCTGAATTAACTGACCAAGTACCTGATAAATCTTTTTTCTTAGTTCTGGATACGAAATCGTTAAACGCAGATCGGTGTAAATTGGCGACTTAATCCCACTGGCAAACGTAAAGGGGCGTCTTGGATTCAGTTGAACGATTTGGTCGTTAACCAGGTCTTTTAAAATCTCAGTTGTACTATTCATAACTAATCTGTCCCCTTTTTTAAATTCCATTCATCATTGTATTTTTGATAAGCCCGATAAGGATGTTCACTCTGCGTAATGGGACGTCCTACGACAATGGCAGACGCACCATCACGTCGCGCTTGTTCTGGTGTTGCCACCCGTTTTTGATCTTCACTGGCATCGTCTTTACTTCTGATTCCCGGCACAACGTAATCAAAATCAACCCCAACCTGCTTCACTAAATCGGGCAACTCCTTAGCGGAGGTAATAACTCCCTCACAACCAGAACTTTTAGCTAACTTAGCTAGAGAAACCACCTGCTCATTCATGCTCAAAGAACAATTTTGTTCGTTAGCGAGTCCTTTTTGCAAAATAGAAGTTAATTCGGTCACCCCTAATAACTCGGGAATCTGATTATGAGAGTGATTACTGCCATCCACTAAGCCGCGCTTAGCAGCCCTCATCATTTCACTTCCGCCAAGTGTGTGCACGGTCACGTAGTCAACCCCAAGTTGAGCAAGCTGAAACATGCCCGCGTATACAGTATTAGGAATGTCCATTAACTTCAGGTCTAAAAAGATTGAACACCCTTTATTTTTGATTTCTTTGACCGTCTCAGGACCGTATCGATAGAAAAGTTCCATGCCAATCTTGACCGTCAACTGACTTGGGTACGCAAATTGATCCAAAAACGTATTTACGTCCATCTGCGTCGGAAAATCCAGCGCAATCATCATCGTCTTCTTCATTTTCTTACCTCGCAAAAAAGGACCAATCACAGACGGGTGTCAGAGAATGGTCCTTTAAAATTAAATTTATATCAGTTAATAAACATAATCCTGGTTTCTCTGAACCAACTTAATTAATTATTACTCTAAATATAGGGAATATCGGTGGGGCCGTCAAGATAAAAGTTCATCTTGTCAAAACAATTTTACTATGTAATAATCACTAACAGCGTCAAATAAACAAGACCAGTGAGTCTTAATTTGGAGGAAATTATGGATAAAATAAGCAATAATACTGAGCACAGCCATGCATCAATGAGCAAGAACCAGAAACTAGTCTTACTGTCGTCTAGTTCTGGCTTTGGTCTTGAAAACATGGATGTGCTTTTTCTGTCTTTTACAATGAGTTCGATCATCGCATCCTTACACATCTCAGCCGGAGCGGCCGGGTTAATTGGAACCATCACCAACTGGGGAATGTTGCTTGGTGGCGTGATCTTTGGATTTCTTGGTGACCGTTTTGGTCGAGTCAAAACGTTTACCTACACCATCTTCATCTTTGCGTTTGCGACCGCTCTAATGGGATTTGCCAACAATATCTACTTAATCTACTTTCTAAGACTGTTGACCGGGATTGGAGCTGGTGGTGAGTATGGACTTGGCATTACTTTACTAGCCGAAGCCTTTCCGAAGAATAAGTTAGGAAAAATGTCATCAATTGCATCAGTCGGAGGGCAAGTCGGTGCTCTACTTGCAGCTATCCTGGCCGCCTTTATTATTCCACACCTTGGCTGGCATGCGTTGTACTTGTTCGGGCTCATTCCGATTGTCCTAATCTTCTTCGTTAGACGCCACCTACATGAGTCGGATGAGTTTCTTGAATCAAAGCAGGAACAGACCATTTCAACTGGTGAAGCAATTAAAAAATACATGTTTTCAGACTTTAAGACCGCCTATCAGAGTGTCGGTTTGATGATTATGACCACCGTTCAAATCGCTGGATACTTCGGTTTAATGAATTGGCTTCCAACCATCGTTCAAAAGCAAAGTGGCTTAAACGTCGCGGGATCCTCACTGTGGATGATTTCCACCATTATTGGGATGAGCGTTGGCATGATGGTGTTTGGCACGATTCTTGATCACATCGGACCACGGCTCTCATTTGGGATCTTCCTAATTGCCTCATCAATCATGGTTTATTTATTGGCCCTAGCGCACACCACGATTGCTCTACTAGTGATTGGTGCGGTCGTTGGTTTCTTCTCAAACGGGATGTACGGCGGATACGGTGCGGTTGTGAGTCAACTCTATCCCACTGAGGTTAGAAGTAGCTCCAACAATATCATCGTGGGAGTTGGGCGAGCTGTTGGTGGAATGTCATCGGTCATTATCGGAATTCTAATGGATCAATACAACCTGTACGTAGTAATGATTTTCCTTTCCGTTTTATATTTAATCAGCTTTGTCACCATGATCAGCATCCCTGGCATTAAAAAATTAAGTAAAAACACTAAATTAAGTGCAAATAACTAACATTTTTAACCCAAAAGAACTAGAATAGACATGAATAAATGAAAAAGGGGATATATAACATGGCTGATGATTTTGAAACACCACGCGTATTAGACGAAAAGATGTCAGAAGTATTTGATTGGAGCGACGACTCAACTCCAGTACGTGATGCATTATGGGATCACTACATGGAAGATAACAGTCATGATACCATGAAGACTGAATCTGATATGGAAAAGTACTTAAACATGAGCGATGACGACGTTAAAGCTGATGCTGAAAAGTTACTTAAGAAATAGTTTTTGATTCTTAGAACTCATCATTAATTGATGGGTTCTTTTTTATACAAAAAGAGATGACTGAATTGTCATCTCTTTTATTTAGAATTAATTATTAACGATTCGTCTTATTCTACGCCCTTAGTTGAAGATATCATATCTAGTTTTTTTAATCTGCTTCTAATCATTATAATTGTAGACAAAGCAGCTAGAACAACAATCAATGAAGCTAGAACGATACTAGTAATAGAAATAAACGGATAATAAATTATCTGACTGGTATTAAAAGTAGTTACGTACTTGGATAGGAACCAATATCCAAACGGAATTCCTAAAATCCAACCAACTACCGTAATTGTTAAACTCTCAATAATCGTTAAATTTCGGATCTGTTTACGAGAGAATCCTAATATCTCAAGAGTAGCATAACTTCTTGACCTTTCTGCAAAACTTAGAGATCCCAAATTATAAAGAATTACAATGGTCAAAAGGATCCCAAAGATTTGAATCATCAAGAAAATACTACTCAAATTATTTACCATACTTTTAGCATTACTTTTTTGTTCTTTCAAACTAACAATCTGACTAACATCTGGACTCTTCTTAATTGAATTTGAAACGTCTTGATGATTTGTCAAAATTGACGTTGGTTGAAATTTCAACCCATTACTGGTCCACGTCTGTTTAGTTACATACATTCCTTGTGGTGCATTTGATTTAACGATGCCCTTTACCTTCAACTTCAATTTATTCGTACTTAATGACGGCTTGATAAAAACGGTATCATTTTTCTTAACGTTAGCAGTTTTAGCAATTCCCTCAGCTAGATATATACCACCATCATTAATTCCTTGACCATCATCGGTTTTAAGATTGATTTGAGATCCAGAACCCAAGACAGTAAGTGGACGATCAAATTTCCCATTTGGACTTAAACTAGCGTAAGACGTTTCAATCTTCTGTCCGTTAGTTTTGTTAACAATTCGATTAATCTCTGTCTCACTAGTCTTTTGGTTTAAATTAATCTTTTTAGCATAGTTATACTCATGTCCATACGTTTGATTAACCTGATTGTCCATTGAATTTTTCGTACCAAATCCAGTCATCACCAAAGCTAACCCACCGATAACGCCGATTAATCCCATCAGCATTTGAATTTTATTACCAAGATTATCTCTAATTGACCAACGATTACCAATAGGAATTTTATTCCAAATTCGAGGAAATCTTTCGAGAAAGACTCGTTTACCATTTTTAGCAGTACTGCCCTTCCTAAATGCCTGGGCTGGAGTTAATCCATGATTCACTTGTGCCGCTAGTAGTGCTGAAAAAATACATATAATTATTACTCCCACAGCAACGTAGATCGGTGTGGGAGTATAAGCAATTTGCCATAACGGAAGCGAAAACATAGATTTCTGTGAATTCATTACAAATGTTGAAAGTGCTGGAGCTATTATCAAACCAGCAATTGCACCAATTCCTCCAACAAAAAGACCATACATTGAGTAATACATGGACAATGCTATATTGGAATATCCTAATGACTGTAAAGTTGCCATGTCCTTTTGTTGCTGATCAATTATTTTTCTAATAGTGGTATACATGGCCAATACAGCTAATAGAATAAAGATAATTGAAAACAAAATTGAAAGATTACGTATTTGTTTTACTCGATCAACAGCTGTTGAGATACCAACATCGGATTTTTGAGTTTGCAAAGTGATAAATTTACTACCAATGATATCTCTAATTTTACTTTCAGTTTTAGAATTATCACTGTCTTTAATATCGACAATATTATTAAGGGCTGGCAATTTAAATTTATTGAACAATGTCTTTTCACTAATGATTCCATACCCATAGTTTTGTTCTTGAGGAGATATGAAATCATTGGTCCCGGTATAATACATCTTGTTCGGAGAATTTATCATACCGACCACTGTTAATTTAATGGGTTGGTTATTGAAATTAATAGTGACTTGTTTTCCTTTCTTTAACCCATTCTTTTTAGCAAACTTCTCATTCAAATAAATGCCCTTAGTATTTTTATTTATATTCTTGCCATTAGTTTGAAATGTACGAGAAATTTCTTGGGTTCCAGGAGTATCAATCTCTAAATAACGTTTATCCCCCTTTAATTGTGCCGTGGTACTAATTTCTGTTTTAGCCGATGTCTTTGAAACACTTGGAATCGACTTAATTGTATTTAGTTCTTTATTGCTCAATCCTGTCGATTGTAATGTCGATGTAGCCAAATGGGTTTCACTCGTATACTGATTAATATTTTGTTTCATACCATTCCATGTACCTTCTAAACCGGTATAAAAAAGAACACTTAGAAACGCCATCAAAAAAACGGAAAAGAATTGAGTCCAATTTTTCACAACCGTGCGGGTTAATTTCTTAAATAAAAACTTCATCCCCAATCAACCTCCTCAACTTCAAGCGGAGTTGGATTGTCAACGATCTTATCTATTTTGCCATCTTTAATATTGATAACTCGATCAGCAATTGGAGCAACTAATGGATTATGGGTGACGATCACCACGGCCGTATTTTCATTTTTACTACCCTTTAGAATTTTAAAAACTCGTTTTGAGGTTTCAGTATCAAGTGCACCAGTAGGTTCATCACAAAGAAGTACTCTGGGATCTTTAGCCAAGGCTCTCGCAATCGAAACACGTTGCATTTCCCCTCCAGATAACTGATCAGGAAAATTATTTCTTTGTTTTAAAAGACCAACCTTTTTCAAATATTCTTCCGACACTTTCTTGTACTTCTTGTTTTTTAATTGTGCCGAAATTGCCACATTTTCAAATGCCGTAAGATTAGAAATTAAATTATAAAATTGAAACACAAATCCGACAACGTCTCTTCGATAAACTGTCAATTGCTTATCTGACTCTGTGTTAATAAGATCATCATTATATAAAACTTTACCTGACGTTGGTTTATCCATCCCACCTAAGATATTTAAAGTTGTACTTTTACCGGACCCACTTGGTCCCAAAATCACCGTTACTTTATTCGAATCAATATCAAAACTAACGTCGTCTAAAGCATGAGTTGTTTCAGATCCATTTTGATAACTTTTACTGACATGTTTTAAGCTGAGCATAAGTGGTACCTCCATGATTAATTATTAGAAATGTGATAGTATCTTAATTTTTTCGCTGATAGTTGGTTTATGATATTGCTCAATAATTTTTTTAGATACCATTTCTCGACTTTTTTTTATTTTTTCATTTGCATCTATTAATGCATCACTCGTTGATACAATCTGAGGCAAGTGAAGTATTTCAATAATTTTATCTACTCGTTCATATGGTGAACCGCCAATAATATGCATAGGAATATTTAATTTCTTATAAGCTTTAAATATTTCCTCATCGGATAGTTGACGATATTTTTCAGAAACCGGTCTGTGGCCATCTGGATCCATCTCAAATTCTATTGGCAAATGAATGATTTCAGTGTAAGTACTTTTAGCATATTTATTAACAACTTTTCCATATCCATTTAAGTATTTTTTCATAAATTTATTGGCATTAATTCCTAAAAAATATTTAATTAATTGTTGGTACCAAGGCGCACCAGGATTAATCCCTATTTTGGTTCTAACAGTTCCATATATCCATTCGTTTAATACCGACCCATCAGAAATAAAATCAGTTTTTTCATCAATTAGTTTTTCTTCAGCTTTAATTCTTTCTTTGAATCTATACAGTCCCAATGCTAATAGTTCTGTCATATTCATATCTTGGAATCTTAATCCTGGGTATAACGAAGTTAAAATTTCCCTAGCAGACAACGCATTAATCATCGGAATACCAGTTGCTATTGACAGTGCTGTTGTAGTAGTTGTTTTTCCAGTAGAATAAGTGCCAGAAATAACAATATGCTTCTTTTGATTATTCAAATTAAACACCATCTTTCTGCAGAGCGGTTTTTGCGCTTACATGGACTAAGTCCATTTGATCATGACCTCTCATATCCATAGAAAGCCAAGTTGTATCTTTAGTAGTAATGGTCCTATCATTAACTACATCTAAAAATAATTTATCTTTTTGATTTGTCTTTAACAATTTGTTTTTATTATTAAGTTTAAGTTCTAATTTTCTAACCCAAAAATTATTAGAATCATCCCTGGAAACGCCTGCCATATTGAACGCAAGAGCTTCACCAAGTTGTGCGAATACAACTAACCAAGACACAAGATATACAGACAATTTATTGTCAGACATGCCTTCAAAATCACACAATAAAGATTTACTAGATTTAATATTTATATCAAAAATATTATTCCTTATTTCTTTATATTTATTAAATGTATTGGGAATAGATTCCATACATTTTTCAAATAAACACTTAACTTTCATATTTCCGATACTTCCAGTTAACTTAAATAGTCTAGTTAATTTGTCCAATTCAAATTCAACTTTTATATTATTAGAAATGCTAATTGGATTTTTCCCAGTTTTAACGTAAAAATCTGTTAGTATAAAGTCATCACAATTAATCCCCAACTTAGTTAAAATCATATTAAATATTTTTATAGTAATGACTATGGAATCAATACTACTAACATGTTGTGATTGTGATACATTACCCTTAACTGACCAATTATCATATTTAGAAACCTCAACATATGACGTCCATAATCTATCTGTATTTTGAATCAATTTAACATTATGGGATATTTTTTTATACCCACTACCAAAATATCTATTTTGGTAATTCCCAAGTAAATCATCAATAGAGTCAAAGTTCATCTGTACAATCCTCCTTTTATTATTATTTGTATAATATATTTATAAGTTTAAAAATAAAAGTAGGGTAATTTTTTAAAGTATCAGCACAAAAGTAAACTGGAGGCACTTATGGAAAACAATAACATCATCGATGACTGTCCTATTCAACCAGTTGTGGACATCATTAGTGGAAAATGGACCTCATACATTCTCTGGGAAATTTACAATAAAAATAATCATTATGGAGGTATCACACGGGCATTACCTGGAATTAGTACCAGAACATTATCAACAAGATTAAAAATGTTAGAAGACAAGCAAATCGTTACGCGTAAAGTCTTTAATACAAACCCTCCCACTGTAGAATATAATTTAACTAAACGTGGAATGGATTTAGCCCCTATTTTAAAGTCAATGAAGAAATGGTCAGAACGATATAAAAAATAGAAGCAAAATGACTGCCAAAAGTCATTTTGCTTCTATTTTTTATATTAAATTGTTAACGATCAGTAACCAACTTATATCCCCGCATTGGCACCGTCTTAATTTTTCCCTTTAGTCCAACTTGATCTAACTTGCGTCGAAGTAAACTAATGTCATCTTCAATGGCATCCTCATCAATAAAACTTCCGTTCGCCCACAGAAACGTCATCAATTCCCTTTTGGACACTAACTTATTCTTATGCTCAATGAAAAGGACCATTAGTGAAGTCTCCGTTGGAGTTAGCTTAATCGACTGTGTATTACTGCTTAGTTCTCCCACTGCCGGATTTAAAGTGAACCCATCAAAACTAAATCCATTACTTTTATCTACCAAATTCTCATCCCCGATTTTATTTATTAAAATTGTCACAAAAAAAGGAAGCTACCGAGTAGCCTCCTTTTAGAGCTTATTAATCGTTGTCGTCCAAATCGTCGACAACCTTTTTGTAATCTTTCATAAATTTATCATAAGCAGCAGAATCGAACTTGTCGAACTTACCAACTTCATGAAGGGTGCGTTTAATTTCATGAATGGCACGGTGTTCTTCTAACCAACGATGAACTTTGTGGCCCTCTTGTGATTCAGTGCCTTCCTTGTCCAAAGTTTTTTGGAGTTCGTTCATAATTTCTGAAATCTTATCTAATGCTTTTGTTTCTTTACTTTCGTCTGACATAACAATCTCTCCCCTTTATTTAAGTATGACATCATTATATCTTGAAACATCAGGGGTTCAAACCAATATGCTCAAGGGTTTAAGAAAGTTATAAGAGTTCTTCTTGATTCTTGTGTCGCTGGACGTACTGCAGGATGTAAACGGCCAAAATAACCAGAACGGCACCAAGGACTTCAATCCAACTGATGTGGGTGTGTAAAAAGATCACACTCAAGATAAAGGTTGCAACCGGTTGAATGGCGTCTAGTAAACTAATAACTTCTGATGAAGTAAAGCGGGAAGCGTAGATCAGTGATGAGAATGTGAGTAGGGTTCCAAAGAGGATGATCCCACAAACACCAAGGACTCCACCCATTCCTAAGTGGGGCACGTTGGTCCAAACGGGATGATTAATGTTAAAGGCTAAACTGGCAATCAGAGTTCCCCACCCAAGAACCACGATTGGTGAGTTGTCGTGAGCCAGTGGCCTTGGAAGCACAACGTACAAAGCAGCAGTGATTCCAGAAATGATCCCCCAGAAAAACGAGTCAAAGGGAATGGATAATTGAGAAAGGTCCCCCTTAGTAATTGAAAGGAAAACTCCAGCTAGCGCCAAAATGAAGACCACGATGTCCATCTTCATGGGCTTTTTGTGCATGAACAGAAAACCACCCAATAGGATGAATAGCGGTGACAGGTACTGCAAAATCGTGGTGGCAGCGGCGTTTCCAGTCTGGATACTAACGTAGAAACTTCCCATGTTGGCAGCCAAACCGAACAAACCGTATAAAACTAGCCACATGATTGATTTCCATGAACGGAAAACACTAAAAATGCCCTTTCCGTAAATAATGGCACTGACTAGTAACAATACAATCGCAGCCCCGGTAGTCCGTGCTGACAAAAACCAGGCAGCTGGAATCCCAACGTTTTGTGAAACGTACTGCGTAATAACGCCAGCAACACCCCATGAAGTTGAAGCAAACGCCGCTAAACTAATTCCTTTAACGGTGTTGCTCATCTTACCCGTTT
Organism: Fructilactobacillus sp. X7R4C1; assembly: GCF_059901115.1. Lineage (NCBI taxonomy): Bacteria > Bacillati > Bacillota > Bacilli > Lactobacillales > Lactobacillaceae > Fructilactobacillus > Fructilactobacillus sp. X7R4C1. Next base: position 227,252 of record NZ_JBWXVD010000001.1, read on the forward strand.
TACTTTTCATATTCTCTCCTCACAGTCTACTCTTGATCTAAATGTGACTTTGCCTCATCAATCAACTTCAAATCAACGTAATCATTTAAAAAACGTTCCATCGGTGTGTACAAATGTCGTTTTTTAAAAGATACACTAAAATCCGCCACAATGGCAACCCTTAATTTATTTTCCGTCAAAAAAACCTGACCAATGCGCTGAAAATGTCCCTTAGTATGTTTCCCGATCCGCCAAGTATGAAGTTTAAAATTACCCTGCTCATCCTTCTTAATTACATAATTACCGGAGTCATCCAGTTTAACTGGAACCCCGGTAAAACGAATTACTTTATATTTATCTGTCATGATCTCGGCTAAAGCTTCTGTTGTTTAATATTGCGACGCTTGGAATCCTGCAAGATGTAGATGGCAAGAATTACCAAGGCGGATCCGACAATTTCCATTAAACTAATTTTGGTGTGCAAGAAGATAACACTCAAAATGAAAGTAACTACTGGCTGAACGGCATCAACTAAACTAACATCTTCAGAGGAAGCAAAGTGTAAACTGTGAAGCAAACATGCAAATGGGATTACGGTTCCAATGATAACAATGGCACCAATCCCAATGATCGCACCCATCGTTAAGTGAGGTACACCAACCCAAACTGGTTGATGAATGTTAAAGACCAATCCGGCAATCAAGGTTCCCCATCCAAGGACGACGATTGGTGAATTTTCTTCCATCAATGGCCGAGGGATGACAACGTAACATGCGGCCGTAATTCCTGAAACAATTCCCCAAAGTAACGCTGGCAGCGGAATGGCTAACTGATTAATGTCACCCTTGGTAATTGCCAAAAACACCCCGACAAGTGCCAACAGGAACACGATTAAATCAATCTTATAGGGACGTTTATGAAAGAACAAAAATCCACCTAAAAGGATGAACAGTGGTGATAAATACTGCAAGATGGTTGCTGATGCTGCGTTTCCGTCCTGAACACTAAGGTAAAACGACATCAGGTTGGCACCTAAGCCAATGATTCCATATGCCACAATACAAATAATCGATTTCCAGTCCTTAAAAACATGGAAGATTTTTTTCCCATACATAATCGAACCAATTGCTAAAAGTAGAATCCCGGAAAAAATAGTTCTGACGGACAAGAACCATGAAGCTGGAATAGCGGCATTTTGTGAGACAAACTGCAAAACAACCCCAGAAATACCCCAAAAAGTGGATGCAAGGGTTGCCCAAGCAATGCCCTTTAATACTTTACTTTTTCCAATGCTAGTCTTTTCTTCACTCATATTTTCACCCTAACTCGGCATAAACCGATTTATTTTTTTACATATCAATTTAATAGTTTAATTTTAGGCGTAAAGAACAGGGCGGTCAATAGTCCATGTCATTTTATCTAACATAAAAAAGCAAAACCAGTTTTATCTGGTTTCGCTTTTAAATTAAAAACTAATCTTCGTTTTTATCTCGTTTAAAACTCATTGGTTGATACGTTAACCGAATGGCAGCTGGTAACAGGATTGGCAAGATGATTACTAAGATAATCAAACCAATGATTACCCCGATTGCAACCTGAACCAGTGTCAAAATTCCTGATGGAATCAGTGCGGCAAACGTACCACCTAAAATCACAGCAGCAGATAATACCACTACTCCAATATAGTTGGCCGAATTAACGATTCGTTTCGCAGGCGTTCCGTCTTTGGTTTCTCGGTACCTCATCATCAAGAAGATACTGTAATCAACCCCCAACGCAATCAACATGATAAAGGTAAAGAACGGCGTGTTCCAAGTCAACATGCTCTGTCCGAGGAAAATATCCGAGAAGATCCGTGTCAACGTCAATGAAGTGAAGTACGTCAAAATTAATGTTCCTTCAATATAAAGTGGTTGTAGAATTGAACGGGTTACAAACATCAGTGCAATCATGATTCCGACTAACATGATGACAGCCGTTCTGAAGAAGTCTTGTGAGGCAATATCATGGGTGTCAGACATGGTTGCTGTCTCTCCCCCAATCGCAACGGTTGCATCATTTAGACTGGTTCCCTTAAGTGACTGTTTAACTTGATTTTGAACGTTTTTAACCAAGTTCATCGACTTAGCGTTTGATGGGTTATCTTTTAAGACAAAGGTGATGCTTGTAATCTTGTCATTAGAAGAAACGTAGTTGTTTAAGGCTTGCTTGAAAGTATCACTTTGAAGCACCTGGTTAGGAATGTAGAACGTGTTCGCAGCCGCAGCTGAGTTCTGTAAGCCGGTCAAGTATTCATTTGACTGTTGCATGCCCTTATTAATCTTACTTAGGCCATCATTTGCTTGCGACAATTGGGCTTGAACACCCTGAAGTTGTTGCCCCATCGCCTGAGCATTTGCACCAATGTTTTGAGTATCTGAGGCAATCCCGGCCAATTCATTTTGAAGACCTGACATAGAAGCGGCCTGTTGCATTTGCACCTTGGAACTAACACTTTGAAGACCACTAGCAACAATTTGTAACTGCTGGGGACTCATTGGTGTCCCCATAGCGGTGGCTTGTTGTTGCATCTGGGCGATGACTTGCTGACCGGAAGTTTGACCAGGAGCGGTACTTGCTCCACTAGCGCCTTGAATGGTCTTTAAATGATCTCCAATTGATTGTGCCGAAGCCCCAATTGCCTTTAGTTGATTGGCATTAAATGAACCACTGTTAGCCCCACTCTGAAGTTGGGTTAAACCAGCATTAGCCTGTTGCATCTTACTGTTCAAAGTCCCCAGCTGATCGTTTAAGTAGAGTTGATTAATCGGTTCGCCACTTGGCTGAGTGACCGAAGCAACCGTCTTAATCTCTTTATTTTTCTCCAATTGACGAGTAATCCGATCAATTTCCATCATTGACTTCTCGTTATTGACCTTGTGTTTGGATTGAATATAAATCGTTGACGGTTCAGCAGTTCCCTTTGAGAAATGCTTGGATACCGTATTTAATCCTTGTTTTGAAGGCAATGAATTACTTAATTCAACCGAATTATCGTAGTTCAAGCTGCTCTTTCCCGCAAAGAAAATCAACGGCAAAGTCAAAACTAGAACTAAGGCAATCGCCATCACCGGATGTGCAACTGAATGACTGGACAAGAAGTACCAGATTCGACTACCCCGTTTCTTTGGTGACAGATTCTTAGCGGGCCAGTACATGGTCCTACCAAGGAGTGCCATAAAGAACGGATTTAATGAGAGAAGTACCAGTAATAGTACCACCACTCCGATGGCAACTGCCACTCCAGACTGGTAAATTGAGAACTTGGCTAGTCCAAGGGCAAAGAAACCAATTAGGACCGAACCACCACTGTAAAGAATGGTCTTACCGGCTCGTCTTCTGGCATCGACCGTCGCCTCCACTTTGTCCATTCCTTGTCCCAGATTATCCTTAAACCGGTCGTACAGCAGGATATTGTAGTCAGTCCCAATTCCAAACAACACTACCACCATAAAGACCTGGGTAAAGTTTGAGAGTGGAAAGCCCATATACTTCGCCAAATTCATGACGACACTCAAAGAGACAATGAAAGAAACTCCAACGGTCAAAAGTGAAATCAACGGAACGATTGGAGATTTAAAGACAATGATCAACACAATCAAAATGAAGACTGCCGCAATGATTTCGGTTTGCTTGATTCCATCAATCATTGACTGCCGCATGTCGTCATCTAAGACATCGGATCCCGTCACGTACGACTTCAAGTTCGCCGTTTTTGCACCCCTTTTGAGTTTATTGTTCATCGTTTCAACCGAGTCCTTTTTAGAAACATTCAGTTGAACTAATTCAGTCGTACCGTCCTTTGAAATCAGTTGTTTCTTGGCGGCGGCATTCTCGTTTGCTGAGGTAACACCCTTAATTCCATAGTAATCGGCATCATTTTTTAGCTTCGAAACGGTTCGATCGATGTTAGCCTGTTTACTAGCATTAATGCGTTTATTGCCGTTGTTATATACCAGTACAACTTGTCTGGTATCGCTAATGTGATGGCCCCAATGCTTTTGAATATTTTCAGCAACCTGACTCTGCATGTTAGCTGGAATCTTAGTTTGTCCATGTTGTGCAGTTACCTGTGAAATGCTAGGCAAAAAGAAAATGGCAGCTAAAACAGCAAGAACCCAAAATATCGCAAAAAATATGTATTTTTTGACGAACCTATTCATCAAACTCCTCCTCAATGCTTAATATTTTACTTAAAACATTAATTCATTCATAACGCTTCCAATTATACAAAATTGATCACAAACAAGCAATCCGCCAAAAGCAGTTCAATCAAAAAAGCACCAACCGATTAGTCAGTGCTGAAGTGATGCTTTTCTGGGTCTGATTGCCAGGATAAAAACGGTACTCAAGACCAAAACGCCACCAATGATTTCATAGATATTGAAACTGGTATGTAAGAAAACCACGGTTCCAATCGTTGCCGACAAAGGTTCAAAAGTATCGAGTAGGCCGGCAGTCGTAGCGGACACGTACCTTAAACTCGATGTGAAGCATAAAAATGACAACATTGTGCCAAAAAGCACAATGAAGGCCACTCCCAAAATGCCACCAAGAGAAAGCTTGGGAACATCCACCCAAAAGGGATGAACGCAGGTGAAGATCACTCCGCCAACGATCATTGCCCATCCAATGATGACAAACGTGCTGAACTTTTCCTGGAGTTTGACCGGCAGCATGGTCTGAAGCGCGCCAGCAAAAGCCAGGCAAAGGCCAAGCGTAAACGCTTTAGGACTCATTGCGAGGTGGGTCAAATCTCCCTTTGTTACCAGTAACCACGTTCCAAGTAGGGCTACCACTACGGCAACCCCCTGCTGAATCGTTGGCGCTTTTTTGTACACAATCACCGTCAAAATCATAATGATGACCGTTCCAAGGCTCTGCATGATAGTTGAAGTTGCCGCATTACTGGCTCTCGTTGTCAGTAAGTATAGGTACTGAACGGCCGATAAACCAAAAATCGCATAACAGAGCAGGATGACCCAGCTATATCCGGTGTGCCAAATCTTTAAAATCCTATTTCTTTGAACAAACTTTGTAAATAAAAGAATTAAGATGCCGGCAACCGACATCTTAACTCCCATTAACCATTCCGTTGAAAAGTTCTTATCTTGAAACAAGAACTGCGAAACAGGTCCTTGAATTCCCCACATGATGGCTCCAGCAATTGCTAGGATGACACCAATGTAAGTTTTACTTTTCTTCAATATTTGTGCCCCATTTACTTGTCTTCGTAACCATTTGGATGCTTAGTCTTCCAGGTCCAAGCGGTTTTAATGATTTCTTCAACGTTATCAAACTGTGGTTTCCAACCAAGAACTTCTCTCGCCTTGTCAGAGTTAGCAATCAAGGTATCAGGATCGCCACCACGTCTTGCGTCAATTTCAACCGGAATCTTCTTACCAGTAACCTTTCGAGCGGCATCAACGATCTGTTTATTGGAAAAACCAGTTGATGAACCGAGGTTAAAGATGTTACTTGGATTACCCTTTTCCAGATACTTCATGGCTAAAATATGAGCGTCCGCTAAATCAAGGACGTGCACGTAATCACGAACGTTGGTCCCGTCTGGCGTGTCATAGTCATCCCCAAAAATCTTCATGGTATCCTGCTGACCTGCGGCAACCTTTAAGACGATGGGAATTAAATGGGTTTCTGGATGATGATCCTCCCCAATGGAGCCGTCTTCCTTGGCTCCAGCAGCGTTAAAGTATCTAAGAGCAACAAACTTAATTCCGTAAGCTTCATCAACCCACTTCATAATGTGCTCCATGATTAACTTGCTTTCACCATAAGGGTTGATGGGGTCTTTTCGGTCTTTTTCATAGATTGGAATTCGCTCTGGATTACCATAAGTAGCAGCGGTGGAAGAAAAGACCAGGTACTTAATTCCAGCTTTCTTCATTGACTCTAACAGCTTAATCATCCCAATCACGTTGTTATCAAAATACTTCAAAGGATCCTTCATTGATTCTGGAACCAGTGAGAAAGCGTCCATGTGGATTACAGCATCGATATTTTCCTTAGCGAAAACGTCATCCAAAAAGTCAGAATCACGAGTATCCCCCTCATAAAACTTTGCTTTAGGATTAACGGCCTTGCGGTGTCCCGTTGACAAATTATCAACCACTACAACATTGTAACCTTTATTAATTAATTGATCGACCATGTGTGAGCCAATGTATCCAGCTCCTCCAGCAACTAATACAGCCATCTTAATTACCTCCTATTTATCTAATAAATCATCATATTGAGTATTTTTTTCGAAAAATTTAACGGCAAAGGAACAAACTGGTTTGATTAAATCATGGTTTTCTTTGGCGTAATCAATCATTACCATAATTAACTTTCCAGCTAAACCCTGGCCACGATAACTTGGGTTCACAAATGTTTCGTTAATGGAGACTACTCCATTATCTTCAGTAAAAGTAACTTCAGCAATTAAATCACCATGGACATCGTTAGCATAGAAACGGCCTGGTTTATAATCAAATTTCATTTGTCTCACCACCTTAGCGTAAGTATATCACAGTCTTAACATCAATATAAAGGCGCTTACATTGACGGAGTGTCAGACTTTAATTATAATCCATATTAGAAGTTACAATTCAAACTATTCGACGTGGAAAAATTATTTCCAGGAGGAAAATTATGAGTGCAACAGATACTAAACAGGAATATGATAACTGGGTTTCTCAAGAAGATATGCCGGCAGAATTAAAAATCGATTTAGCTAAAATGAGAAACGATTCGGAACAAATTGAAGACGCTTTTGGGTCATCACTTTCATTTGGAACGGCCGGAATGCGTGGAACGCTCGGTGCTGGAACGAACCGGATGAACGTTTATACCGTTAGACAGGCCACTGAGGGTCTCGCCCAACTGATGGACACACTTGATCCTGAGGTAAAAAAGCGTGGGGTTGTTATTAGTTTTGATCCCCGATACAATTCGCAACTCTTTGCTCACGAAGCGGCTCGGGTACTTGGTGCTCATGGCATCAAGACGTTTGTTTTTGATGACATTCGCCCAACTCCAGAACTTTCGTTTGCTGTGCGTCACTTACACACTTACGCCGGAATCATGATTACCGCTAGTCACAATCCAAAACAATACAATGGTTACAAAATTTACGGTGAAGATGGTGGTCAAATGCCACCCAAAGAATCCGATCTAATAACTACTTACATCCGCAAGGTCAACGACCTCTTCAAAATTCCAGTTTCAGAGGAAAAGGACCTTAGAAAGGATGGGCTCATGAGTATCGTTGGTGAAAACGTCGACGTTCCTTATCTAGAAGCCGTTCAAACGGTCAACGTGAACCATGACCTGATTAATAAGGTAGGAAAAGACCTGAAGTTTGTCTACACTCCCCTTCATGGGACTGGTAAAATTGTTGCTAGACGGGCACTCTCAGACGCTGGGTTCAAGAACTATGACGCGGTTGTTGAACAAACCATCGCCGACCCTGAATTTCCTACTACACCATTTCCTAATCCAGAATTCCCGCAAACCTTTGATCTTGCCATCAAATTGGGTAAAAAAGAAGATGCGGACGTTCTGATTGCGACCGACCCTGACGCTGACCGTTTGGGAGCCGCCGTTAGACAACCCGATGGTGAGTACAAACTCATGACTGGAAACCAAATTGCCAGTGTTCTTTTAAATTATATTCTTCAAGCCAAAAAAGACGCTGGTACCCTTCCAAAGGATGGAGTAGTGGTCAAATCAATCGTTTCAACTGAACTCGCTACCGATATTGCCAAGAATTACGGGATCGAGATGAAGAACGTCCTAACCGGGTTCAAGTTTATTGCGGAACAAATCAAAAACTTTGAACAAAATCACGATCATACCTTCCTCTTTGGATTTGAAGAAAGCTACGGTTATCTTATCAAACCGTTTGTAAGAGATAAGGACGCCATTCAGTCAACCCTACTGCTTGCTGAAGTTGCTGCTTACTACCGGGAAAAGGGGATGACCCTGTACGACGGTCTTCAGGATATCTACAAGAAGTACGGTTACTTTAGAGAAAAGACCATCTCCAAGGAATTCGATGGTCTAGAGGGTAAATCCAAGATGGCCGCAATCATGAAAGACTTTAGAGACCATCCCATGACAACATTCAATGGCGCCAAGGTGATTAAGCTTGAAGACTTCCAGACTTCCACCACGACGATGGCTGATGGTTCAACCCAAAAGATTGAGTTACCACAATCGAACGTTTTAAAGTATTGGCTTGATGATGGGACTTGGCTTGCAATTCGTCCTTCTGGAACTGAACCCAAGATCAAGTTTTACATCGGTGTTAAAGCTGATACAGCAAAGGCAGCTGATCAAAAACTCGAGAGCTACACTCAAGCCGTTGACGATGAACTATTAAATAAATAATTTTAAGCAAACAAAAACTGGACTCGTTTGAGTCCAGTTTTTTGATACTTTCATTTAGTTACTGGTTCATCAGCATTAACAAGTGCGACCGTGTACACTTTTTCAACCTTAAATTCCTTAATGGCCTTCTCACTACGCCAGAACATCTGGATCGCAGCATGACCAGTTGTTCCCTGGCGCATATCACGCCGCATTCCCGTAACATAATCAGAAACATACGTAATCATCTTAATCAACTGCGCAATTAAGGAGGCCAACTTTGATTTTTTGGGTGCGTCCATTCTTTTTAACAATTTAATCGAATAAGCGCATTTTTCAAGCAAGTTATCGTCATTGACTAGGTCACCAATCGCAAACGCAAATGAATTCTCAACGGTGTAACCATCACCACGATAATGAACTAACCCGGAGTTATCTTTAAAACTATTAACAACCGTTTCAAGGTATTTTCCTTCGTTATCAATGAATTGAACGTTATCGGCCAGTTTCGAATCCGAAAGGCTCGGGGTCTCCTTATCCGTCAAATTACTAAACCAACTTTTTAAGCTCAAATTGCCAACCCCTTTCTGATGTTTGGTTTGTGAATTATTACTTTCATTATATCATTAGCTGTAAGCGCTTACCAATAGTAACTTTCTCTCGGTAAAATCATTGGTTTGTTAATTCCTGCTTACATAACCAATTAACAATGATGTATCATTATTATCATAATGATAAATTAAGGAGTGAATCACATGAAAATTGGAGTATTAGGTGCCGGGCACATGGGCAGCGCCATCATTAAAGGACTTGTCAACAAATATAACGCGAGTGACGTTTTAGTAAAGGGACATCACGTAACCGACGAGCTCAAAAACTTCTCAAAAGACCTTGGCTTCACAATTGTCACCGATGATTTTCCAAGTGACTTAAACGTCCTATTTGTAACAACTCCCGCACCAATCACAGTGGTAGTGCTGAAGAACACCAAATTGCCAGACCAAACTGTGATCGTTTCAGCGGCCCAGGGGGTTAGTGAACAAGCCATTAATGACGTGCACCAAAACAACTCAGTGGTTTGTATCGTACCTAACATCCCGGTTGCCGTGAACGCCGGTTGCATCGCCGTTGGTAAATCTAAGAATGCTAATGAAGCAGACGTTAAGTCGGCTTTAGACGTTGTAACTAACCTAGGAACGCTCATTAAGACCAGTAACCAAAACCTTGGCATCGTGGGAACGGTTGCTGGATGTGGCCCAGCTTTTGTCGACGTCTTCATGGACGCCTTAGCTGACGCCGCCGTTCAAAATGGCCTTGACCGTGAGACCGCCTTTAAGGTCGCTGCAAGTATGGTTCAAGGCAGTGGCAAATTAGCACTCGATACTGGCATCTCACCGGCAACTTTGAAAGACCAAGTTACCTCACCTGGTGGTTCTACCATTCGTGGGGTGGTTGCTTTAGACGCCACCGGCTTTAGAAATGCCGTCAACAAGGCGGTTAACGACGCCAACAAATAAAATACGGTAATGGAGGAAATTATTTGGATTCAAAAGTAAGCTTAAAAACCAAAATCGCGATCCTCGCCACCGCGTTACTATCATTTTGTGGAATTCTATTAGAAACTTCAATGAACGTTACGTTTCCAGAACTCTCACAAATTTTTCACATTTCGTTAAACTTAGTTCAGTGGATTTCAACTGGATACCTACTAGTCGTTACCATTACCATGGCAACGACGGCATACCTCCTAAAGAAATTCCCACTAAAAAACATTTTCGTCTTTGCGGTCACCGCGTTTATCCTTGGTGATATTTTGTGTGCGGTCGCACCCAACTTCTGGCTCCTATTAGTCGGACGACTAATTCAAGCGGCTGCCACCGGAATCTCACTTCCGATGATGTATCAAATCATTTTTGCTGAAGTACCCCGACCAAAAATCGGCTTTTATACTGGAATTGCTTCAATGGTTATCTCACTAGCTCCCGCACTGGGACCAACTTACGGGGGAACGCTATCATCACTACTTTCATGGCGTTACATCTTCATCGTGGCTTTCCCAATCGTCCTAATTACCCTGTTTATCGGACTTAAGAGCATTGATCTTAAAGCTCCGGGAATCTCCAAACGATTTGATTTCGTTAGCTTTGCCCTCTTGATCGTGACCCTATTTTCATTTGTTTGGGGTGCTAACCAGTTTGGCGTCAAGGGTGCAACGTTTATGAGTGGCGTCATTCCCATCGTCATTGGATTAATCACCCTGGTCTTATTTATCTACCTCAATGGTCATGGTGATTCACAGCTAATGTCGCTTCACCCACTCAAGATCCCCACGGTTTCACTGAACGCCGTGAACTACTTCTTGTTGATGTTCATTAATATTGGGGCGTCATTTGTAATTCCAATTTACGCTGAGACGGTTCTTCATACCAGTGCCATGGTTGCCGGACTGATCCTGCTTCCAGGTTCAATCATTGGTGGACTCATTTCGCCATTTGCGGGAGGCGCTTATGACCGGTTCGGAGCCTTTAAACCAATCATGATTGGGATGGTTCTGCTGTCAATCGCCACGTTCTTGTTTAGTTCCATGACGGCGGCCTTCACGGTGGTCGTGTTGACGCTGTTATTCGCACTTTTACGAATTGGATTTAACTGCGCGTTCTCCTGTACCATTACCAACGCTCAAGAAACCGCTCCACAATCTGATTCAGCCGACGTGAACTCGTTATTCAACATGCTCCAACAATATGCTGGTTCAATCGGTACTAGTGTCCTGGCAACGATTTACGCCTTTAACCAGAACCAGGCTCACAGTGCTGCCCAATATGTCTCAAAGACGGTCATGGGTGGTCACATGGACTTCTTACTCCTGTTCGTACTGGCCGTTTTCGGCTTAATCCTTGCACTAGTTAACTGGACCATTCAAAGAAAGCACCTCGCCAAAAATGCATAACAATCAAGCAATTAAGAAACTTGCTCCGAACCTTCACCATTTAACTACGGAACAGGAACAATTAATTAATCAAATCGAACAATTTATTAATCAACGAATCAATCAAAAACAACCGTCCGTTTTCACGATCTTTGGAGATGCCGGTACGGGTAAAAGTGTCATTTTAAGCCAACTTTTTTTCAACCTTCAGCAAGCCTCAACGAAAAGTGGCAAGCTTCATGGTACAAAAAATTACTTCTTAGTTAACCACCCGGAAATTTTGAAGGTTTACAAACAAATTGCTGGATCCGAGGATAACGTTTTAAAAAAGAACTTTATGCGTCCTACCTCATTTATTAACCAAATGCACAAGCGAAACGAACGTGCTGACGTGGTGATTGTTGATGAGGCCCATCTTCTACTGTCTTCACCGGACCACTACAATAATTTCTATCAGGAGAACCAGTTAGAGGAAATCATTAAGTCAAGCAAGGTCACCATCGCCGTTTTTGATATGAATCAGGTACTACGGACCAAGTGTTACTGGGACAAACAACGTTTAAACAAACTACTTGAGCCCTACTATCACGAAAGCTATCAACTGACCCATCAGTTTCGCATGACCGCTAAACCAGACCTTGTTCATTGGATCAATGAATTTACGGCGGGCAAGTTGTTGCCAATCCCCAAGGACGCCGATACTGGTTACGACTTTCAAATCTTTGATGACGCTGAAAAAATGCATCAAGCGATTGTGAAGAAAAACGATGAGGTGGGCTTATCCCGAATTGTTTCGACCACCGGCTACCCATCAACTTTAGATGGCGGAAAACATTACATCAAAGAGCTCGGAGGTTTCAAAATGCCGTGGGATCAGTACAATTACACCAGTACCCCCTGGGCGGAAATTCCCCAAACCATCAATGAAGTTGGTTCCATTTACACCTGTCAGGGATTTGATTTGAACTATGTTGGCATTATTCTAGGTCCGCCAATCTATCTTGACCCTAAGGATCATCGCGTAAAGGTCGATTTAAAAAAGCAAACCGATGTTGAAAGCAAAAAACACCGAAAAGACATCACGGATCAAAAAGAATTTGCACAAATAAGGCGGCAAATCATCCTGAACTCCGTGAACGTGTTGATGAAGCGCGGCGTCTTTGGGACTTTCATCTTTGCTCACGATCCGAAGCTTAGAGAAGCATTGATGAAATCATTTCAAAAGATCAACCACTAAGTAAGTTCCATTTTAAAGATAATTAAGCTAAAAGGCCCCATAATGTTCGTATTTTGGGACCTTTTTTGTTGTTCTGATAAAAAAATTTACTTTTGTGTAACAAAATGTGCCATCAGTGCTAGTAATTTCCTTTCAATGCGTATAATCTAGTCATAACCCCAAAATACATTTTTTGGAGCTTATGATAAGGAGGACAATTTAATGGGATCAATCATTCAATTCAAAGACGTAGAAAAGTACTACGGCAAATTTCACGCGTTAACCAACATTAACCTTGATATTCATGAAGGTGAAAACGTTGTGTTAATCGGACCATCTGGATCGGGTAAATCAACTTTACTTAGAACCATTAATGGACTAGAGACCATTCAACAGGGACAACTCATTGTTGACGGCAAAGATCTGTCAAGCAACAAAACCAACCTCAATAAACTTAGAACTGACGTTGGGATGGTCTTTCAACATTTCAACCTTTACAACAACAAAACCATCACCGAAAACATCACGTTGGCTCCACGAATCGTCTTAAAACGTCCTCAAGCTGAAAACGAAAAGGTAGCAAAAAAACTACTTGAACGAGTTAACCTACCAGAACAAGGAGCCAAATACCCAGCTCAATTATCCGGTGGTCAACAACAACGAATTGCCATTGCGCGTTCATTAGCAATGAATCCTAAGGTGTTGTTGTTTGACGAACCAACCTCTGCCCTTGATCCCGAGATGGTCGGAAGTGTGTTAGACATCATGCAAGACATCGCCAACACATCGGACATGACGACCCTCGTTGTTACTCATGAAATGGGCTTTGCCAGATCCGTTGCTGATCGCGTTATTTTCATGGCTGACGGAAAAATCTTGGAAAACTCTAAGACCGATGAATTCTTTGATCATCCTAAGACCGAACGAGCTCGCAAATTCCTATCACAAGTTGAACATAAATAAAAAGTGAGGTAGATTCCATGAGTAAATTTAAGTTAAAACGAGTGGGTTTGATTGCCTCCGTCATCCTAATTGTCATAATCATTGGTGGCATTTTCACCGGACTTGAGGCTAAGAAACATCAATCGGTCGCAACCAATGACTACGCCAGGATCAAGGACAGCCATGTCATGCACTGGGGCGTTAAAGGTGATACCAGATTATTTGGCTTAATCAGTCCCAAGACCGGTCAAAGTGAGGGATTTGATGTCGATATGGCACGTGCCGTTACCGCTCAAATGGCAAAGGACGCCGGAACGAAAATCAAGCCCGAGTTCACTTCCGTTACCACTAACTCTAAAATCCAGTTACTAAAAAACAATCAGGTTGAAGCAGTAGCCGCAACGATGACCATCACACCCGAGAGAGCCAAAGTGATTGACTTTACCAAACCGTATTTTCCAGCTGGCCAATCAATTCTGGTTAAAAAAGATTCCCCAATTAAGGACATTTCTCAGTTAAACAATCCTAAATACACCGTGATCACGACGATCGGAACCACTGCGATTCAAACCATGAAACAGTTTTCTCCCAAGGCGAAGGTCATCTCGATGCCAGATAACTCCCAGGCCTTAAGTGCTCTTGAATCTGGTCAGGGAGTGGCCGTGACTACCGATAACGCCATTCTATATGGTCTAGCTGATCAAAATCGTTCCACCAAGGTTGTTGGAAAACCATTCACTAATCAACCCTACGGACTAGCAATGAACAAGCACCAACCTGAACTGAAGGCCGCCATGGATAAAGCTTTAGAACAAGTCATTTCCGACGGAACTTACAACAAGTTGATTAAGAAATGGTTCTCAAACGTGCCTGGATTAGATTGGAGGAGTCTTGAAAAATGATAAATATCTTTCTTGAAAATTGGAAAACTCTTCTAGACGGCTTCTGGATTACCATCCTATCCTCAATCATTGGATTAGTTGGATCACTAGTCTTGGGGACCATCTTTGCCCTTCTAGAAATGGCTCCAAATAAATTACTTAAATTCATCGGAAGTGCGTTTGTCGAATTCTTTAGAAACATCCCACTTCTGGTCATCACCTTATTCTTCTACGTGGTGGTTGCAGCTGATTTTCACATTTCTGGATTTTGGTCTGGGACCATTGGATTAATCCTCTATACGTCTGCGTTTATCGCTGAGTGTATTAGAGGTGGCGTTGATTCAGTTGATCCGGGCCAGATGGAAGGTGCCAGAGCGAACGGATTAACGTACACTCAGGCCATGATTCAAGTGGTCTTACCCCAAGGATTCAAGCTAGCCATTCCATCGCTTGGAAACCAGTTCATTAACCTGGTTAAAAACTCATCAATTCTGTCATTTGTGGCCGGATTCGATTTAATGTACCAGGCCAACGTTATCTCTGGTGAAAATCTTGACCCGTTTAACACCTACATCATCGTTGGAATTTTGTACCTCATCATCACCGTCTCCGTTTCCAAATGCATGAGCGTGATTGAGCGCAAAGTGAACGGAGGTGTCACACAATGAGTGGAGCATTTAGTTTAATTAACATGCACTATTTACTGGGTGGTCTAGTCGTTACCATTCTGGTATCAGTGATTTCAATTATTATTAGTTTTATCCTAGGAACTCTAATCGGAATTATCCTATTTGAAAAAGTTCCCTACTTTACCAAAACGGTTCGTTTCATTTCCAACACCATCAGGAATCTTCCCTTACTGCTTCTTATCTTCTTCACCTTCTTCGCTTTACCAAAGTTAGGGGTCGAGTTGAATTCCTTTGCGGCCACGGTCGTTGCCATGTCGGTCTTTGAAGCCAGTATGGTTGGCGAGATTATCCGTGGTGGCTTACTCTCAGTTGGAGTTGACCAAGCTGAAGGTGCCCTTTCTACCGGAATGAATAAGGCCCAAACGTTATGGCACATCCTGTTGCCACAGGCCCTAAAGAAGTCCATTCCACCACTGATTTCCCAGTTCATTTCACTAGTTAAGGATACTTCGTTAGCAACCGCCATTGTCCTTCCAGAACTAACCTTTAGGTCTCAGGTCATATACGGTCAGAACCCTAACTACATGATCCCGATGTTTGTCACGATTGCCATTATGTACTTCATTATTAACTACGGACTCTCCTTACTTGCAAAATGGTTCGACAAAAGAATGGTTTAGCCTGCACAAATTGCTTCCCTTTCCCTTGATTTTGAGCTACATTGGATGAGGGCATATGGGAGGTTAATGCATGTTGACAAACAAAATTAAAATCACAGCAACAATGACGAGTAAGAATCAAATTACGATTCCAAAGACCGTCCGTGACATTCTCAATCTTAAGCAAAACGACCAACTGGAATTTACAATTCAAAAAGATGGTTCGGTAACAATGGCACCTAAAGAATCCTTTGAAGGGTTTTGGAAAATCGTTGAAGATCAGGAAAAGAAATACGGTAACGTCAGCAGTTCGGAACAAGATTGGGGCCCTGATCAGGGGTCGGAGGTTATCGATTAATGAATTATAAACAAGGTGAGATTTACTTCGTTAATCTTGAACCGGCACTTGGCACCGAAACCAAGAAAAAACGTCCGTGTCTGGTGGTTAGTAACAATCACTATAATCATCTAATGAACACGGTGATTGTAATTCCGATCAGTTCTTCCGCTAAGTACTTAGAAGAAAAGAAGTACGTGAAATCACCACTATACTTTCAGGTTAATAAAAAAAATGTTCATGGGACTGCCATGCTTCAGCACGTTAGAACCGTGGACATGGAAGTTAGAAGTGAAACCAAGTTGGTCGCGAAGTTAGACGATCGGGACATGCGGAAAATTACTAATAACATTAAACAGTTCTTTTAAAGGGTACGAAAAAGAGGTCACACGAAGGTGTGACCTCTTTTTTATATGGATCCTTTCTAGTCAACTGACTAGAAGCTTAATTGCATGATAACGACTCCACAAAAGTCACATACAATTAGATAACTCTAATGCAACTTCATTTTTATTATAGCAATCAATTTGTCAATTTAGAATAAACCATGTTTTTTATTTATTCTAAATGATATAAAAAGCAGCGGACAACCTGTCTACTGCTTTCTTGTATTAATAAGTCATATGCAGATGGCATAGGTTGCAAAAATAAATATGTGGCTCAATTTTATTTTCGGATAAATAATTGTTCCAACAACATTTGGCCTACATCATTTAATGAAATGATTGTTTCTCATGAATTTAATCGATAATCTTAAATAAAGACATTTAAGTAATTAATTAAGGAGAACAACAATCATGAAGACCAAAGAACTTGTTTATGACGCACTATTTGCCGCAATCGTCGTTGTGTTAGGCCTCTTTCCACCGCTGACACCGCCGTTTATCCCAGTTCCAATTACGCTACAAAGTATGGGCATCATGCTTCAGGGAAGTTTTCTAGGTAAGAAAAACGGCTTTCTAAGTGCCCTACTGGTAGTCATCCTGGTCTTAATTGGACTGCCAGTCCTTTCAGGTGGACGTGGCGGCTTAGGGATTTTAGCGGGTCCGACCGGTGGTTACTTCATCATTTGGCCCATTGCCGCCCTTCTTATTGGCTTCCTAGTTGAAAAATTGTGGAAGAAGATTAATTTCTGGAAGTACCTCATCGCCAATGTCACCGGTGGTGTCATTCTAATTGATGTTTTTGGGGCCCTGTACCTTTCAATGATTGCCCACATGTCAGTAACGGCCTCACTAGTTTCAAACTTAGCCTTCATCCCTGGTGATATCATCAAAGCCGTGATCGTTAGTTTAATCTGTGCTTCCACCAAGAAAATTAGTCTGGTGTCACAACTCAAACATGAATAATTTTATCTTTGGCACATACGCAAACAATCATTCCTTCATGCAGCAATTAGATCCGCGAACCAAGCTCATTTTCATTACGCTCATCACGATCACTTTCATGTGGTCAACCACGACCATTCAAATTGGAATCGGTGCTTTAGGACTAATTGGACTGTATCACTTGGCACACATCAAAGTAAGCATGGCACTTAGTTCCATCAAGCCCATTTTGTTCATTTTAGTGTTTATTTTAATTTATCATGGAATTTTTCCAACCAATCACGACTTGGATATTAATCAGATTAACGTTGGTGGTTGGCTTTATGGAAGCCAAATTTGCGTTAAAATCATTCTCCTACTTCTAGTGGCCGCCCTTTTATCGTTTACGACCAGTCCATCCGATTTATCGCAGGCAATCTCGCGACTACTGAGACCATTAACTTATCTGCATCTACCTGTATCTGAGTTTTCGTTAATGATTACCCTCACCCTGCAGTTTATTCCCATCATTTTAGGTGAACTAAACGACCTGAAAGTTGCCCAAACCAGCCGTGGGGTTGACTTTACTTCATCAAAATTGACCAAGAAAATCAAACTCCACGTTCAACTCATTATTCCACTGTTGTACGCGGTCACAAACCACGCTAATAAGTTAGCTAATACTTTAGATGCCCGTGGCTACACGCCTAAATCCCAATCAACTAGATATCACGAAACCCAGTTTAGTATGCGAGATACTATCTTTGGCGGCGGTATCATCATCTACTTAGCTTTAATTCTTACTTTAAGGTCATTTTAAAACTATCTTGAATCATCTTTTGGACCTGTTTTGAATCAACTTCACCAAGCACAACCGTAATCCAGTGCTCCTTGTTCATGTGATAAGCCGGTAAATATCCCTTAGACTGTTTCAAAAGTCCGGCAACATCTGGATCAAATTTCACGTCTAAGACATCGATCTCATCAGTCCCGTTTAATCCTAACTTATTTTGAGGCACGTTCATGACCAAGCCAAACCACTTCTGGTCATCTTTGTGACGAAAAGTCAAGTACTTCGGATATTCTTTAAAAGGTCGATCTGGTTCAACATCAAACTTCTTTTTAATGTATTCAACTACATCATCACGATTATTCATTTTAATTACCTAACCCATTCTTAACCTGATACTCATGACTGAATTCAGAAACAGCTTTCATGGCATTCATCACATCTATTGGTGTTACTGAAACTGGTAAATTAGCCATGGTGTCACTTGGATCACATGCTTGAGTGGCTGCCTTCATTAACTCTTCATCACTAGCTTTCCCTAACTTCAGATCCGCTAGCGTCGTTGGTAAGCCAAACTCAAGATCAAATTTCAAATACTTCTCAAATTGACGGTGATCAGAACCAGTCAGAACCAACTCACATAGGGTTCCAAAGGCGACCTTCTGTCCGTGAGATAACTGGTCAATCTCACCACTTAAAGCCGTAAAGCCATTATAAATGGCGTGAGCAGCTGCTAATCCACCACTTTCAAAACCAATTCCACTAAGAAGCGTGTTGGCTTCAGCGACTTTATCAAGTTCGGAAGTAGCCGATCCAACCACGTTTGAAGCCACTGCTAAACTGCCATATTTAAACAACGTTTGTTCACACATTTGTCCAATCGCTTCGCCAGCAAGGGTTGATTTTCCACCCAGCATGTTCGTCCCGTTCGACTTGCGGGTATCTGTCGCCTCAATGTTAGTCGCCATGGCATCAGCCATTCCTGAAATCAGAAACTTGACTGGCGCCTGACTAATCACCTTGGTATCAAGAATCACCATGTCGGGATTCTTCTTATAAAAACGATAGTGGTCAAATTGACCACTATCAGTGTAGATTACCGATAACCGCGAACATGGCGCATCCGTCGAGGCAATCGTTGGGGCAATCACTACGGTCGTGTTTAAGTTGTCAGCAATCGCTTTGGCACTATCGGACACCTTGCCACCGCCCAGACCAATGACAATGTCATCATCGTTATTTTGACCAATCTTAGTGACCCGATCAATCTCACTTTCAGATGATTCTCCGGCAAAATCAACGACGGTTACTTCAAAGTCATGTTGTTTCAAGTAATCAGCAAAGTCATTTCCAACCATTCTTAGTGCCGTCCCACTTGATAGAAGTAGCACCTTTTGCCCAAACTTACCAATTCGGTCCGCACTGTTCATTAATACATCTGAACCTTGGACATAATTACTAGGACTTGCATATAATTCAACCATTTTTTACTCCTCCTTTAAACTGTCATAATTATATTATTCACAAATTAAGAAGTAAACCATTTGAAAAAGGCATAAAAAAAGCCGAGACGCTTGTCCCGACTTTTTAGACTTGTTCATCTAAACTATTAAAATACTCAACCTTGATATCTTTATCAGTAATAATCAGCTTAGTGATACTACCGTTCTTAGCTGGTTCACCAATATCCAACGCTGGATTATAACGATCAACGATGGAACGAATGGTCATCCCATGAGAAACAATCAGGATCTTGTCACCATCCTTGGTGTTTTTTCGGATTCGATCAATTCCACGGTCAACTCGCTTCCAAAACGTCTTGTTGTCCTCCGCATTATTGTACAAATCGGCTCTGGCAATCAAATCACGAGCCTTTTCAAGACCAAAGTTTTTGAGCACCCCGGCTTCAGAAGTCGTCTTGACCTGCTCACCAACAAACTGCCACATCTGCTCCAAGTTTTCACCCTCAAAGTAGCCGTGGAACTGTTCCCGTAATTCGGGGAACTGATAACTAATGATGTTGATGTTATTGTTGTTGGCTTGCAAAATATGGTGGGCGGTTTGAATGGCTCGACCAGAATCACTACTAAAGGCCGCATCAAAATTGATGTCCTTCAATCGTTCACCAGCGTTATCGGCGTCCTCAAGTCCCTTTTTGGTCAAGGGTGAATCAATCCAACCTTGTACCTTGTTATAAAGATTCATATAGGTTTGTCCGTGTCGTACTAAGTATGCAGTTACTTTCATAATTTATTACCTCACTCGTTTCCTTAACTCTAACCCAATTATAACAAAAAACATTCCCAAAGTATTTTGGGAATGCTAATTTCTATTTATTTCGTTTTCGGTAGAATAGCCACTCGCAGAATGCCCCCAAAATTCCAACAAGGGTCAAAAGCAATCCCAGGATTAATCCTGGAGTGCGGTAATGGAAGTGAAGGGTGTGTTTACCGGGCTTTAATTTTACCCCAGTAAGGCCGTCAGCAACCATCAAGGTCTTGACTTTCTTACCATTCTCAGTCACGTGCCATCCCTTGTCATAAGGAATACTCAACAAGAGCACGTTGCGCTTTGAACTCGTCTTAACGTGACCAGTGAAATCGGCTCCTGAAAGTTTCAGGTTCTCAGGATGATCCACTCTCAGCTTGTATGGCTGAGTTTCGTCAACAAATTGATTGAAAGCCACACCGTCTAAGCCAGAGAAGCTCTTTAATAGACTCTTCTCCTTCAGACTATTAGAAGAAATAATCTTAACCGTAAATTTCTGTCCTTTACCAAAATGACCTAACTTAACGTTTTCAGTCCCGATCATCCGGTATCTTTCAGGAATCTTCTTGCCATTCACAAAGATTTTATCCTTGTAGAGGTTGGCCTGACTCAGATACATGTATTGGTTACCGGAAATAACCGGATTAACCGTCAAATTATACTTGTATCCGTCCACCGTATCCATTTGTCTAGTATCGTATGGATCAACCGTCTGATAACGGTACTTACCAGAATTATTAACGGTAACCTGAGCCTTATGCATGAACTTCTTCTTGGTTCCGGACTCGTCTTGAACGAAACGATTCAAGTTCTTAAAAACATGACCCTTGTTTAGTTTGGTCTTAACAATCCGATCAGAAACCGCATAGCCCAGTCCACTATAGCGTTCATTCTTTTTATTGATCGTCTGACCATTTTTCAAAATGGTTAACCGATTAGTAACTCCAAGTAGTTGGTCGGTAATCGGCGAACTACCAATCACGCTAACCCGGCGCACGTTTCTTGACGATAATCCCAGATTAGAAAGGACTGCTTGAGTATGCATGTTTAAAGTGGAACTATAGCCACTTACCCCACGGTAATTAAAGATAATTCCATCATTATACTGGTTGTAATCCTGATCAAAGATCCCACTGTACAGTTGATTATTCACGTCATTACGATGGAACGTCGTTTGATTCTTCTTATTATCAACTTTTTGGTCAATAATGCCTTTAGACTGGTTATAGGCATTTTCAAATTTTTTCTGATTCCCAAACATTGCAGGAGCATTCCTAAACGCATCAATCCGTCGTCCCTGAAGGGAAAGATAGAGGTTAACTCCCATCTCAACACACAGGACTGCGAAAAGCAGGTACCAAATCTTTTTGCCGTAGCGATTCGTTGCCATTAACAACAACGTGGTTACTAAGACAAAGATTAAAGCATAAATTAAGTGGGAATTCCCAGCAATAAGCTGAATGCCATACTGATGCATGTGGTTAAATAAGGCAACCAAATCGCCACAACCGTACCCAATTACTAACAGGAAGGAAACGATTAAACCAGCGTTTTTAACAACTCGATTGTCCTTAAACGCTCCGTTAATGTAAGCTTCATATGCGAACATGATGGTCACAAAACCGAACATGAAGGCTTCTCTATACGGGAATCCAGCTGGATTTTGGAACATGTGCCAAATAGTGTTAAAAGTGGTAATCCACATCCCGACGAAAATTGCCCCAACTAGCCAGAAGGAAGCGTGTTTCTGTCGTTTCGTAATCTTCTTCGATAACCAGAACACCAGGAGGCCCATGATGAAGATCGTACCCACAAAGATACTGGGATCATGGGACAAACGGCCCATAAAGTTATTGGCTCCCACCCCAAGATTAACAAAAACAGCAGGACTAAACCTTGGATAAGGCAGAAAGTCCCAGATTTTGAATAATCCCTTACTGGTTGAAAGCATCCCCACAATTGATGGAATCAACATGAAACACGACAACAGGGCGGCAATGATCGAACTAACGACGTACTTACACGTCATGGAACCATGAACCTTTAGGTAATGCCAAAACCCAGTTTTAGTTGGACGGTTCAAAAAGACGAGATAGACAAAATAGATTAAAGAGTAAATACACAGCATATAGCCCATATAGTAATTCATGATAATGATGGCCGTCAAAGCGACGACGTATCCTCCCCATTTCCCCTTATAAAACAGTCGCTCAATTCCAAGGGTTAAAAGCGGTAGAATCATTAAGGCCTCAAGCCACATGAAATCATAGAAGTAGAGGGCAACGTAACCACTCAAACTGTATGCTACGGCAGCCATGATTTGCATCATGTCCTGTCTGTGATACTTCACTTTCAAAAAGAAGGCCATTGACCAACCAATTAGTCCGATCTTAATCAAAATGATGATTGAGATCAGAATTGGCATGTGAACCACACTGAACCATGAAACCAATAAGTTCAGAGGACTCATTAAATAGTAAGTGTAGATCGGAACGGTATTATCACCAATCGAGACCAAAAACGAGTATGCACTAAAGGTATGATGGAGCATTTGATCACGAAGTAACTTAAAAAATGGCATGTACTGCGTGAGCAAATCACTGATAAGTAGATTATGGTTACCAAATGGTGTTATTCCGTAAATTGCGAAGACGATGGAAGCCACTACGACCGGAATGATAAAAGCGGCCGCGTAGTATTTCCAAACATGCATTTTCTTTTTCATAGCTAAAAAATCCCTCGATATTAATATTTGTAAAATTATGTAACCACAGTTCATTGTATTATATTTTTGTGACGTAACCTAACAAATGTGACAATTCTTTAGGAATAATTTGTTAGTTCAATCATTTAACGCTAGCGTCTTTGACAAAACCAGCTAGCCTTCATAACTAGGATACGTCAATTATTCCAATTAACTTCCCTTAAAGTTAAATATCTCCCTAAATTACGTAATTTAACATTTCAATGGTGGTTTATTTCTTAAATTTTGGTAAAATGAATTTAAGCTTAGGCTAATAAATAAAAAGGAGTGTTCATATGTTTAGTAAAACAAAGGGCTTTGACCCGTTTTCACTGGTTATCGGAATCCTGAGTGTGATCTTATCACTCTTCATTTTGAAGAATCCATTGAACTCATTTAAGGCATTAGTTTTCGTCATTGCCATCTTGTCAATCGTTGAAGGTATCTTCAAGATTGCTGAAATTTCTCAACTAGACAAATCATTAGGGATGTCACCAGTTTGGCTTGTCATTAACGGTGTGCTTGATATCATCATTGGTATCTTGATCTTCTTAGACCCTGCCGTTGGTGGAATCTACATCTGGTTGATGTTATCAATCTGGTTCATCATCGATTCATTGTTTGAACTATGGTACAGTCGATTTGCCGAAAGAAACCACAAGGGTTACTTCTGGTTTGAAGTCATTCTTGGTATTATTGGCTTGATCTTAGGAATTGTTCTATTATTCCAACCAGCCATGGCAATGTCAGTTGCATTATTCTTAGTGGCATTTTACTTCATGTTCTTTGGAATTTTGTTAATTGTTCGTTCATTCTAACCAAAAATAAAAGATCGCGGATTCGCGATCTTTTTTTGTACCATTAATTATTTGCGATCCTTATTTGGTTCTTCAGGACGGTCACTACGTTCGATGTGTTTATGAATCTCTTTCCCATCGGTTGAACGGTTTTCATGGCCACGATCCTTTTTGTGATCGTCTTTTTCTAACTTATGCAATAAGTTCTTTTCTTGTTTTTCACTAGGTCTTCTGTCACTCATACTAAACCCTCCTCTTCTGTTTATACGTTCCCATTATATCATTATCATCGTGGCTTTCATAAAGAATCATTTCCAAAAATGGTTTAATTGCCTTTTGAAAAGATTAATGCTAGTTTCTAGATAACGAAAATGAAGGAGAAAATACTATGAAATATGGAGTTACTGCCGGAACGGGTCGTTTCGGTGAACGTGCTATTTTGGGCTTGATTCGATTGGTCCCTGTCGAAGACATCGTCGTAATCGCTAGAAACACGGAAAAAGCCAAAAAGATGTATCCTGCTGGAGTTGAAATCAGAAAGGGTGACTACAATGACACTGAAAGTCTGAATCAGGCCCTTAGTGGAATTGACAAGCTCCTGTTTGTCTCATCACAACCTGATCCAGAACATCCCCGCTACGTCCAACACGAAAACGTGGTCAACGCCGCCGTCAAAGCTAAGGTCAAGTTTATCGCTTATACGAGCTTCCCTCACGCTGACATCGCCAAGGTGCCACTGGCAGAGGACCACGCCAAGACCGAAAAATTAATTGAGGCAACTGGCATCAACCATTCCTTTCTTAGAAACAACTGGTACCTAGAAAACGATCTCGACCTCATCAAACGTTCCGCTAAGGGAGCGGCTTTTATCTTCTCCGCTGGTGACGGCAAAGTTGGCTGGGCCGAAGAGAAATACTACGCGTTTGCGGCGGCCAAGGTCATGGAAAGCGACGAAAAGACCAAGGAAGTCTATGAGTTCTATGGAAACGAACATACCTACGCTGACTTAGCAGCCTCAGTCATTGCCAACACCAACAGGGACTTTAAGGTTAACTTGTTAAACGATGACAACTACCGCCAAGCTTTAGCAAAACGCGGCTATGATAAGAGTTCAATTAATTTCATGGTCGGCGTTCAAGACATGATCAGGGCCGGGGTCTTAGATGAAAACATCGACGAACAGGCCGTCAAATTTGGCATGACTCATCAAGAAATCTTGGCAAACAATACTGACAACGATCCGGACCTGCCGCAGGTCATTGGTAGACCATTACCAACCCTTGATGAACAGGTTAAAGATTTATTATCCACTAAACCATCATACGAAATCTAAGCAAAAGAAGTTCTTTGATTAAAATTTTAGTCAGAGAGCTTTTTTAAACCCATTGATTGCATGATTTCCCCAAGTGTATTAACTTAAACTTAATTAACTACTAAACTTTCTAGCAGAATCGAAGTGAGTAACCATGCGGCAAGAATCACTCTTTAACAATCAAGATCAAAACGTCCCCTTGGCCAGTCGGGTTCGTCCCAAGACTTTAGACCAATTTGTGGGACAGCAAAATCTTCTTGGAGCAGGAAAAATTTTAAGAGAACTAATTGAAAACGACCAGGTTTCTTCCATGATTTTCTGGGGACCACCTGGGGTTGGTAAAACCACTTTGGCCGAAATTATCGCCAGAAAAACGCAATCAAACTTTTATAGTTTTAGTGCGGCCGACAGCAGCATCAGCAAAATTAAAAAAATCATGCGTCAGGCCGAACAGGATCAGCAAATTGGGCAAAAAACGATTGTCTTTGTCGACGAAATTCACCGTTTTAACAAAGCCCAACAGGACGCCTTTTTACCCTACGTCGAACAGGGTAGCATCATCTTGATTGGAGCCACCACCGAGAATCCGTCGTTTGAAGTCAATTCGGCGTTACTATCACGCTGTAAGGTCTTTGTCCTGCACGCCTTAAAACCGTCCGACGTGGTGACGCTTTTAAACAATGCCTTAAAGAATCCGGATGGCTTTGGCAAGCAAAACATCAAAATCGGCCAGGATGAAATTAACGAGATTGCTAATTTTGCTAACGGTGACGCCCGTAAAGCATTAAACATCCTGGAAATGGCCGTCCTCAACGGTGACAAAAAAGACGGTGTCACTAAAATAACGTTAGATGGTCTGAAACAACTGATTGGTAACAAGTTTGTGCTGTACGACAAAAATGGCGAGGAACACTATAACATTATCTCAGCTTTGCATAAATCGATGCGTAATAGTGACGTTGACGCCGCCATTTACTGGCTTTCCCGTATGCTAGATGGTGGAGAAGACCCGCTTTACATTGCGAGACGACTGGTGCGGTTTGCCAGTGAAGACGTTGGTTTAGCTGACACGAATGCTTTAAACGTTGCCATTAACGTGTTTCAGGCCTGTCAGTTTCTAGGAATGCCCGAGTGTGACGTCCACCTCGTAGAGGCCGTTACGTACCTCTCACTCGCACCAAAATCAAATGCCCTTTATAAAGCCCGACTGGCGGCCAAGAAAGACGTCCAGGAAACTGCTGATGATCCCGTTCCACTGCAAATCAGAAACGCTCCCACTAAGTTAATGAAAAACTTGGGCTACGGAAAGGGATACGAACTCGCGCATAACTATCAAGACAAACTAACGACGATGAAAGCGATGCCACCATCAGTTGAAGGCCACGTCTACTACAAACCCACGAGTGAAGGCCATGAGATCCGGTTCAAGGAACGCTTGGAACAAATCAAGAAGTGGCATGAACAACATGATAATAAAAATTAAGCCAAAAAATTGCCAGCCCGATGTTTAATCAGAGCTGACAATTTTAATTTACTGTAATTTTAAGAAAAATCGACGACACTAATAATTAAATAACGCTCCAAATACAACTAATACCAACATAATCAGTCCGAGAATCCAGAAATTAGCCGCAAACAAACCAATCGTAACGGCTAATAGAAACATCAACAAAAGACAACCACAAGCGGCACTGCTGATAAACTCAAACAGTAGCCAGACCAGAAACAAAAAAATAAAGATTGATATTGCAACAGTCATTTTTCGCCTTTCTAAGATACGATTAATTCATACACTTTATATTTAAACACAAAAAATGAACCTCTAAAAGTTCATTTAGAGATTCATAATATTACATATTTCAAAAGCAAACAACAAATAATTATAACGTAATGTAAGAAGCCTCATTAGAATAATTCCTATTTGTTATCAAGTAATTGTTGAAACTGGTCCATGGTATCATCAAACTTCGGCAATTTACCTGTATCTTGAGCGTTTCCAACAATCTTAATAACCAAATCGTTGAATGGAGTCTTGATTCCATATTTCTTGCCCGTCTCGGAGATCACCCCATTAATGTCATCAACCTCAGTCTTTCTGCCCTTCTCCAAATCTTGTAGCATACTGGCCTTTAGATTCTTACTGTTGTTCATCGCGGACTTCAGGTAGGCCAACTGTGCTGGTTCATCATTGGGATGTTCACTAGTAAGTGAACTGAGGTCATGATTTCCCATTTTGGCAAATTTCACACCGTCAGCATGACCGACCTTTAATCTTTCACTTACGATATTTAGCGCACTCTTTAAGCCAACCTCACTATCAGCAACCTGGCCAAACGTAGCATCACTTGCGGCTGATAACCCACTAAATGATGAGTTAACCAAAAGTTTAGACCATTTGGTTCCAAGTAAGTTATCGGAAATGGCGGTGCCACCAACGTGACTCAACACGTCTTTGACCTTCTTAATGCGGTCGGTGTCTTTTCCATCAAGTTCACCAATCTGAAACGCCGCATTTTCAAAGGCTGGAAGTGCCGTGGTCAATTCCGACTCCGTGTGGTTAAGTTGGGTTCCACCAAATTCAACGGAACCAGCAACGATATTTGCGGGATCAATGACCTTTGAAATCGCAATTTCTGGGACCCCGTTTTGAAGCGAAACCAAAGTCCCATTTGGTTTCAACACGTCTTTAACTTTCGGGAGAACTTCATCATTATGAGTCTGCTTGGTCAAAAGTAAAACGAGATCATACTCGTTCGATTTTAATTCATCCGGAGTCTTGGCAGTGACAGGAACAGTAAAGTCAGCCGTACCAGTAACCGTGGCACCTTGTTCGTTTATATCCTTAATGTGCTGGGGATTGTTGGCAATCAAATCCACGTTGCCTTTACCGTATGCTTTGGTGAGATATGCACCAATAATGGTCCCAAGTGAACCAGCGCCGTAGACTGCAATTTTCATTATTACCATACTTCTTTCTTTTTTTGGAATACTTTGGAATACATGGAGAAGTATGTCGCTGTGAAGTGGGAATGTCAAAAACGAGGGCTTATAAAAAGTGCTAAACCACTTAAATAGTTAGCACTCACATTATATTAGTTTTGTTTTTCAACCAACTCACTATACTTCTTATAAAAGCCCTTCGTATCCATATACGCCAAACGATACAACTCATAGTACTTGTTATACTCTTCGTGTCTTTCTGGATTGGGCTCAATCTTTTCATTAATTTTGACCCACTTTTGGACTGCTTGCGGTTGAATTTGCTTCAAGCCAATTCCAGCCAGAATGGCACTTCCAAGGTCGGCTTCACCACCAGAATCAGTCGTTTTGACGGTTTTACCCGTCACGTCCGCAATGACCTGGACCATTTTTTTAGAATTGCTAACACCACCAACTAGAGTAAACGAGTCGCCAATGTGATCACCAAACTGTTCAATACTCTGACGAACGGAATAGGCAATGGCCTCCTGAAAAGCCTTAAATAACTCATAACGCTTCGTCGTCATCGAAATCCCAAAGATGGTTCCACGAACGTTGGAATCCCAGACCGGACTGCGTTCTCCCATAAAGTACGGTAAAACAATCAAGCCATTACTACCAACGGGAACTTGCTCACTCTCTTCATCCAGCATTTTCGTACTGTTATTATTATCAACTTCCTGAGCGAATTCACGGGTGAACCAAGCAATTACCGCGCCAGCCGTGTTAGCCCCGGCAAAGTTATAGTAATATTCTTTTGGTTTGTAAGCATAAGGCCAAATAATCAGATTATCATCTTTAAGTGGCTTGTCGGTCACAAGTGCCGCATTCATTGACGTTCCTAACGCAATCGTCATGCGACCGGTACCAAGCACTCCCGTTCCGACCGTTGCTGGTCCAACGTCAACCCCAGTATTAAAGATTGGTGTTCCAGCTTTGATGCCCAGTTTTTGCGCCCACTCGTCAGTGACTTGACCGGCGACATCCGTGCTAGCAATCATCTTTTGTGGTAATTTATTTAAATCAATGCCTAATTTAGTGGCCAGCTCATGTGACCACTCATCATCATTAATGTTAAAAATCCCCGCTAAGTTACCGGCCGCAGAGTAATTAATGCTGATATTCCCCGTTAATTTATAAATGACGTACGATTCAGGTGGCAAAAATTGATAGGTATCGCGGTACAATTCTGGCTCGTTTTGTTTCAACCACATAATTTTAGTGTAGCCGTAGTACGGATCAGCCAAGTTACCAGTGATGTCCATCAGTTCGGACTTACTAACGAGCTTTAGCGCTTCTTCAGTTTCTTTTGTGGCCCGACGATCCATCCAAATTAACGCGGGACCGAGTGGTTGACCACTTTTGTCAATTGGAACTCCAGAACCACCGTAGAGACCGTCGATGCCAATACCAATGATGTGGGTACTATCGACTTTTTGGGCTAAGTTTTTAATCAAGGACATCACTGCCCGAAGCCAGTCGTCAGCATTCTCTTGTGCCCATTCTGGATGTGGTGTTTCTAACTGATATGAAGCTTTGTCTTGAGCAATAATTTCACCCGTAGTCGTCATCAAGATGGCTTTGGTGCTTGAGGTACCGATGTCAATTCCTAAAATGTATTGGGTCATGGGAAGTCTCCTTTGAGAAATAAAGTGAAGTATTTTTTATGACTTAAGTTTAGCTTATTGGGTGTAATTTGTTAATGAGTGAACATAGAATAGAGTAAAAAGAGACGCGAAAATAGTCATCTTATTCCTTAAATAAATTTCGTATATTTTATAATAATTACATAATTCGTTTTTTTACTAATTGTTAACCTTTAATCTATCTAATAAGACTTTTAAAGTTGGTATAATGAACAATTATCACAGTTTAAATTGAAGGGTTCAATTAAATTACTAATAGCACGTTGTTTATCATTATCACTGTGATAATAAAGATCCCATTGTGTACTTTTATTAATTAATCCATCATCTAACAAAAACTTAAAATATTGCATGTCTACAATCCCATATGAAGAACCCAAAACTACAATTTTATCTAATTTTTTGATATATTTATTCTCTAAAAAAGTCTTAAATTTTGCATAATCATCAGCTGTAGGTTTAATGGTACTTTGATTAAATTTATTAAATGATTGTGCAGTTGAGGTCTCATATAAATATCCATCTTCCTCAATCATAGGAGCATTTTTAAAATCCTTTTTTATCTTATCTTTTAATGAAACATCATTTGTATGACCGATTTGTGGAGATAATTTTTTATCAGACTCATTAGCATGACCATGAATATGAAAAACATTTCCATTGGGAATATTATATATTGATTCTAATGTATCAGTATAATTTAAATTTAAATACACACATGAATAATTTGAATATTTATTTAAAATAAAATCATAATTATTATTTTTATTTGCACTAGTAAGATCATTATTAACTTTAGCTACCCATTCACTAATACTATTATTCATCTGAGAAACAAGAGAACCAGGAGAATCATTACTTAAAGATGGCATCGGAAATTGTCCGCGATCAACATGAAAATATGGATAATTTAATGCTTCTTCAAACCTACTCCATAGAACATTATTAGCTAATTTTTTTATATAATCAGGATAATCTCCGTCATTATCTTTAAGAGCTTCAATAGAGTAATAAAATGACGCATTATCATTTTTTACATCAAAAATCTTCTTGTAGTCCTCTGGATGTTCATTTTTTATCTTTGTCTTTACTTCAGGCTTATTAAGTACATATAAATTAAACAATTTATCATAGAGTCATTGATAATTTTTTCTAGTGTATTCTGACCAATCAAAAAGTGTAGTGTTTAATCCTGTTCCAATGTCTAAACCATTCCCAACAAAATATAATACATTTTTTTCATTCTCTTTTTTATTAAAATTTCTCATCTAAAGTCTCCTAATTATTGATAAAATAAGTATAATATAAGAAAAATCACAAATAATGGAGACCAAATATGAATAAAGAATTAAAACATCATTCAAAAATCAACATTATTATAATCATTCTATTATCTATTGTTCCTATATTATTAATTTTTATATGGACGCAAATTTCAAAAAAATATCTTGGTTGGAGTACAGGAACCACAGATGGATGGCTTGGATTATTAGGTGCTTATTACGGAGCTATAATTGCTATATGTGGAATCTTTTGGCAAGTTAACAGACAAAAGAAAATTGACGATAATAGACAAATTGAAAATAGTCTGGCAATGTTTTACATAAATCCTATAATGGGCCTAAGGAGTGGCCAAACAGTTTATTCAGATACTACTGATGCAGCAAACAAAAAATCATTTAAGAAGTGGCTTTATAGTCCAAATAAGATTCTCACAAACGGTGTACAATTACTTAACAATTCCTCTAACAATGCCGCTTCCTGTGAAATAAAAATGATTTATAAATCTAAAAAACATGATTACAAAATAATTAAAGAAAATTATATAATCCCCTTTATAAAATCATATAGTAGTGTCTTCTTAATTCCTAAAGATTTCCTTGTACCTAATGCAAATTACAATAGTATGGAAAATCAAATGAAAGACAATGACCTTACTCTTCTTAAATTAGAAATTAAATACCTATCAAACGCTAATAAGGTAAATAAAATTATTTACAATTATGAGAGTTCGAATGAACATAAAGTTGGTTTTCCTACGTCCATAGAAAATAATTACAATAATTGGACAGCATTTGACTATTATAATTATTTATCAGATAACACTGATATAAATACTTCTTACTATACAATTATGAAATAAAAACACCAAACATATTTGGTGTTTTTTTAATATTAAGAACAATAATTAAAATTTTACATCCTACAACTCATACATATACTTCACATCATCCGCCTGTGCATCCGACTTAATCAACAAGGTCTCAAACAAATCAGTTAAGCCGACAATTTCGTAAGTGTGAAACGTAATGGTATTTTCTTTTTTATCAATCTCAGTATCAAACGCATTCTCGGTAATACGCCAGTTCTCGTTGGTCCAGTCTTCCTGATTAAAAGCCTGAAAGGCAATGTAGTTATTAATCAACATCTCACCCTGTTTAGACAACCAAGCGAGCACGTTCAAGTCAATCCCTTGAAAACCCTCCCTTAAGTCTGGTTGCAAAATTTTCTCTGGATCATATGGTTGAAAGACCTCTAAGTCAATATTGTCCTTAATCAAATACTTTTTAGCCCCAATGTAACCACGTTGAAGCGAAGCAATGGTGGCCTCTTTCATCTTGTCATCCATGGGTTGCTCAAATTGACCGTAGACCTCCATGAAAGTTGAAAGGAACTTCTGCTGGTCCCGCTGGACGTGGTCGTAAAATTCGTCCCCATTGTGATTCATATCAGCCGCAAGAGCCTCCACCGTCGACGGAATGTCATCCCGGTTAAAGTCAACGTTAACCATATACACCCCAATCGCAGCGTTTGACAAATAATTATCGACGATTACGTCCCTAATTTGTTGCGGAATCGGTCTGACCTTGTTGAAATCAAACTGATTACTGTTATCGTTGACTCCCGTCGCTACCAATCGTTTAAACACTCGCCCGTTATCTGCCTTAATAATATGTTTCATTTTAAATACTCCATTCATTAATTGATTGTGATTATGACTATACAACATCACACATTTTTACAAAAGTCATTTCACATCAATTTATCGAAAACAAAAGAGACTTCACGACTGAAATCTCGATTTCATTATTTACTTTTTAGGATGCTCAAGATTTACCAAGAAATCACGGGTCATTTCGTTTGTCCGGTATGGATAACGTCCGTTTCGATCCGTTACCCGGTGAAGTGGCAACACGATCCAGATGGGACTTCTTGAAATGGCAGCCTCCACTTTATCCTGACTAACACCAGAACGGTCTGCCAGATCGGAAACCGTAACTAATTCACCAAACGGGATCTGGGCAATTTCGTTCCAAACCAACCGGTCTTCATCAGAACCGTACCCCATAAAATCAGTTGGCAAATCAAGACTGGTTGACTTACCTCGCAAATAGTTTTTAATTGTTTTACGATACTGCAAGCTCTGCTCACTATTTTTGGCGTACTCAAAATGATCATTCGTATAAAAATCAAGCAGTTGAGACACTTCTTGACCTGGACTGCTTACGAAATTCAATCCATGATCGTCAATCGTGAAGAAGACTTTATCCCCGTTAACATGAACGGAATCCCAATACAATCTTTGCATTTTTTTACCTCATCCCACTCTTTCCATATCATCATTTTATCATAAAATGTGATGGTAACCTAACTCCAGGGAAACAATTATCGCCGTCTGCGTGGTATCCTAGGGGTAGAATACGAAAAAGGAGAACGCTTATGACTAAAGAAATGAATGCCGTTGGTTACACAAAATATCTACCAATTGATGACCCCAAGAGTCTGTTTGATTTCACCACCGAAGTGCCCAAACCGGAACCACACGACCTGTTAGTAAAAGTGGCTGCCGTTTCGGTTAACCCCGTGGACGTTTTCACCCGTGAAGCTCAAAAAGAGCCACTAAAAGAACCGAAAATTATCGGATGGGATGCCGTTGGAATCGTTGAGGCAGTCGGTTCTAAGACCAATCGTTTCAGTGTTGGTGACCGCGTCTTCTACGCCGGTTCACACGTTCGTCCAGGTAGCGATAGTGAGTATCAGGTGGTTGACGAACGCATCGTTGGCATTGCCCCGAAGAAGTTAGACAATGCTCACGCTGCCGCCATGCCACTCACTAGCCTGACGGCGTGGGAGGCCATGTTCGAACAGATGAACATTGATTTTTACGACCGTGACGAACAGAACCACAATAAATCAATCTTAATCATCAATGGTGCTGGTGGAGTTGGTTCAATTGCGACCCAATTGGCTCACCGCGCTAACCTCAAAGTCATTGCCACTGCCGGAAAAGATGAGACGAAACAGTGGGAACTCGATCACGGC
Organism: Fructilactobacillus sp. X7R4C1; assembly: GCF_059901115.1. Classification (NCBI taxonomy): domain Bacteria; kingdom Bacillati; phylum Bacillota; class Bacilli; order Lactobacillales; family Lactobacillaceae; genus Fructilactobacillus; species Fructilactobacillus sp. X7R4C1. The sequence continues at coordinate 261,398 of NZ_JBWXVD010000001.1, forward strand.
GCCGACATCGTCGTTGACTACCACGATGACATCGTTTCAAAGATTCACGACCAGGGCTTTAATTACGTTGACTACATCTTAGATTTACGTAACATTGACGCTTATTGGGACGAAATCTGTGAGTTAATTGCCCCATCTGGCACGATCGTTTCAATCACCGGCTCGGGTAAGTCACTCGACATGAGTAAGTTAAAGGAAAAACGTGCTCGCTTCGCCTGGGAATACATGTTCACCAAGTCTGAATTCCATACTCCTGACATGAGTACCCAACATGAAATTTTGGATAAGATTAGTATCATGCTTGATGAGGGTAATCTGGTCAGCACCATGACCAAGCAATTTGGTTCCATCAATGCCGAAAACTTACGAAAAGCTACCAAATTAGTCGAAAGTAAACAAATGATTGGCAAAGTCGTGGTTGCTAATGATGAAAATGAAAAATAATAGTGCCACAAAGGAAACCGAAGAACTAAAAAAGAATGGTCAAATCAAAGAGGCACTTGAGGGACAAAAAGACCAGAATCCCAATCACTATTCTGATATTAGTAAAGGAATTAACTGGAATAATCTTTAACATTAAAAAGGATTGAACTTTTTTCAACGGCTCAATCCTTTTTGTATGTCTATTATTTTTTAATCCTCTTATAAATTCCCCTAACAATCACACATCCGACCGTCACAATCCATGCCAATACCGACAGAGCAACCACTGCCATGAAATGTGCTGGCTTTTGGTATCCAACCGTCAACTGATTCTGACCAGCTTTTTCTTTAACCATTGCTGCTCCAATATCGGAAACGCGATATTGATTACGACTAAGTTTGGCCCCATTCAGTTTAACCGTCGAACTATGGTACAAAATTACCGGAACGGTTCGATAATCATTCTTCGTCTGACTGGTATCAGTGTTCCACTTAACGGTTAAATCACCATTATGGTCCACTTGTTTTTTAAAACCATGATTATTCATGACATCAGCATGGTACTGCGATCCAACCGAATTAAAGTTGGGATTACCAGAATCATTTGGCAAGTAGTCCCCGTTTGACTCAGAAACGTCGCGCAATGGCTTATCAAGGTTGCCACTTATAAAGTCTAAGCGAACCTGTTTCACGCTCAAATCCTTCTTAAATGGACTTTTAGCAGGTGGCAGGTACTTGCGTGGCGTCTCCACGTTTGGAAGGGCACGAATCATATTGCGTTTAATCGGGGAACTCGTCGGGTTATGCCAAACATCGACGCCATACTGAACGTTTGAGTATGCAAACCAGAGGGCAACAACCGCCATGACGGATACCACGATTCCCATAAAAATCTTCATGTAGTTGTAACGAATATCGCCGTGCGATGCGCTGATTTTTTCGTACCAATCACGACTAATCTGACTAAGTGACATGAAGAAGCCCACCATCAACAAAATTGCCGCATACGGAAAGAAACGGTATGGGAACTGGATGAAGTTCTGCATGTAGGTCCACTTCTCACCCATTGCGTTCCAAGGGAGAATCGCCGATGACACTATAAGAAACAAACCACCCACAATCGTGACCACGATGTTAGTCAGATTCTTTTTTTTGGCAATAATCATGTATCCCAACTGAAAGACACAAATCAGTATCAGCACGATTCCAACTTCATTAGGTAAGTTATTATAAAAATTAAAATTAGCCGAATACGTACTCATGTCTTTCATCATAAATGGTGGCATGAGTTCGTTTTTCCCGAAAATGTTCAAGAAGCCCACGAAGTAGTTTCCAGCCAAAATCAACGTTAAGAGCACGTTCAACGCAATCTTCCCTAGATACTGCCACTTAGCTCGGGAACGCCAAAGGCCAACAACCGCAAACGGGACTAACATAATGACCGTAAACAAGGCACTCAGGATGTGCATCTCAAGTAAAATCGCAACGACTAACGCTAATGTCACGTGGATTTTCTTCGGTGAACCATCCAGCAAATCAAGAGCCACTATCACCGCAAACGGCAGGACGGCTGCACCCCAAGCTAGGAACTGGGCATCAGTCTGCCAACCGGTAATGAAGTTCTGTGACAAATAAATAATGGCGCCAGCCGTGGCAAAAAAACGATTGACCTTGACCCGGCGAAGCAAGCCATACGAACCCAGTCCGGCAATGACATACAGAACAAAACTCGTTACCAGCTGGAAGCTAAACCAACTCTTAGTCGCTAGCAAAACTACGCCTAAGATAAATGCCATGTAAGGTCCATAGACCGCGTTGACGATCCGTCCGGTTTGATTGAAGCCATAGTTAGTCATGAAATAGTTGAAGTTGCCAGTCTGAAGCTGTCTTTCAACGTCATAAATGCGATTAAAATGAAAGAGCGAGTCATTTCCCAGTAGGATACTGTGTGAAAAGTACTGAATTCCAACCAAGAAAAGGGCCGCTAACAAAATTAAAAGAACCGCTAGCGTCGTTTTAGCATATTTATTCTTCTTCATGATTTCCTCTTATAAGTAATTGTGATTAACTTCTTAATTATCATCAATTATACACTAATTAATTGCCACAAAAAAAGACGGTTACCTATCGTACCGCCATTATCTCGTTATTTTTGATCAGAATTCTGTTGGTTGGCTTCCTTTTGGAGTTTCTTCTTCTGGTGAATGTATACTAGCGCCATTACACAGACGATAAACGTCGTAAAGACCACTAGTAACGCCAATAAAATCGTCCAGATTGAGGTTGGTTTAGTTAAAAAGTAAACCACGATAAAGATCACAACCAGTGGCGTTAGCCCCCAGTTCGCAAAGTTATGCAGATTCTTAATCTTTTTGTTTAGTGCTTCCTCTTTACTTTTTGACTCCATTAAAAAGACTCCTTTAATTTTCCCGTTTTGGTATCAAAATCGTGATGATCAGTCGTCCATGCGTTAAAGATTGCTGAATTTTGGGCCGCTTTAAATAAATTATCCTGTTGTTTCGTTTGCACTATTTTATCATTTTCAATCCGATTAAGCATGCTTGAAACAAATTTACTCACAAAAAAAGCGCTTTGTAACTGCTAGCATTCAATCTAGTAATTACAAAACACTTCAATAATCTTTATATATCATTCTTTAAACGATTTTTATTATGATTATGTTGACTTATTAGTTCCATAACTTGACCACCGATAATAAATAAAGCTACATTATTAGCGTAAAACATATGGTCAGTAAAGACTCCTTCGATTAGAGTAATAATGACAATCATAGCTAAATATGCAGAAACGTCACTATCTTTAGACACTAAATGTGCAAGACCTATAGTAATTAAAATCATTAATATCACAAAGACAATATAGCCGTCCATAAATAACACTCTTGAAAAACTAGAATCTATATAGAAATAATGAAGCACCTCATGAACTTGTCCACCATTTCCACGTTGTTTAATGAACTGGCCAAACATTCCTGGCACATACTTTTGATAAGCCTCGTGAACCAAAGACAATCGATTACTAAATAACTTATTTAAAGTTAACCAAATACTATCATCTTTATAAAAAATCATAGATATCAACGTCCAGAAAGCAATCAAGAGCGGCGTCAGTTCCGCCAGTATCTTCGTGTATCGATTTCTTAAGTTAATGGAAAAACATGAAAGTAAGATTACGACAACTATTGCTATATTAAGCAACAAATCAGTTCTGGAATCAGTAATCAAATAGATGGCAATCGTCCCACATGCCATTACTAGTACATTAATCAGCTTATTTTTGAACGATATTTTGTTAGTCACTAAATAACTTGCCCATGCGACATTCAAGAAAAAAACTGTTGAAGATAATAATAAAGGATAAATAAACCCCAAACTATTCCGAACTAATCCGTTTCTTGGAAATTGCAGATTTGGAAGAATACCAAATAATGAAAACATAATAATTACACAAAGAACACATATACTTACTATCATTTCTGTTTTAATAATACTTTTAAGTGGAATATCTTTCATACCCACCAAAAGAACCATAACATACAATAAATTTTGGTCTCTTGCTAAATGTCCGTTTATAAACAAAAATACTAAAAGTATAAAAATACCTGCTAAATAAACTGGCTTAAAATTATCAATAAAAAAAATCTTGATAACTATATAAAAGGCGAAAATTAATAGTAATACATGTACCATGTTTCCAATAATTGGATGGATTTTAATTATCATAGTGGTGCTAATCAGCACATAAAGTATTCCGACTACCAGAGCACACAGATACAAAGAAGATTCATGTTTTTTTAAAAAATAAATTGAATCTTTTATCATTTTTCGGTTACAACTCCATTTACGTAATTCTCATTTAATAATTTCAACTGTTTATTAGAGTAAGTATCGTTAGGAACAAATTTCGTGTGGTTCTTATACTTAAAATCGTACTTATATGATTTTACAGTAACTTTACTACCCACTGTTGCATTACTAATTACGGGTTGGGTAATTATCGTTCCACTGAAAGGATGAATTGGCGGTTGAACGTCCATGCTAACTGGTTTATCCAACATTGAGACATAAATTGTTTGGTTTTTGCGTTTACCGTTAACCTTAATTTCATACAAATAATTATCATCTGATTGATTAATGCTACTAATCGTACCTGTTTCATCAAAATTAACCTGATTAGTTTTTTCAATCTCATTAGGATCAACTGCAATTTTTTTAACATATTTATAGCTAACAAAGAAAATCCCAATAAATACTATACCTACGAAAAGTAACCATATACCCATTTTTTTGTGATTGTTATTCAAACTATGATTTCCAGTTTCATTGTGATGTGAACTATTTCTAACTAATAAATAGCCAATTACTAAAACAATAAATGCTACTAATAGTACCGAAAGTACAAATAATTTATTGGCTAAAATTTCTGACATTTTATATATAAACCACTGCGTATTTGAATATTTGATAATACCACTCCTACTTATAATTAATAATACGATTAATGTATATATTAATTTTGATTAATAAACACGTTAATAACAAAGCTATTATAGCACAAGTCATTATATCACTTTCACTGATTTTGAATTAATACAATTTTAGTACATATACAGATAGCATACACTGATTTTCACAGTAAATTACGGATATTAAGAAATAAAAGTTAATTTCTTGCTAAATATAAAACACAAACCGCCTGAATTGAGTATAATTGTTACATAACTAATACAGAACTGGAGTGAGAGTAGTGAAGCTTTATTCATATTCATTTATTTCCCACAATTTCAATTTTACCAACTACATCTTTATTGGTTTAATCATTGTGATTGCGTTGGTCATCATTGGAACTGGGATCTTCTATTATCGAAATAGAAGTAATCTAAGATTTCGAAGCCTATTCATCCTAGTTACGATGTTAGGGGCACTGATTATCGCGATGCAGACGGGCCGAGTCTTTCAGCAAAAAAACGCTGATAGTCAAACTACTCAGACCGTCCAAATCATGAAAAACATCAGTAAACAGAAAAAAGTTCCGCTAAACCAGATGTATGCTAGTAGCAATAATCTGGTTGATGGAATGACGATTCAAGCGGGAAAAGACGCCTACGTGGTTCACTTCAATACTGACATGACCAACTACACGGTCACCCCAACAAAACTAGTATCTAAACCCAAGCATATCAACAAGGGTGGCTTCACGTGGAGTAGTAGTGACTCTCAATATTGGACCATCTTCTTGAAGTTCCTGATTGGATTCATCATGATTGTCTTACAGATTAACCTTTCTGGTAAGGGTAACCTGGCTCCGTCAAACGCCGTCGATCAACTCCAAAACTATATTCTTGGTGGAATTATTGGTGGTGTTATTTACAACCAAGACATCACTCCAATTCAATTTGTCATTATCCTGTTAATCTGGTCCGTCATCGTCTTCGCAAGTAAGTTCTTGACCGGAACGAGTAACACGCTGAATAAGTTGATCAACGGAAGTCCGCAGATACTGATTCTAAATGGTGTCGTAAACGTCAACCGTGCATTGCGGAACGGTCTAACTGCTAATCAGCTTGCTTTTAAACTCAGAACTCATGGGGTTAACGACTTTAAGGACGTTAAAAACGCCACCCTTGAAGAAAACGGCCAATTGACCGTAACGTTAAATGATGAACCTACCATGAACTACCCGATTATTACCGATGGTCAACTAAACGAAAACGTTGCTAAACGTCGTAACTTAAGTGACGATCAAGTTGAACAAATGTGTGAGAAACAGGGATGCACCATTCAGGACGTCTACTTAGGTCAATTTGGATCTAAGGGTGATCTAGACCTCGTGTTGTATCCAAAGAAAAGGAATAGTTTAAAGAAAACTAAATAGATTGTAAATAAATAAGCCTAATCCAGATGGATTGGGCTTATTTATTTACTACAACATTATTTATCAATTAAATTAATAGTTCTTACCCTAAATCTTCGTGCAGTTGCCCTATTAATCCAACTTTGTGGATCATTAGTCATATCAAACTGAGAAAATGTTATTGAATATTTAGTATTACCACTGTGTTTCAAAAGATGAACATAAATATTTTTCTTCCCCTTTCTTTTTTCTTTTATGATATAAGCATTTCTTTGATTAATCGATTGATTAGTTTTATGAGAGTCCACAACACCAATAGATAGGTTATAAATTGTAAATAAACCTAAAATAATAAAAATTATCCAATTCATTAAATTGAATATATTATTTTTTGAATACGTATTAAAAATTTTAACGGTTGCAATAGTTATTAAAATAAAACCACCAAAATATGTTTGCTGTTCAGATGTACCTCCAGGTGAAACTAATAACACTGACCATACCAAAATACCACATACAAACCAATATATTGATTCTATAATTAATCTTTTGTTTTTAATTAAAATAATATTTAATAAAAGCAAAAAAATAAAAAGTAATATTATCAACAACTGATTATGAAAAAGAAAACTACAAAAATCATGGAAGTTTAAAATAATTTTTTGAAACAAATTTAATTTTGAGAATCCAGGATTAATTACTTTTGCTCTGTTCCAATCTCCTGGCGAAAGAATTAAAAATCCATATCCAATTATTGTGGTTATAATTGGAAAAATATATTTTTTAATATTTAATTTACAGAAAAATACGTAGAAAAATAGTATTAATATTATTCCACCAACTGTATTTTCATTTGTATTACCGACTACAAGGCCCAAAACTGAAAGCCCAATTATATAAATAATATTTTTAAACTTTGAATTAAACTCAATATTTTCTTTAAATAAATATATAAGTACTAGATCTATAACTATTGTCCATAAGTAATTCCCAGAACCAGCTCTCCACAGGTACATTTGAGCAAAATTCGATGTTAAAGCAAAAATAATAAATAACACAAACACATAATTTGTAATTCTTAAATTTTTACCCTTAGGTTTAGCAATAAATAAAATTAAAATCGAAAGAAAAACAAACATTAATGCATTTAAAATTGATTCAATTGGAAGTGGAATATTAACTAATATTCTAAAAATTGTTTGACCAACTATTCTTGCATTCCAATTTACATAATCACTAAATCCTGCATTAATAATTTGATGAAACGTCATATGTGTGGCCATTTCATCATCATTCCAAATAGGGGTCAAATAGTTCCACCAAAACATAAATAAAAATACTATTAAAATCATTAAATACAATAGACCGTATTTTGTTCTTTTTAATTTATTTTTCATAAATCTCCTTAACAATGACTTTTTACGTTAATTAATTTTGAAGTTGCCTTAATTTTGTACACAGTTCTTTAAAGAACTTCCATATTCCATGAAATAGAATTCAAATAAAATAGCTTAGTTATGGCAAAATCTATTTTACAAATGGAACTTTTCTAATTACATAAACCACTAATCCACAAATTACGTAAGAAACCAATATAACTGGTTGAAGCAATTGGAAAAATGTATGGTAAAAGATCAATGTGGAACCAGTTGGTATTTAAATAAATAAAAATATAATTATCGAAAAAATCAACTACCACAACATAGAATAAAACATCCTTATGACTTTCTGCTAAAACCGATAGAACTGGGGTAAGGAAATAAAGTGCAATGATACAATAAAAGAAACCAAAAAGTCCCATTAATGCTTCCAGAAAAGAAACTAGTAAAGAAATTGACAACACTAAGATCATGGTGAACAAAATTAAAATCTGGAAGTAGTGTCTGAATAATAGGATCAACTATATAATAGATAACACTCCATACAACTAACGGAATCACTACTCTAAAAAACGTTTTTTGAAAAGTACTTTTGTATCATATTTTCCCCGATATCCAAGCAGTGTTGCCCCCTCCCCCAGAATTCATCAAAAATAGAAATACAGCAGGAACAGTAATTGTCCTTACAATTGAATCAAACATTCCCAATGCATTATTATTGTAATCCCAAGATGGATGGATAAATAACACAAACACAATAGAAATGATGTTAACAACGTCGATATAAGTTATATCTTTTTTTCATATTTTCTCCTGTATTATGTAATATTTAACACAATTACAATGATATCAGAACTTCTAAAAAATAAGAAATTTAATTTTTTTACATACAAAAAGAGCGTGATGATTTTATCTCCACGCTCTTTTACGTATTATTCTATTTAAGTACTCTAAATCGCTTGCTATCTTCCATAAAATCTTTTTCGCTAGCTGGAGTGTTGATTGAACCGAAGTTCATCTCAGCCCGTAACTGCCAATGATCCGGAATATCAAACGTTGAAGCCACCTGAGAATTAATCAATGGATCATAGTGTTGAATGTTAACGCCAAGTCCATTTTCTTCTAGACCAGTCCAAACGGCAAATTGAGCGTTTCCCTGTCCTTCTTCAGACCAGTTGTACATCTCATATTGATAGGTCTTAAATTGACCTTGCAATTCTTTGACCTTGTCCATATCAGTGAAGAACAAGATTGATGCGTAGGCATCCCTAAAAGTTGAAATTTTTGCCTTGGTACGAAGAAATCCATCGGCTGGTACCTTTTCTCTCAGCGCATCTTCAACGATATCCCACAACTTATCATGGTTTTCGTTAAAAAGTACCACAGCTCGAACTGTCTGCCCGTTGAAGGCACTTGGTGTGTATTTGATTAATTCCTTGATATAAGTATATAGATCGTCCTGTGAGAAAGGCACGTCCTTACCCAAGTCATAGATGGTTCGTCGATTCTTCTCAAGATCTAAGAATTGTTTCTTTAATTCCATGTTCCAAAACTTCTTTCGTTAAATTTGATTCTTGGTCTTTCCCGTTGTCATTGCTTCGTGGAAATTATCATAGCTAACCTTGATCATGTCAACCGTGGCTGGTTTAGTCAGATAACCCATGTGCGGAGTAATAATAACATTTGGATAACGCTTCATCAATTCTAACACGTCTTTATTTGGAAGATCATCTAATGAGTTGAACTCGTTACCGTCAATCTGATTCTCATCAATAATCACGTCAGCAGCATAGCCACCAATGTTACTACCAGACAATGCAATCGTAACGGCCTTAGTATCAACCAGTTCACCACGGGCAGTGTTAACTAAAATAGCGTTTCGTTTCATCTTGGCTAATTCTGGAGCCCCAATCATTTCATCATTTTCACCCGGTACATAAGGAACGTGAAGGGAAACAATGTCAGACTTCTTTAACAACTCGTCTTCGTCAACGAAGGTTACGTCTGGATTGTCATTTGGATGACGTTGATAGCCAAGCACGTTGGCACCTAGGTTATGGTACAACTTGGCTTCTGCACTTCCCATGTGACCGACTCCGATAATTCCGACGGTTGCATCATGAATTTCATTACTGAAATACGTTGGCAGAACGCGAAAGTCAGCGTTATTTGTATTTACAGTTGCCTGGGCAACGTGTCTGAATAGGTCCATTCCCATCGTCAGTGCTAATTCGGCAACGGAATATGGTGAATAACTAGGAACGTTAGCAACCATAATCCCGTCTGCTTCAGCAGCATCTAGGTCAATGTTGTTGTAACCAACAAAACGGGTAAACAGATACTTAATTCCCATATCCTTGACCTTATCCAAGACATCTTTATCAGCGACACAGGAACCGTCAATCAGGATGGCATCCGTGCCCATTGCCTCGTCAACCGTATCAATCTTCAATGGTCTTTCAACCAAATTTAAATCAAAGTCATATGAATTTAAATCCACAAAGTATTCTTTTTCAAATGGCCTTACGTCATAAGCAGTAATCTTTGCCATTATATCTCTCCTTAGTTTAATGGATGAAGTGGTTTTCCAGTCTCAATCACTTTTTGAAAGTTATCAAAACTGATCCGAACCATGTCCTTATTGGCTTCCTCGGTAAATGAACCCATGTGTGGCGTGACAATCACATTGGGATAGTTCTTCATTAGCTTCTTGTCTTCAGCATTAGGAACATCATCCAAACTATTGAATTCTTTACCCATAATTTGACCTTCATCTAGTAGGACATCGGTTCCATAACCACCAATTTCAAAGTTTTCAACGGCGTCAGCAACGGCGGTGTTATCAACCACGCCGCCCCGAGCTGTATTGACCAGGATGGCATCGTTCTTCATCTGATCGAGTTCGGTCTTGCCAATTAACTTCTCCGTACCAGAAGTGAGTGGAACGTGAATGGAAACAATATCCGATTTTGTAAGTAACTCATTCATGTCAACAAACTTAACGGAATGATTATCGGGATCAGCGTGACGTTGATAAGCTAAGACGTCCGCTCCAACCGCATCATACATCTGAGCCTCAGCCGTTCCGATTCTGCCTGCTCCAATGATTCCAACCGTTGAATCGTGAATCTCACGACTAAAGTACAGTGGTAAGATACGAAAATCAGCGTCATGCGTGTTGGCGGTTGCTTGAGCAACATGTCTAAAAAGCGTCATTCCAAGGGTAAACGCCAATCCTGCTACCGAATGTGGTGAATAGTCGGGCACGTTAGCAACTTTAATGCCTTTTTCGGTTGCCCGCTTAATGTCAATGTTATTAACTCCAACCGAACGAGTAAATAAGTACTCAACGCCATAATCGGCTAAGTGGTCAACGATTGTCCCATCAGCGTCACACATCCCGTCGATCAAAACCCCGTTTGATCCCTGAGCCTGACTTACATTGGCCATCGTTAACTTTTCATTGACAAACTTTAAGTCAAATTCTGTTTGATTATAATCTTCAAAGTATTGCTTCTGCATCGCATCAGCATGGTAAATTGTTATTTTAAACATTAAACTATCTCCTTATCTTAACAACCCAATTATGAATTAAATCGTGGTTAAAATGCAATTCTTTTCTCTTATTAAATGCTAAAATGTTCATAACCAATCAGAGGAGAATAGTATGGCAAACAAATTTAATAATTTTCACAAAACTCAAGTTAAACGAATCGTTGTAATGGCGGTGGTAATGATCATCTTGGTCATCGCTGGTATTTACGCAATCCTAACGAAATAAAAAGGCGACTTTTCAAAAAAGTCGTCTTTTTTCACGCAGATTTTTATTGAGCCGTGTATCCACCATCGACCACTAACTCACTACCAGTCGTGAATTCAGATTCATCAGAAGCCAAGTAAACAGCTGCATATGCAATGTCTTCTGGTTTACCTAAGTGTCCCATTGGGGTTTTAGAACGTTGTGACACATATTTAGCAAAATCAGGCTTGATTAGTGGGGTTTGAATGCCACCCGGATGAATTGAATTGACCCGAATGCCATAATCTTTTAGTGCACAATCAATTGCTGCGGATTTCGACATCATCCGAACGCCACCTTTAGCCGCACAGTATGCTCCTAAACCAGGATCGCCGACTAAGCCTTCGATCGATGACATATTCACAATTGAAGCACCAACGTTCTTGTTTTTCATTTGCTTGATGCCCTCACGCATTCCGTAAAAGACTCCGTCAAGATCAATACTTAAAACTTTGTGCCATTCTTCGGTCGTAGTATCTTCAATGGATTTCCCGATAGCAATCCCAGCATTGTTAACTAGGGTAGTTACTTGTCCGAAATCTTTTTCAGTTTCTTCAAACACCTCTGGCCAACGATCTGGGTCAGAAACATCTTGGGTAATAAATTTTACTGAATTAGGATAAATTTTATTAATTTCATCAGCGGCTTGACGGCCTTTATCCTCATTACGTCCGGTAATGGTAACCTTGGCCCCTTCTTTTGCAAACATCTTAGCAATGGCGTAACCAATGCCATGAGTTCCACCAGTAACAACTGCAACTTTGTTCTTTAATCTGTTTGTCATATTTATCCCTCCATTACTTAGTCATTTACCGACTTAACTGTATCATGAACCCTTATAAACGCACACAAAAAGGCTCATGACTTTCATCATGAGCCTTCCGCGCTAAAACTAATTTAGTACCAGTTATTACTTTCCCAATGCTTCTTAGCATTTTGCCATGAACCATAACGATCATGAACGTAGTTGTCAGCAGTACGTTCCTGATTCTCCTTCGAGTAATCCCCGTGAAGGTAAGTCTTAGTCAATTGATACTTGCCATACACTTGTGGATTAGTTGGATTTTCAGCATGATACTCACCACGTGATTCATGATAAGCAATCCAATTCTTAGCTGTCATCTCTGACGGACTTAATTTCGACACTGAACTTTCTGATTTTATAACTTTGACAGGTTTGTTGGCGTGTGGTGCTTTTCGAAATTTGACTAGCTTATTAACGGTGGTGTAGCGCGATGAATCAGCATTAACATTAGCGCGTGAGCTATTTGCGACTGCTATGCCCGTGGTAAAAATAGCTGTAACGCTAACTGCTGTAAGAATAATATGTTTCCACTCCATTTTGTTCCTCCTCTCAACAGTCAATACATTAAGGGGAAAAAATTTCAATAATATTAGTAAAATATTACACGGATGTTAAAAAACATTGCAGAAATGGGAATTTAGTATTATATAGTATTCAAAAATTGATTCAATGCTTCTGGCCAGGACGGAATTTTAAATCCGCTATTTTCTGACTTACTTAAATCCAAAACCGAATACTTAGGTTTAGGTGCTTGGTAATCGGATTCCCCAGCTTTGATCAATAACATACCGTAATTCTTGTCTTCCAACAGTTTTTTTGCAAAATCATATGATGTCGCTGTCCCTTGATTAGCCAAATGATAAATACCATAGGGGAGTCTATTTTGAACTGTATAAAGCATAAATTCAGCTAATGTCTTAGTCCAAGTGGGTCTGCTCAATTGATAAGAATTATTTTTTAGTACTTTATTTATTAAATCATTCCCATAATTACCAAATAACCATGAAGTACGAATTATATAATATTTAGTACATATTTCTTCAATTGCACGTTCTGCCATACGTTTTTGCTTTCCATATTCGTTAACTGGATTAGGAAAATCATTCGTTTTATATGGAGTTTTCTTTTTCCCATCAAAAACTTGATCAGTACTAACGTACACTAAAGTTGCATTTATTTCTCGTGTAGCTAGGGCAACATACTCTGTTCCTAGAAAATTTACTTTCTTGTTAATTAACTTTTCTGGACCATTTTCTGCCTCATCAATATCTGTATATCCAGCACAATCAAAAATAACATCAGGTTTATTAATCTGAAAGTACTCTAATACTTTGTTCTGATTGGTCACGTCTAATTCACTCATTGATGGGGACAGGAATTCAATTTTCTTACTATTTAACAAATCACATAATTCTCTTCCTACTTGTCCTTCTGCTCCCAAAATTAAAATTTTACTCATTAACAAATACTCCTAAAAAACAAGACTACATTGTAATTAATTATCGTCATTAAAAAAATAAATTATACGTAATATTAAAATAACGTATAATTTTATTCATTAATTATTCTCATTAGAATCTGGGATCTTTGGTTTTGGATAATAGAATATTCCACGACAACTACCACTAAGGACAGCCCAAATTCTTTTTAATCGATGGTCACTAGCTTTAAACGGGACTTTGCACATATCTACTATATTATGTATAAACATCTTTATAGTATGTTTTTTGGATTCATATTTCTTTGAAATAAACATTAAGTTTCTATACATGTAATAATATCTTTTAATTCTATTAAAATCATCATTAAAAATATTAACACTTGAAACATTATTCTTAGTTTTATGGATAACGCTACTATTAATTACATAATAAGAAGGCAAGTAATGACTCAATCGATTTGTATACTCAGTATCATCACCCCAAATAAACATACTTCCAATTGGGTAGCCAAGCTTTTTAACAGCTTTTCTAGAAGTCAGTATTGATACAAAAGTAGCTTGTTTTACCTGAACTAACCCACTAGATATTTTTTCATTCCAATCAGAAACAGGAAGTGGAATATTGCATGATTCTCCATTTACCCAGCGTACATCACTACATACAAAGCCAAAATTATCATCAATTGTTTTTACACTCTTCATAAGTTCTTCAAGAGTATCACTATTTGGAATAGTATCATCATCTAAAATCCAGAAGTAATTATCACTAAACTTTTCATAAGCAATTTTGGTTCCAATTTCGAAACCACCTGCTCCACCAAGATTCTTACTTGAAGAATAAACATAAACAGTTTCATTGTTATTAAATTTTTTAAGATACTCTTTAGTTGGCATCTCACTATCATTATCAACAATTATAATATGACTCAATTTGTATGTCTGTGACAAAAGACTATCTAAACATTCTTTTAAAAGTTCAGGCCTATCATGTGTTACTACTATAGCTGATACATTACTTTGATCCATAATTTTATATTCCCTTTTTTCTATTAATTAGTTTTCTTTTTACTTCCACAAAAATATTTGGTTTTAAAATAATGAGTAAAATTAAATAAATAAATATTCCTAACAATACTTCAATTATTAAATTACTCCATTTAATTTTTAAAGTAACATTAAGAAGGAAAACTATTGTAAACATAATTAACCCAGAAATAAAATATTTCCAAAAGCTTCTAAATAATTTAGTAAATTCAATTTGCTCTCTAATAGAATAAATTTGAACGACAATAACAACAGCTTCAGATAGTACAGTTGCAATTGCAGTACCAGCTGCTCCCCATAATAATATTAATGGAACGTTAGCAATAATATTAACAATTGCTCCTATAATCACAGAGTAGTTGTAAGGTTTATTTTGATTAGTTGGTAACAAGTATTGAACTCCAATCGCATTACTCCATGCGATAAATACCACTACAGCAGATTCAATCATCATTAATGGAGCTACTTCTGTAAATTTTGGAGAGAAAAATAATGGTACAAATGTATAAGCAACAGCGGCAATTCCAAAGGTAATCGGAATAGATAATGCCGTCACAAATTCAAAACTTTGATATAGATATCTTTTTACCTTCTTACGTTCACCTCTCATAAAGGCATTCGCCACATGTGGAAGCATGACAGTTCCTGTCGCGGTGACAACGGCTAGCGAAAGTTTGACGATCTTATCAGACTGGTCAAAATAACCAGCTGCCGTGACGGAGGTCATTGCCCCCAACATCGTCTTATTAACCACTAAATAAATTTGCGTGGCAATCTCTGGAACAAAAAGAACCATCGACGGCCAAAAATGCCTAAACCAGTGAAAGTTTTTCCAGTCCACTTTTCCTAAATAACCTCGTAAGCTAGGAAATAAAGTTAAATTTCCAATTAACAATGACATGGAAAGTATAAAAATATATAACCATAAATCATTATATGATTTAACGAATGCAAAAATACTTACAAGAGTTAATATCTTAACAATGAAATTTCTTAAAACTGTTACTCTAAAATTTTCTACACCCTGAAAAAACCAAGAAATATCAAACGCAGCTGCTAAAAGTGAAAAAGATTGAGCAACATAATAGCTATGAAAACGATGAACAAGTGCAAGAAAAATAAAAAAAGCAATATAAGCAATTCCAATTGTGACCATTCGCATAAAAAATATTTCATAAAAAGTATTGGTTAGCTTTTGTTTATTGTTTCGCACATACGCAATCTGACGATTACCGTAGAGTGCAACCCCAACACTTCCAAAGATAATAAAATATTGAATAATTGAATTAGTATAAGCATTAATTCCTACTCCTTTCGGTCCTAAAACACGAGCCAAATAAGGCGTGGTTAATAAGGGAACTATCAGCACAAATAGTTGATAGGAAGCGTTATACAAATAATTCTTAATTACTTTACCCAAATTTATTCACCAAATTCGTTTTTAACTAATCTCAAAGCTGACATGATGGTTTGATCCATGTTGTAGTAACGATATTGTCCTAAACGGCCACCAAAGACAACGTTTGGCGCATCTTTTTCAGCTAATTCTACGTAATTCTTGTACAAAGAACGATTCTTTTTATCATCGATTGGGTAGTATGGTTCATCCCCACGGTGCCATGTCTTTGGATACTCATGGGTGATGACGGTCTTATTCTTATTACCCTTACCGAACTCAAAGTGTTTGTGTTCAATAACTCTGGTGTAAGGCGTCTCAGCATCGGTATAGTTGACTACCGCGTTTCCTTGATAGTTATCGACGTCTTTCACTTCAGTATCAAACTTCAAGCTACGGTACTCCAGAGCTCCCAATTGATATTCAAAGAACTGGTCAATCATTCCGGTAAAGATGATACGCTTACCCGATTTCAAATATTCATCCTTTTTATCAAAGAAGTCAGTGTTAGTTTTAACATCGATTAAGTCACTAGCAAGCATCTTTTCGATAATTTGAGTGTATCCACCAATTGGAATTCCCTGGTATGGATCGCTAAAGTAGTTGTTATCATAAATGAATCGGACTGGGATTCTTCTAATGATAAAGGCTGGGAGATCAGTGGCTTTTCTGCCCCACTGTTTCTCAGTGTAGCCCTTTACCAATTTTTCGTACAAGTCAGGACCAACCAGTGAGATAGCCTGTTCTTCCAAGTTAGTTGGCTTATCCGGAATATTAGCACTCCGCTTTTGTTCCTCAATCTTAGCCTTAGCTTCTTCTGGTGTTCTAACACCCCATAGTTTATTAAAGGTGTTCATGTTAAATGGCATGTTATAGATTTCGCCGTGATAGTTAGCAATCGGACTGTTAACGTAGTTGTTAAAGTTCGCAAATTGATGGACGTAATCCCAAATGTCCTTCATCTTGGTATGAAAAATGTGAGCTCCATATTCGTGAACCTGGATGCCCTCTACTTCTTTGGTATAGATATTGCCACCAACGTGATCACGTTTTTCGATCACCTCAACGTGATTGCCGCGTTTAGCAGCTTCGTATGCAAAGGTTGATCCAAATAATCCAGAACCAACCACTAAATAATCAGTCATAAACTTACACCTCTACATGGTTTTATATTTTTGCAATAATTTGGTCATAATAGTCATTTAATAAAACTTTATTCATTTGTCCAGATAAATGAGTATTTATTTCATTAATATATTTCCCTTTAATAGGGACTTTAGTTGTTGCTTTTTTTGAAAACCACTCATATTCAATATCTGCATGACCAATATCGACAGCTTGAATTTTAATTTTACATAAATCGTAGGCCAGTACAGTAGCTGTAGGTCCAAGTGCCAATAATACTAATTCATTATTATTAACATTTGTTTTGATAACTTTTAAAATCTCATCATACTTTTCAAAAGCATTTGTTGAAGGACACTCTATTCGTTTAATACTTGTAGAATTATTCAATAAGTCATTTCCAACCCCAAATTTTGTATTTTTTCCTTCTACAATTAGTATGTTCCTTTTATCCCAAATATCTTTCAATAAATCAAATGTAACTTTTGCATTTGATTTATCTCTTTTATCTATATAAGGACGGGTAATATCTGCATCATAATATACTTTTTGCGAATCCATACACTCAAGCCACTTATTGCCATTTTTACATAATTGTTTTTTCCAAAAAAAGACACTGTCATTATTAGCTTCATGCAAATTATCTAATAATCCTGGTATACCAATTATATGATTATCTAAATCAGAAGATATAATATCTAATAATCTTTTTTGTAGACGCTGACTACCAACTTCAAAGGAATCAAAATTATTATCTCCAATCATCCAATTTAATTCTCCATCGCCGTAACGACTTATTGATAAACCATCTTTTTTTATTTTTTTTAAAGTATCATTTGAATTAACTATTTTAGGATAAAATATAGGCTTGTAAAACAAAAAACGAATATTCGTCAAAAGTTTAACAAAAAAATTATATAAATCATTTATCCAACTTATTCTTTTCAATTTGGTTTTTAATTTCCCAAACATTTAATTACCTCAAATCATCAATGTAAAATTAATTAAATTAGACTTCTTTTACAATTTGATTTTTATAAGTATCTGTATCAAAAAGTTCTCCGTCAACAAGTTTATTGTCAGCTTCATTTACAAATTTACCAGGAACACTTACTTTCTTTTTAGCACCCATGTGCATCCAACTATATTCAATATCTAAATGACCAATATCCACACACTGAACATCGCATTTTCTGCTTACATCATATGAGAGTATTGTAGCTGTCGGCCCCAACGACATCAATACGACGTCTGGTTTCGAATTATTAATTTCATCAACAGTAGCTTTTAAAATTTTTGAATATTTTACAAAAGCATCTGTTGCTGGGCATTCGATACGTCTTATTGAACGTGAATTTTCAAAAAGATCATCACCAATTCCAAATTTAGATTTATTTCCCTCTACAATAATAATATTTTTATCACTAAAGAACTTCTTCCAAGTTGGAAACAATTTTTTTGCAATACCTTTACCAGCATAATCCATGTAAGGTCTAGACACATTAGTATTGTAATATTGTTTATGCTTATTAATAATTTTTAACCATTGATGACCATGAAGTCCAATCTCTTTTGCCCAATAAACTTTCGGTCCTCTTTGAAGTGGGGCAATTGTTCTAAATTGATCAGGTAATCCAATAATAATATCCTTATCATTTGTATTAATAATTTCTCTTAATCTATCTGACATTATTTTTGAATTACTTTGAAATGAATCTTGAGCAGATCCATAAATCCATTTTAACTCGCCATCACCAAATCTAGCTAATGATTTACCATTATCAACAATTTCATTTAATGTATCAGTTACGCTAGCAATGTGAAGCTTCTTAAACTTTGAATTATAAACCAAAATATATACAGGTATAAACACTAAATCACTTAAATATTTTCTGAAAAATTTATATACCTTTTTACCTCTACTATCCATCAACTTTCTCCTTAATTAATTGTCCTTTATATATAATTTTATATAAGTTTTTGGAAATATCGTTGCACTAATCAAAGCAATTCTATATTTATTTGACAAAAATTGATAAGTATATATGTTCACTGCTTTATCTAACAGAAACTTTCTTTGTTTATTAGGACTCCATGATTTATTGTTAAGTATATTTCTATGAACATAAAATAAATAAATACGCGCCTCAAAACTGTCAAAATATTTTGTTACCTCGCCATTCCGAAACATTATTTTTTTTACTTGAGAAATATAACTATTACACTTCTTAAGTAAGTCTGGATCATATGTATTCGTAGTTGATCCCTCGTGCTTGTTCAACAAATACATCGGTTGATTGATGTAGCCAATCTGTTCCCAATTAATCGACAACAGGTACTGAAGTACAAACAAACTGTCTTCAAAAAAGTTCTTGTTGCTCATCTTAATCTGATTTTTATCAATAATGGCTTTAACAAAAATCTTATTCCAAAGGCCGACGTCCATTTCTTGGTTCTTAGTCAGGTAATCCCCAAGCAATTGGGCGTCACTAGTAGCATCCTCCATTACCGAATGATCCTCAACCTCGACCCGACCATTCGGAAATTTCTTCTCAATTCCCGCAATTACTAGTTGCCTATCCTGAATCTTCTCACCCATTGCCTGAATGTATCCAGGTAAATATTCATCATCATCATCAGAAAACATGATGTATTTCCCGATAGCATGACTAAGCCCCTTGTTTCTGGCCTCAGCCTGATACTGGCGGTCGGTATAAAAAAGTTGGATGCTCTTGTGATGGAGCATCCGTGACTTGATAATATTTACAGTGTCGTCGGAGGATCCATCATCAATAACTAAAAGCTCAAAGCTAAAATCGGTTTTCTGATTGAAAATCGAATCAATGGCGTTTCCAATTGATTTTTCCGAATTAAAACTGGGCATGATAATACTAATGTCATAGTCAGTCATTAATGACTCCTCTTTCTAATAGTGCGTTTCGTCTTTTCCGACGTTACTGGAGAACTTTCGTTTTACAAAGCCCCACGCCTTTTTAACTAAATGACGATCACCGATTTGAATCCAGTTGCATTCGGTATATTTAACGTGATTTTTATTAATCCAAACGTCCATCAAAACTTCGGATAAATAACCGAAGACCCGCGCCTCTTGAACCGAATAATTGGAAATGTCAATTCGTTTTTCGACGTTAAAAAGAATGTTAAAGAGCCATTTACAATAGTCGTCAAAGTAATTTGTTTTCATGATGAACATGTTAAACATGTGGGCTGAACGACTGTGCATGACCTGGTCAAAACTGGTTAAGTAATCGGGATCGATTTCTGAAATGACCTGACGAGTCTCCTCTAACGGCTCTTTGTAGTGAGAGTGCACATAATGCGAATAAATGGTTTCAACGACGTAGTACCGCTTTCGCGGCAACACGACTGGAGCCTTTTCTAGCATCTTTTCGGCCTGCTCCTTAGTTAGCACCTTATCAAGCGAACGATCAAGGTGTTTGCTAAAAAGACGACGATAATGAACCAGCCCAATGGCATCGACATCATGTAAGTTCTTCCATGCCCAGTAAACGGCAGTTAGTTCATTGTAATTGGGATTTTTGGCCGAGATGTTGTCACCTCGATTATCCAGTTGAAAACCCTTTTGGCCCTTGTAATTTTTGTCAGCACCAACCAAAACTGGTCGGTACAAATCTTGATCTTTTGGCATAGGCGCATCTTTATGGGACGCCACCAAAATTGCAATTTTCATCCTTCAACCTCTTTAATAAGCAGCGTTTGGAACCACCATAATCTGAACCGTCTTACATATAATCTTCAGATCAAACCAGAAACCACTGTTCATAATGTAGACGATGTCCAAATAAACCATGTCATCAAAACCGACGTTATTTCTCCCCGTCACCTGCCACAAACCAGTACAGCCAGGTTTGACCAACAGTCTCTGGCGATCATAATCCGTGTATTCGGCCACTTCTTTTGGAAGCGGTGGACGCGGTCCCACTAGTGACATTTCACCAATTAAGACGTTCACTAACTGAGGCAGTTCGTCTAAACTATACTTTCGAATGAAACGCCCGACCTTGGTAACTCGAGGGTCATCCTTCATCTTAAACATAGCCCCATCAACTTCATTAAATTTTTTAAGTTCAGCTAATTTTTTGTCAGCGTTAGGGATCATCGACCGAAACTTATACATGTTGAAGACGTCCCCATTACAACCAACTCGTTTTTGCGTGTAAAAAACCTTGCCGTGCGACCCATCACACTTGATTAGAATGCTAAGCACTAAGAATAAAGGACTTAGTAAGATAAGCCCAATTAGACTGGCAGTGATGTCAAATATTCTTTTACACGTAAAGTAAACTGGGCGATTCTGGACTTTTTTGGGATCAAGCCAGATCGTCTTTCTCTTTAGGTTCTCTTCCATTCATCATGACTCCCTCATACTTAGTTCTAATTACCCTTTACGCTAAAATGTTCTCCTCATAAACTTAGGAGAACATCTCGTTGCTATTTAAATCTAGTGATAAGCTGCGGTTCCAGTCTTGGCGGCAGGCAACCCTAGATTCTTCCGAATGAAGTTGGTAGTCTGTTGCAGTTGACTTTCCGTTGGAACCTGCATTGCTGAGTTCTCAATCATCTGGTTTTCACCCTGAAGATGATTATCAACAAAGTCACCGTGTTCTCGGTAACTAGTAGCAAGTTTCGTCAAATCACTTGAGTCCAAATCAGTCTGACTGGACTTGGCAATTGAACTAATGAAGCCATTATTCATGAGATGTGATACCGAACCACCTTTAGCTGCAATGGCTTGGAGAACCTGACGTTGCCGCATTGTTCTTCCGTAATCACCAGCTGGGTCAGAATATCTCATTCTTGAATAAGAAAGTGCTTCTTTTCCGTCCATCTTAGTTGGTTGACCCTTCTTGAAGTTATAGCCTTCATAACTAAAGGACAACGTTGGTGTGATAGTCACTCCACCTACTTGGTCAACGATTTCCTTTAAGCCACCCATGTTAATTAAGACATAGAAATCAATTGGAACGTTTAACAGTTTTTCAACGGTCTTAATGGCAGTCCCAGCACTTCCGTAAGTATATGCAGCATTAATCTTAGATGGTGAATACTGTGGATATCCGGGAATATTAACGGCAGTATCACGTGGGATACTTGTGAGCGTCATTTTCTTGGTCTCTGGATTAAGGGTGGCAACCATTAAAGTATCGGTTCGACCTTTATAATCACGATCAAGAGCACCCGTATCAGTCCCAAGTAATAGGATTGAAATTGGTTTTTTATGATTTAACAGCGCGTCAGTATCTCGTTGTTTCTTGATTCCTGCACTCTTATAAGCTTTGTTAATTTCATTTGATGCAGATTTATACTTGTAAGCACCATATCCTAAAAACGCTAAAACAATCGCTACGATCACGATCACAACTAGAATAATGATGTTACGAGTCTTATGAGATTTCTTCTCCATGTGACGGCTTCTCATATTATTTCTCCTTAGAATAAAATCGATTTTGAATTAATCATAGTGTAATAATATCATAAGCTGCTAACGATGAAAACTTTATAAGGCAATAAGTTACCTTTTGTTACCATTATTTAAACTATATTATGTTAAAATTTGGGCGAAAATAGGAAAAAGACTGAGGTGAACTAAGTTGGCGACATACTTTAATAAAATGACACGCAACGGCTACAAACAGATTCAAGATGAAATCAAAAAGCTTCAAAAAAATCGTCCGGGAAAAATCCAAGCCTTACACGATGCCGCTGCTCTGGGTGACCGTTCTGAAAACGCGGAATACAGTACGTCTAAAAGAGAACTCCATCGATTAGAAAGTCGCTTGCGTTATTTTAGAAAACAGGAACAATATGCTGAGATTGTTAGAAAACCTGATAATGACCGAATCGGCATTGGTAGCGAGGTTAAAGTGCAATTTTTAGAAGACGGTGATTTAGATTTCTTCCTTATTGTGGGGAAACAAGAAGCTGAATTCTCTAAATTAGATGAAAACAAAATTTTTTACGATTCTCCACTTGGAAAATCATTACTAGGTCATCATCTTAATGAAACGATTTCAGTAAAAGCCCCTGAAGTAAACTATAAATTAAAAATCTTGCAAATCGGCACCAGTCAAGGGAAATAGTTTGACCAACGTTGACCAAACCCGGTAGATATGAGCTAATTACTATGCATTCGATTCAAAACTGGTATAATTAGAATTGGAACTTGAGATATGTTCCTATTGTTTATCTTATGTAGTTATAAACTCACCAAGTGGTGAAAATAGGAAAGAGGGAAATTGCACATGGCAGACAATTTTGGAAATGATCCATTCGGAAACGGAATGGACGATTTATTTAATAGTCTAATGAATGGAGGAATGGGTCAAAACCCTAATGCTCGTTACGTTGTTAACGGTCACGAACTTACTCCTGAAGAAGTTGAAGCAATGAGAAAATCAGGTCAAATTCCTGGTCGTCGTGGTAGAAACGGCGGAGGCAACAACGCCAAGCAACAAAAGAAAGCTGAAAGTTACTTGGACAAAGTTGGTCGAAACCTAACTGATGAAGCTAAACAAGGTTTACTTGACCCAGTTATTGGACGTGACAAAGAAATCCAAGAAACCGCTGAAATTTTGAGTCGTCGTATCAAAAACAACCCAATTTTAGTTGGTGACGCTGGTGTTGGTAAGACTGCCATCGTTGAAGGTTTAGCTCAAAAGATCGTTAAGGGTGATGTCCCTGGCGCAATCAAAGACAAGCAAATCATTTCAATCGATTTATCTTCTCTTGAAGCCGGTACTCAATACCGTGGTTCATACGAAGAAAATATTCAAAAATTAATCAAAGAAGTTGAAGAACGTAAAAACGTTATCCTATTCTTTGATGAAATTCATCAAATTGTCGGTGCCGGTGCTTCTGGTGACGAATCTGGAAGCAAAGGTTTAGCTGACATGATCAAGCCCGCTTTGAGCCGTGGTGAAATCTCAGTTATTGGTGCTACTACTCAAGACGAATATAGAAACACCATTATGAAAGACTCTGCACTTGCACGTCGTTTCAATGACGTTACTGTTGACGCTCCAAGTAAAGCTACTACCCTTGAAATTTTGAAGGGTATCAAGAAGGCTTACGAAGACCATCACCAAGTTACTTTACCTGACGATGTTTTAAAAGCTGCCGTTGACTACTCAGTTCAATACATCCCTCAACGTTCATTACCTGACAAGGCCATTGACTTGATCGATATGACCGCTGCTCACTTGGCCGCAAAGCACCCTGTTACTGACAAGGTTACCCTTGAAAGTGAATTAAAGGACGCTAAGAAGGAAAAAGAAGACGCAGCTAAAGCTGAAAAGTACGAAGATGCAGCTAAAGCAAAGACTAAGATCGAAGATATCGAAAAGAAACTTAAGAGTGACGACACTAACACTGATCGTCCAGTTGCAAAGGTATCAGACATTGCTGACTCAGTTGAAAGATTAACTGGTATTCCAGTTTCACAAATGAGTGCTAACGACCTTGAAAGATTGAAGGGTATGGATACTCGTCTTAAGGGCCGTGTCATTGGTCAAGACCAAGCTGTTGACCTAGTTGTTAACGCTATCCGTAGAAACCGTGCTGGATTTGACGAAGGGAACCGTCCAATCGGTTCATTCTTATTCGTTGGACCTACTGGTGTTGGTAAAACTGAATTAGTTAAGCAATTGGCTAAAGACATGTTCAACGATGAAAATTCAATCATCAGACTTGATATGTCAGAATACCAAGATGTAACTGCTGTATCCAAGATGATTGGTACTTCAGCTGGTTACGTTGGTTACGGTGACAATGGTAATACCCTTACTGAACAAGTAAGAAGAAACCCATACTCAATCGTATTGCTTGATGAAATTGAAAAGGCTAACCCACAAGTAATTACCCTATTACTTCAAGTTATGGACGATGGTCGTTTGACTGATGGTCAAGGTAACGTAGTTGACTTTAAGAACACCGTTATCATTGCTACTTCAAATGCCGGATTCGGAAACGATTCAATGAGCAAGAACAACAAGAAGGACATGTCAATTATGGACCGTTTGGCTCCATACTTCAGACCTGAATTCTTGAACCGATTCAATGCCATTGTTGAATTCTCACACCTGACTAAGGAAGACTTAAGCAAGATTGTTGACCTAATGATCGGTAATTTAAACGACACCTTAGCTCAAAAAGACATGGAACTTTACGTAACTCCAGATGCTAAGAAATGGTTGATGGACCAAGGTTACGACGAAGCCATGGGTGCTCGTCCATTACGTCGAGTAATCGAACAACAATTAAGAGATAAGATTGCGATGTACTACTTGGATCACCAAGATGTTAAACATCTTAAGGCTGATCTCAGAAAAGACACCATCGAAATCACTAAGAATACTGACAAGACTAAACTTGCTAGTGGTGACTAATTAAGTTAGTTATATTTTTAAAAACATCTACCAATTCTGGTAGATGTTTTTTTGTGCCCAAAATCTTTTTCTTAAGATTTGCTGAAACCCGTATACAGTGCGGTCTTTGCGTGCTAGACTTGCTGTTATACAAACTAATAATTAGGAATCCAATAATATGAATAATAATACAACAAAACGTCGGTTTATTACCGGCTTCACCGGCTTACGGGCACTTGCCGTTATCTGTGTCATCTTATATCACCTGTCACCTAGCGTATTTACCGGAGGATACCTAGGGGTTCCGGTGTTTTTGACGTTGTCAGGATATTTGGTTACCGATCATCTGATTACCGAATATCATGAAACGAACCATTTCCGCTACGGCTACTTTTGGTCAAAACGATTAAAGCGGCTGTATCCCACCCTCATTACGATGTTATTTGCGACCGCTGCATACATAACATTGTTTCAACGTAATCTCTTGGCGAATCTATGGCAGAGCGTCGTATCTAACTTAGCTTACGTATATAACTGGTGGGAAATCATGAATGGTCAATCGTACTTCCAGAACTTTGCTGGAAGTGCTTCTCCATTTACTCACCTTTGGACCCTTGCAATTGAAGGACAATTCTACCTAATTTGGCCCCTCATTGCCTACTTCTTACTTAAAAAATTCCACGGGAACAAACACCCCATTTTTTACACTGCCATTTTATTATCAGTTCTTTCAGTCCTTTTAATGGCCGTTCTGTATCATCCCGGTAGTGATCCTAGTCGAGTTTACTACGGGACTGACACCCGAATGTTCTCAATTCTTTTCGGAGCCGCCCTCGCCGTCTTCTGGCCGAGTACCCAGAAACGCGATAATGACAACCAAAAGTCATTTCTACTGGACGTCTTTGGTCTAATCGGAATGGTAGGAATGGGCTGGATCATTGTTACCACTGGTTCACAATCACCGTTTTTGTATCGTGGTGGCATGGCACTGTTCTCGATCTTTACCATAATGGCCATGATGGCGGTTGTTCATCCTAATAGTCACTGGAACCGCATCCTAACCAACAAGTTATTTGATTGGATTGGTTCTAGAAGTTACGAAATCTATGTTTATCAGTTCCCTGTTTTTGTTTTCTTTGCCGACAAATTTAAAGATGTAGCTGATCATCAATGGTTGTACGCTCTTATCGAAATTGCGATTATCATCGTTATCTCAGAATTATCGTACCGCTTCATTGAGGTTCCGCTCGCTAAATACGATTACCATCGGGTCCCTGAGTTTTTCAAGACTCTCTTCAACGTTTACAAGATGAGTATTAACCAGATTAAAGATTGGCTGACCTCGTGCTTTAAACATCACATGGTCCTAAAGGTCCTAGCAATTATTGTATTAACCATTGGCACGGTTGGTATCTTCCAATCAACCACGGTTAATCCGAAGGCCGCCAATCACACGCAACTGGCCAACCGAATTCAAAAGAACTCTAAGGCGCAAGATAAGCACAACGAAAAACTAGCCAAAGAAATCAAATCCGGTAAAAAATCAAAGAACACGAAAGTCAATAAGAAGCTGGAAAAAGACGGCCTAACCAAGCAACAACTCCAAGAAGCTCAGAACCTCTCTGGAAGTGCCATTGGTGACTCAGTCATGCTATCTGGACGCAATAATCTGCAAAAGATCTTTCCAAAACTGTACATTGACGCTGCCACCTCGCGTCACCCTCAAGATGGCGTTGCCATCATGAAGAGCATGGAACAACAGGGACTGTTAGGTAAAAACGTCATTATCGGCCTTGGAACTAACGGGGCTATCAGTGACGAGACGCTGAAGCAATACATGGAAATTGCGGGAAAGAACCGGCATGTCTTCTGGATTAACACCTACGTTCCAACTCAACCATGGCAGAATCAAGTTAACTCGTTTCTAAATAAGGCTCAAAAGAAGTATAAGAACTTGTATGTGATCGACTGGTATAATTATGCTAAGTCACATCCACAGTACCTCTATCAAGACCAGACGCACCCTAACGTGCAAGGAACGCCGAAGTACGCTTCCTTCATTGCCCAAAACGTTTTAAAACACGCCGAAAAATAATCAATAAACCAACCCCTAAACGGTTGGCTTATTTTTTTCGAAAGAATAGACGTGGCTAAGATTTTCTTATAAGATATAGCTATAACATTTGGAGGAGTCTTTTATCATCGTAGAATTCATTAAAGAACATCGCATGGACATTTTAAAATACCTTGGCATTGTCATCGCTGTCCTCTTCTTTTACATCCTATTCATGGATTACTGGCCAGAGATTAAGATGATGTTCAATCCCGCTACCCGCGGCACGGCGATTCAAGAAATCCGTGACCACGGTCTAATTGATGCTGTCTTATTGATCTTCTTGTTGTACATTTTGACCATGATTCCAGGGGCACCAGTCGCAGTTGTCGGTGTCATCACCGGGATTTGTTTTGGGAAATGGCTTGGCATTGTCATCAACGTGATTGGGCTTTCGGCCGGGAACTTTGGGACGACTAAGATTGTTTCATCATTTAAAGGGATTGCTAGAAAATACGAGAACAATAAGTATGCCAAACACTTTAAACACTTAAAGCATCCCCTCCTCGGTCTGATTATCGGATATTCGATCCCCTTTATCCCAACGTTTCTAGTCAGTTTTCAGGCCAATCAGGATAAGAAACGGTTTCCAGACAAGAAAGTGAAGATTGCGACGATTCTGGGAAGCATTCCCATCTCAATCATCTACTCGCTTGGTGGTGACACGATTTTGCAGGGGAGTTTCAAGAAACTGATGGTGTTAATCGGTATCATCGTCGTTTTTGCCCTCATTGTGTTCTTTTTAATTAAACGACTGGTAACCGATAAACTCTAATCGAGGTACCCGTTTCCAATTGTTTTTAAAAATGGTAATATAGTAGAGTATAGTAACAATTTATTAATGGAGGTTTTACCATGGCTAAGCATGACAAAAAAGATCAAATTAAAAACTTGCTTGACTTGGAATCCGATAACGGCCCAGTTTTAACAATCACTGTACCCTTGGATCCTAAGGAAGACAATACTCGTAGAGACAACACCCAAATCAATAGTTTGGTTGACACTGCTAAAAAAGCATTTCAAAAGCAATATAAACCAGAACTTTGGAACGCCTATGATTTTCAAATTAAGAACTACTTAAAGACTTTACAACCTAAGGCAACCATTGCTAAGGGGATCATCATGTACGTAACTAACGATTCTATCGAAGTTGCTCAATTGAACTACGCTCCACAAACAGCATTCTCATTCTCAGACAAATTGCAAATCTTACCAATCGTAAGACAATACCAATTCGTTCCTGATTTTGACATGTTGTTCTTACAACGTGATGACTTCAAAGTATTCCACGTTAACGACTTGAGCGTTGTTGATGACGACACCGACACTCCAGATCCATTTGACTCAGACAAGACCGAAACTGAGACCCAAGACGATCCTAGAAAAAACGGAGCTAAGTGGGACACTCACGAATACTACGAATTGGTTGACAAATATGTTCAAAAGCATGTTTCAAACAAGGACCACAATCCATTAGT
Source organism: Fructilactobacillus sp. X7R4C1 (assembly GCF_059901115.1). Taxonomy (NCBI): domain Bacteria; kingdom Bacillati; phylum Bacillota; class Bacilli; order Lactobacillales; family Lactobacillaceae; genus Fructilactobacillus; species Fructilactobacillus sp. X7R4C1. The sequence goes on from NZ_JBWXVD010000001.1 coordinate 290,680, forward strand.
AGTTGTTGCAAACGCTGAAGACGAAGGCCGTTTCAACCGTGCTACTCACAACCCATACGTAGTTGAAGACAAGCACGTTGAAATGGATGCTGCCGTTAAAAACGCTGGCGAAAACGTCCAAGAAGTTGCTCAAACCATTCACGATAACTTCGTTTCAGATGGTGAGAAGTCAATGAAAGACGTTTATGACAAAGCCGACGGTGCTAAGAAGACCACTGACGATTACGATGAAATCTTGAAGGCTGCCATTGACGACCGTATTGCTAACCTAATCATCCAACAAGATGCTTACGTTCAAAGCAAGGACAACGGTGAAGACGTTGAAGTTAACGCCGAAGGTTCACGTCCAGCTAACGAATTAAACTCATTAGCATTGACGGTTCTTGGCCTTGATGGTGATGTTACTGTATTGCCTGCTGACGATATGCCAACTGACAAGAAAGTTGCAGCTATTTTAAGATGGTAATTTTAAAAAAGAGCTTGGTAACCAAGCTCTTTTTTTATGCGCAAATTTAATATATTTTTAGCGTATGTATATTAAGGGAATTTAAATATGTCAATAGATAAACAGATAAATAGGGAATTACCTCAAGCCTTAATAATCACAAACTATCAAAACAGTAAAACAGAACAGATTAATGAGTATAAAAAATTACTCAAAAAAACACTTAATATAAAAGAAATAACAAAAATTAATCTCCATTTTTACAAATCAATAACCAATGAAAAAAACGCACTTAAATTATCAGTTTTTAACGTCCATAATCATTTAACTGACAGATTAGTCTTAACTTTGCCACAATTTAATTTATGTGTACCTGAAATGAAAAATATCAATAAACAAGCCGAAATTCTAATTAAAGAAAAAACTATCTACGGTTTAAAGGATCAGGCAGGTTTAGAACGAATTTTGGGCCAAATTAACCAATATTTATTTAACAAAGACCTTCATCCTATCATTATTGATAAGGCAACTTATATTTGGCATTCCCTAGCAAGCTACCAATTCTTTACGAATGGTAACAAAAGAACAGCCATGTTAGCTGCCTTTACATTTCTTAGTAATAATTATTATACATTTGATATACATGATGACATGACTCTCTATAAAATTTCCGTTGCAATTGCTCAAAAAAGCATGTCACAAGCTGAATTAAAAGAGTATGTTACCTTTCATTGTTATTTAGACTTATATTTAATGCAATCTACACTTGGCGTTTGACAAAACTAAATTTATAAAATAGCATGTATTGAAAGCATAGATAGTGGTTTAAGAAAGGAGAAATTAATATGAATATAACCGATAAAGAGCTGAACCAATTATTCGATAAATTAATGGATCCCAAAAACCGTAAAAGAATTAATGAAGAAGCTAATAAGAAAGTAACAGATAACCCTAAGGTAATAAAAGCACTCAAGATGCTTTCTAAGATATAAAGTCCAATATAAAAACCATATGTGTAGCACATATGGTTTTTATGTTGGACTTCTTTATTTAATTAATTATTTATTTTATACAAAAAATATAAAGGATCTTTTTCATTCATTTCAAACAATAGTTTCTTTCTACTCTCATCATTATCATTTTCTAAAATACTTCTTTTTCCTTTAAAATTATTCCAAGAATCTTCCCAATGTTTCAGATCATTAGTGTTAATTGTTTGAAGTGATTTAATTTCTTCAGTAGTATTACGTTTGAATTTAGGTAATTGATTATTTCTGGTCAAACTTTTATTACTTTCTTCTAATGTTTCAATTCCTTTAGGAGTTCTTTTCTCAATAAATTTAGCAGTTTGTAATTCATCATAAAGCCATGGTGAATTTGTATAATAATCATTTACATTATTTATTTCTACTGAGTTTGGCGTATTTATAAAAATAACACATTCACATTGGTCTATCATTTCATGCAAAGCAGAGGAAAGCAAAAGATAGACTTCAGATGTTGTAATATTTCTCTTATTATAATCGTAAAGCTCAGTCGATTCATTATAACAATAATCATTATCTATTTCTTTCAATAAATCAGGAGCATATCCCCAAACTAAAGAATCAATAAAAGAATTAAGACCAAATTCTTCCTTCAGCCATTTTGATAATCTTAAAGCTAACCTCTCATCTTTATGAGAGTGAGAAATAAAAACTTTATCATTTTGTTTAGGAAACCATTTCTTCCCTATTTCAGTAATATCAATACTATTTTCATTACTCTTAGATACATTTACTGTGGAATTATCTTTTATAATGTCCTTAATGCTTTTTTCAACATTAGCAGACAAATTATTTTTATAAAAATTCATAGACGCTTTATCCATTATTGAAGAAGGAAACAAACCATTAAGATCATTCTCATCTAAATTTAAATTATAACCACGATACATATCACATACTCCTAACTAACATTAATAATAATGACCAATGGTGAATATTTAGCTATTAATGAAAATATCACAATTATAAATATTAAAAGTAATAAGGAACCATAAAAAGCCCAGATACTTGGAGATTTTAATGTTTTACAAAAACTTGCTTGTTTTACTCCATCTACAGCTGTATTCAAATCAAATGGCTTATAGTTAAAATCATTTGGTCTATCAACTATGGCCGTATAAAGATATCTAAACTGTCTTTCTAATTTCAAATAATATGCATCTAATCCACCAAAAAACAAGGTTGGAATTATTAAAACTAATGATGAAAGAAATAAATTTATTTTTTGCCCAATTATTAATACTATTATGGCTGAAAAAATTGTTACCATCCACGTTTTAAGTTGAAAAGAATTTTTTGCCATTCGACTTATTATACTTTCAATAAAATCTAATGTTTTTTCTAATTTTTGTTCATTAACTGTTTGTTCTTGATTTTTATCTTCATCCAAACTATCACCTCATTTTTTCGAAATAGCATTCTCTATCCATTTTTCAATATTGTTACTTATTTCATTATAAGCCATAGTTTTAGATGGATCGTATACATCAACTTCATTCGGTAATGGATTTTTCCCTTGTACTGATCTATCTCCATTAAAATCTTTGAGATTGTTTATATAGATTCCAATTATTGGCTTACCTATTTCTAAAGAATGTTCAATTTCATATTTTACCCATTTTCTATCTGCCGTATGTGTACCAATTAGTACGACTGTACATGAAGTTTGTTTCATATTATCATTTATCCATCGTTTAACAGCAGCATCCCCACTACGTTTAACTTGTTCCCAAGCATTTGAATTGATAATCGTATTCCCTTCAACAATACCCATATTCTTTATTTGTTGAACACGTGAAGCATCTTCATCATAATAAAAACTAAAAAATACTCTTCGTTTAATCATAGAGATTCCCCTCTCCTTAATTTGTTTTCATTTAATAGTTGTATTCTACCATCAATCAGTTCTAGATAATAATGTCATGTATGATTAACAAGTTGGCCAAAACAATAGCTATGGATATAGTTATGTTTCACTAATATGAAGAAATTATATTTTAAACAAAGCCATACAAAAAGGCCTTGAACTCCACAGTTCAAGGCCTTTATTTTTACTACTTTTCAAAGAAATCGTTCGCAATATCCTGATAAGCATTAATCGTATCAAGATAACTCGAAAGTGTCGTATACTCGTTAATCTGGTGTGACGTGTTGTTCTTATCGGGACCTAACAAGATCACGGCCATTTTGTCGTTTTCCTGAACGTAAACACTCGCATCAGTCGCACCGTTATTGACAATCAACTCGGGCTTGCGATTCTGATAATCCTTTTTGGTAACCTCATAAGCATCCTGGACGAACTGATTGTCCTTATCGGTTTCAATTGGATAAAAGTTGTGAACCAACTTAAATTCGAGGTGATATGGGGTCTCGTCGTTCACTTTATCAACGATTGTTTGAATCAATTCAATCACGTTGTCGTTATTAAATGAAGGGGTGGGACGGACGTTTCCAAGTAAACTTGCTGATCCAGGAATAATGTTAACCTGTTCCCCACCGTTAATGACGGTGATACTGTGTTGGACTTTGCCAAGCACTGGATCAACTGGTAAATCGTTGAAGAAATCCGGCTCAGCTTGAATGTATTTAACCAAACCAGTAATGGCGTTCAACCCCAAATCAGGAGTCGAACTGTGCGCTGGTTTTCCAGTACTAGTAATCTGATAGTTCAAACTTCCAGAGTGGGCATAGGTGACATCCCCATCGGATGGTTCACCGACAATCATAGCGTCCACATCGTCAATATACTTTGGTTCAATCTTATAAGCACCAGGCGCACCAAATTCTTCACCAGAAGTCGCAATCAAACGAATCTTCCCATCAGGAACCTCGCCCTTATCAGCTAACTCACAGAGCGCAATCACCTCGGCCGCTAGCCCACTCTTCATGTCAGCGGCACCACGACCGTAGATCTTGTCACCCACGATTTCACCCTTAAACGGATCGTGTTTCCAATTTTCCGGATGAGCAACCGCCACCGTGTCTTGGTGTCCCTCTAAAGCCAGTACTTTCCCAGATTCACCAGTTCCAAATTCAGCAATCAAGTTGGCACGGCCGTCGCCAAACGGAAAAATCTTACTGTCAATACCGTGCTTTTTCAGCAGCTTCGACAAGTACTCTGAGATCTCAATTTCATTACCGTTGACGGACTTAATCTGAATTAGATCCTGTAAAATTTTGATTTTCTCTGCCTTTTCCATTCTTAAACACCCTTCTTTAAATTCTTATTTATTAACCGCGATCGGCGTGGTTAGCAAACTTGGCCCAGACGTCACCAACAACTTGAATAATCAGAACCATGATGACAACTAGGATCGTTGCGACCAAGGTCGTGTCGTTTGCGAAGCGGTTGTACCCGTATGAGATGGCCATGTTACCAAGACCACCAGCACCAATGGCACCGGCCATAGCGGTTAAACCAACTAAACTAATCAAAGTTACGGTTGATACTCGAATCAACTCTGAACGCGCTTCACTGAGGTACACACCGAAAATCAAGTCCCAGTTCGTGGCCCCTAGTGATTCCGCCGATTCAATGATGCCATGATCGACACTCTCCAGGGCGACTTGGACCTGCCGCGCATAAAACGGAAAGACTCCGACTGATAGAGGTACTAAAGCGGCCGTCGTCCCGATTTGGGTTCCAACAATCTTCTGCGTCACTGGGGCAATGAAGGCCAGCAAGATGATAAAGGGAACGGCTCGGAATAGCGAAACAACTTTGTCGATAATCCAGAACAGTGGATGACATGGCATAATCCCGTTATCCGCAAAAATCACTAAACAAACTCCAAAGATGATTCCTGCAATCCCACCAAAGATTGCGGACCAAAACGTCATGTAAATTGTCTGATTAACGGCTGTGATCCAGCCTTCTTCACCATTTAATCCCTGTGAAACCACGTTGGGAAAATGAGTTGCAAACCAAGCTCCCATTATTCTGCCTCCTTCAATTCAGTGACCTTGATGTCTTGACCATTAAGGTACTTAACCGCTGCTTCTTGATCCTCTTGACTTCCAAGTAAATCAACAATCAACGTTCCAACGACCTGCTCACCCAATTTTTCAATATTACTGTAGATGATACTTGCCGAAATATGGAACTTCTCGTACAGGCTAACGATGATTGGATCGCTAATGTCATCTGATAGATACGTCAACTGAACTAGATTTCGCTTGTTAACGTCAATGTTCATCGACTTCAAGATTTCAAGTGCGTTGAAACTGTTTCCAACAATCTTTCTGGTAGTTGGATTCTTCGAATCAACGAAGATATCAAGTAGATTACCAACATCAACCACTTTTCCTTGACTCATGATGGCAACTTCCTGACAAATGCGTTTGATGGCTTCCATTTCATGGGTGATCAGAATAATCGTTAAGCCGTATTTCTCGTTCAATTCTTTCAGTAAATCCAAGATTTGATCGGTATTTTTAGGGTCAAGTGCGGAAGTAGCTTCGTCAGAAATCAAAATCTTAGGGTCGTTAGCGAGCGCTCTAGCAATCGCAACTCGTTGCTGTTGACCACCAGAGAGTTGGGATGGATAGGCTTTTAGATAATCACCCAAACCAACAATGTCGAGCATCTTCTTGGCTTTGGCCTCACGTTCTTTTTCCTTTAAACCACTGTGCTTCAATCCGAACTCAACGTTGCGTTGGACGTTTTGTTCCTCAAGTAAGTTGAAGTGTTGAAAAATCATCCCAATTTGGCGCCGTTCGTCACGCAACTCTTTCGTATTAATTGAAGAAACTTGGTCGCCTTCTTTTTTATAGAAGGTTTTCCCAAACACATCGACTTCTCCGTCGGTTGGTTTCTGTAGCAGGTTAATGGTTCGAACTAACGTCGATTTACCGGCACCGGAGTAGCCAGCAATTCCGAAGATTTCACCTTTGGGAATTTTCAACGATACGTCTGAAACGGCGTGAATCACATTCTTTTTTTGTTTGAACGTAACTGAGACGTCCTTGAATTGCACAATATTATTACTCATTAGTTCCTCCTAAAATTTACGATTCCAAGCAGGAATTTCGGTGTTTCCATAATACTTCTTGACCAGTTGCTCGGTCTTCTTGGTCTGGAATGATTTTACAACGTCTTTGTAGTTCTTGTTATTCTTCTGGTCCTTGTTAGCAGCAATCAAATTGATCCACTGTTTCGAATCATTGTTGAGTGGTTCGGTAAAGATCGTTTCCTTATCACCTAAGTGAGCGGGAACGGCGTAAGTGTTATTAATAACGGCACCATCGACACTGTTTAGTACTCGTGGGGTTTGTGATGCGTCCACTTCTTTGAAATTCAAGTGCTTTGGATTGCTCTGAATGGCGTTTAATCCTAAAAAGCCCTTCTGGTTTTTCAAAGTGATAAGTCCCGCGTTCTTAAGGAGGTAAAGCGAACGACTCTCATTGGAAGTATCGTTTGGAACGGCAATCGTCCCACCAGCTGGAATGTCCTTAACGTTCTTGTACTTCTTTGAATAAAGTCTGATAGGAGCGATGTAAGTGTTACCAACGGAAACAATGTCAGAATGATTTTGCTTATTCCAGTTATCTAAGAAGGCATAATGTTGAAATGAGTTCAAATCAATCTCGTGTTGAGTCAAAGCCTTGTTCGGTTGCGTGTAATCAGTGAAGTGGGTGAACTTAATGTTAACCCCATACTTCTTCTTGGCAGTCTCAGCGACTGACTTCCAAATCTCATCGTCTGATTTAGAGCCGCTCATTAGACCGACGTTAACGGTCTTTTTACTTTCAGCAGAGTGTCTGGCAAAACTAAACCAACCTAACCCAACGATCACAACCACAATGATAATTCCAATAATCCACTTAGTACTTCTCCTCATGATGTCCACTTCCTAATTTTTATTTGATTGCTTAATTCATTAAATTAAATAAAAAAAGCATCCGCCCTTTAATTAAAAAGGACGAATGCTTTCGTGTTACCACCTTAGTTTACAGTTACCCTTTCAAGTAACTGCCTCAAAGACTGCTCTAGTCGACGTCTGAACTAGAAGAGCCTTGCGATGATATCGGTAGCAACCCCGTCACTGGTTCGAAACTCTTGCCAGTAAATGATTAAAAGTCCATATTCCCCGAATTCATCTCATCCCTTCACACCGACCAGAGACTCTCTTAGAAAATTCAACGGGTACTCAGCTTTTCCATCTCGTTTATTTAATTTGTTGTAAGTATACTAATCCGTCGACCAATATCTGTCAACAAAAATTTTAATTATTTTTTAAAACTAGCTAGTGAACCCATTGGGTCCCAAGGTTCAAGCATCTTAGGTGCCTGTTTTTGTTCCTCAAGTTGCTTGTCAGACATGTACTTCTTGTTGATAACGGTCTGGTAAACAAATTCGTTGAACCAGTCGTCACTCATGACAAAGTAACCTTTTTCACCGACTTTTTCACCCCAGCTGTTTTCAACCTTCCACTTGGTTGGTTGATCATCGACTAGGTCAACGCCGGTAATCACCATGGCGTGGGTCATCATGCTTTCCTTGTAATCAAGTCTTGCACCCTTACTCATCTTAAGGTTGGTACTAAATAAAGCATCCTTGTGGTACAAGTGCGTATCCATGATTCCCTTTTTACGGTCAGAATCTTGGACAACGTCACAGCCGAACCAAACCGCTTCACCGTTCTTTAATTGCTTAATAGCTAAGTCTTTCAATTCATCAATCTTCAGGTTTAAATGCTTAACCTGTCTGCCACCAACCACGTTCCCTAACATTTCAATCGTGTAGGTCTGGTCAAATGGCTTGTCACCAGTTGGCGAGTTAATCAATGAAACGTAGTCTTCCAGGTTGATGTTGACGTATTTATCAAAGAACTCTTTCGGAGTCAGATCCTTGTCAATGTGGTACTTGTTGTCGGTGTCACGGTACTCGAAATCAAAGCGCTTCGTTGGGCGACCCAGCGAATATGCCAAGATGCGGTAAACATCGTTTAGCATCTTACTCTTAGTGGACTCAAGTTTTTCTTCCGTCGCACCATCTTTCACCATCTTACGCAATTCTTCCGCATCCCGACGTAATTTCAGGTTTAAAGTCTGATTCAATTCATCAGAGCGATTACTATTGTAAGTTTCAACCATGGTTGAACTTGGAACAACTCCGTACTTTTCAATGATGGCGCACAACATGTCCCATTGGCCCCCGTCTTGTTGTGGGGTTTCCATTAAGAAGTCGATCTTGCGTGAACCTAATGGTTGATCAGCGGTGTTAATCACGTTTTCTAAGAAGTAGTTTGATTTTTCAAACTTATCCCAGAAGTTAACGTAGTTCTGTGATAATTCAAATTTTGGTGAAACCTTGTAGTTTTCGGCAATCTTAAAACGCATGGTGTTAAGTGCTGAAAACATCCAGCACCTTCCACTTTGCTTCTGATCAGCAACGGGTTGTTCGGGAACTTCGACCGAGAAAACTCGTTTCATTTTTTCATCAGCCTTGTAATCAGCAGCACTGTTGTTAATGCCATTATGAGAGACGGCCCGTTCTAAGACAAGACTGTCGTCTTTGTCTTCATAACTTTTTTCATACCATTCCAGGTCTTGCGGATTAATTGCTTTCTTATCCAAAATGATCACTCCTTAATATTTTTCTTGTCAGTATTGTATCACTTGTCCTCTCGTTTGAGACACTTTTAACTTGACCAATCCTAATCAAATCTCAATTTCAATCGTTAATCAAAAACTTGCATAACTAAACCCCTTCACAAAGGGATTCTCATCCGCTAAAAGTTACATAATCAAAGATGTGTATCATTTTCATTATTTAGCTTCCCTTACTCATGTCACAAGTTTTGTAACGTCAAGTAAAAACGTTGATATAACGTCACTTGCTTTAAAGATTTATTAAGATTCTTAAGAAAAATATAAAAAACGTATTTACTTTTGTGAAACACGCGCGTATATTCGACAAAAAGCAAAACAGCAAACATGGAGGTGTTTCATTTGAACCATAAGAAGATATTTTCAGTAGCATTCATTGGTGCCGCTTTAGCATTGATGCTTACTGGTTGTTCTTCTGGAAGTAGTAAATCGGGGAGTAAGGACATGGCAGTCAACTCCAGCGATATTATTTCTACGATGGACTCAAGTATGGTAACGGATAGTATTGGAGCGCAAAACCTAAACAACACGATGGAAGGTCTTTATCGCTACAATAACCGCAAGATTGAACCTGGCATTGCGACCAAAGTCGTTACCCCAACCAAAGGTGGAACTCAGTATAATTTCGATCTGAGAAACGCCAAATGGTCAAATGGAGACCCCGTCACCGCATACGACTTCGTCTACTCATGGAGAAGAATCGTTGATCCAAAGACGGCTTCTCAATACTCCTACATTTTTGAGGGAGTTAAAAACGCTGACAAGATTACCAACGGGAAGGCTTCACCAAAGACCCTAGGAGTTAAGGCCATTGGTCCCCATAAGTTACAAGTTAACCTGTCGCAACCAATTCCCTACTTCAACGCCCTATTAACCGGAGCATCATACTTGCCACTTAATCAGAAGGTCGTTGAAAAAGCGGGAAGTCAGTATGGATTAAACAGTAAGGACATGGTATTCGATGGACCATTCAAGTTAGATAAATGGCAGGTTGGAAACACCGCCTGGACTGAGAGCAAGAATAACTCGTACTGGAACCAAAAGAACATTAGATTGAACGCCGTTAAATACTACGTTGTTAAAGATCCCAATACCGGACTTAACTTGTACTCTAGTCACGTAATTGACCAGTACAACGGCCTAACCGGTGATTCAGCTAACCAACTGAAAAACGAAAAAGACTTCTCAACAAAACCAACTTCAAGTACTTTCTACATTGAGATGAACGAGCAGAAGGATCCATTCTTTAAGAACACCAAGATTAGACAAGCCATTGGTCATTCCATCAATCGCCAACTCCTCTCTAACCAAGTGTTAGGTAAGACTGCTACACCGGATTCAAGTGTTGTTCCAGCTAAGATGACTTGGAACAAACAAACGGGAGTCGACTTTAAAGACGAGGCTCAAAGTAAACAGGACTCAAGTTATAACGACTACAATCCTAAGTTAGCTAAAAAGCTTTGGACTGAGGGTCTAAAGGAGACCGGGAAGAAAAACATCAACTTAACCTTATTAGGTGACGATACCGATTCATCCCTAAAGCAATCCGAATTCTTGCAAGCTGAACTCCAGAAATTGCCTGGACTAAAAGTGACCCTTTCAAACGTGCCATTTAAGAACCGACTTCAACGTTCTTCTAGTGGGGACTTCGACATGGTTGTCTCAGCTTGGAACGCCGACTTCCCAGATCCAGTAACCTTCTTGAACCTCTTTGAAACCGGTGGCGCTATGAACGATGGTCACTGGTCCAATAAAGAGTTTGACCAACAAATCAAACAAGCATCTGATAAAAACGCCGGCAACTATCAAGCCCGTTGGCAGAACCTCCTGAACGCTCAGACCATCTTGACTAAGCAAGAAGGAGTCGTTCCGCTTTATCAACAAAACACCGCAGCTCTTACCAGAAGCGACGTTCACAACTACAACCTGTCACCAAACGGGAATTTCAATCTCGCGGCTACCTACAAGAAATAAAGAGAGGTAAATTAAAATGACTAAATACATCATCCGTCGAATTTTCTACCTAGTCCTCACTTTATTCATTGTTGCTTCGGTTACCTTCTTCCTGATGAAATTTTTACCCGGTACGCCTTACTCAAACCAGGCAAAACTCCAGCCAAGTCAAATCGCAATAATGAACCAAAAGTACGGATTAAACAAATCACTATGGGATCAGTACTTAATCTACATGGGAAATTTACTCCACGGAAATCTAGGTACTTCATTTCAATTTAACAACCAACCAGTTACTCAATTGATTGCCCATGACATTGGTCCTTCAATGCAGATTGGTACCCAAGCCATGGTCGTTGGTTCGGTTCTTGGGATCATCCTTGGTGCCGTTGCCGCCATCAAGAAAAATACCTGGGTTGATTCAAGTGCCACCTTCATCTCAATCCTTGGAATCTCAATCCCAAGTTTCGTTTTAGCCGTTCTGCTTCAGTACTACTTTGGCTACAAACTACAATGGTTCCCAGTTGCCCTCTGGCAGAACTTCAGTTCTAGTATCCTACCGACGTTAGCGCTTGCGGCCTTTCCACTTGCAAACGTCGCCCGGTTCATGAGAACTGAAATGGTTGATGTCTTAGACAGTGACTACATTGAACTGGCAAAAGCCAAGGGTGATTCGGAAAGAAAGACGATTACGCATCATGCGCTAAGAAACTCACTGATTCCCGTTATAACCATCGTTGGTCCCATGGCCGTTTCAATCATGACGGGTTCACTAGTTGTTGAAAACATCTTCTCAATTCCTGGAATTGGTAATCAATTCGTTCAGTCCATTCTGACGAACGATTACCCCACCATCATGGGACTCACAATCTTCTACTCATTCTTATTAGTTGTCATTATCTTAGTTGTCGATATTCTTTACGGAATCATCGATCCACGAATCAGACTAGGAAACGGAGGTAAAGAATAATGGCCGAAAACTTACCACCACTTGAAGATCAGTTCCAGTTCGCAAGTGACGACCTTTCAAACTTGGACACTGAATCGGAATCAATTAACACCCCATCTTTAACGTACTTTCAAGACGTTAAACGAAGACTAGTTCGAAATAAAGTTGCCATGACTTCTTTAATTCTCTTAGTCATTATCGCCCTAGTCGCAATCTTCGCCCCGATTCTTTCACCACACGATCCAAACGCTCAAAACGTTTTGTACGCCAACCTCCCACCAAAGTGGGGTTCACTTAACATCCCCGGTTTAAACGGTATTCACGAAGCCGGTGGCCACATGGTCAACGCATATCAAGCAGAACACGTTCCAAAGGGAACCTACTACATCATGGGGACCGACTACTTAGGACGTGACCTCTTCTCAAGAATTCTCTACGGGACTCGGTTATCACTGTTTATCGCGGTTGTTGCGACAGCAGTTGACCTCTTAGTCGGTGTTCCTTACGGTTTAATCTCTGGTTGGGTCGGTGGTGCCGTTGACACCTTCATGCAGAGAATCGTTGAAATCCTCTCATCAATTCCTAACCTAATCGTCGTAGTCTTATTACTACTTATCCTAAAACCCGGAATCACTTCAATCATCATCGCCATTGCCTTTACCGGATGGATCACCATGTCACGTTTAGTTCGTGCTCAGACCTTTAAACTAAAGGAATCAGAATACGTCCTAGCCGCCAGAACCCTTGGTGAATCACCATTCAAGATTGCGATGAAACACCTGATTCCAAACCTCAGTTCCACTATCATTATTCAAACCATGTTCACCATTCCATCGGCCATCTTCTTTGAAGCTTTCCTAAGTTTCATTGGAATTGGGATCCCAGCACCAAACGCATCCCTTGGTACACTTCTAAACGATGGTCAGAAGGCCTTTCATTTCTTACCATATCAAATGTGGGTTCCAGCAATCGTACTGTCAGTCATTATGATTACGACCAACCTGCTTGGAGATGGATTAAGAGATGCGTTCGATCCAAAATCTAAGTAAAGGAGACAGATAAGATGGCTCAAAAAGTTTTAGACGTTAAAAACCTGTCAATTGATTTTGCTACCCTAAACGGAACTGTGAAGGCCATTCGTGACGTTAGCTTTCACCTTGACAAAGGAGAAACGCTCGCCCTTGTTGGTGAATCTGGTTCAGGGAAATCAATCACCGTAAGAACGATCATGCGTCTTCTAGCTGATAACGAAACCATCACCAACGGTACAATTGATTTTGAAGGCAAAGATGTTTTAAAAGAATCCAAAAAACAAATGGATAAGATCCGAGGCGGCAAGATTGCCATGATCTCTCAGGATCCCATGACCTCACTGGACCCCACCATGAACATCGGTAATCAAGTGGCTGAACCACTACGAGTTCACGAGGGAATGTCCAAAGGAAAAGCCTTAAAGCGGGCGGCCAAAGTACTTGAAGAAGTCGGAATTCCCAACGCAAGAGAACGGATGCGCGACTATCCCCACCAATTTTCTGGTGGTCAAAGACAAAGAATCGTGATTGCGATGGCTATTATTGACCATCCTGATGTTCTAATCGCCGACGAACCGACTACCGCATTGGACGTTACGGTTCAAGCTCAAATCATTAAGCTACTAAGAGAGTTAAAGGACAGAATTGGAACGTCGATTATCTTCATCACCCATGACTTAGGAGTGGTTGCCAACATCGCCGATCGAGTAGCCGTTATGTACGCCGGTAAGATTGTCGAGTATGGAACCGTTGACGACATTTTCTACAATCCACAACATCCCTACACGTGGGGACTCCTTGATTCCATGCCGACCCTCTCAATGAAGAGTGACCGCTTAAACACGATTCCAGGTACCCCACCAAACTTGATTAACCCACCAAAGGGTGACGCTTTCTATGCCCGTAACAAGTACGCTTTAAAGATTGACCACGAAAAACAACCACCCTTCTTCAAGGTCAGTGACAGCCACTACGCCGCCACCTGGTTGTTAGATAAGCGAGCTCCAAAGGTTACCCCACCGGAATCAATTCAAAGGCGCCAGGCTGAATTTAAGAAACGAGGTGAAAACGACCATGACTAAAAAAGATCCCATTGTTTCAGTTAAACATTTAAAACAATACTTTAACGTCGGAAAGCCCGATGAAGTTAAGGCCGTTGACGACATCTCATTCAACATTTATCCTGGTGAAACGCTGGGACTGGTTGGTGAATCTGGTTCTGGTAAAAGTACGACCGGAAGAGACATCATTCGTTTATACGACCCAACTGATGGTGAAATTGACTTTGAGGGGCAAAACATCTCGAAGTTAAAACGAAAACAGATGAAGAACCTGCGTAGTCAGATGCAGATGATCTTTCAGGATCCGTATGCCTCACTTAATCCACGAATGAAAGTGGAGGACATCATCGCCGAAGGTCTTGATATCAATCACCTGGTTAAAAATTCTGATGAACGAGATAACCGGGTGCGAGAACTCCTTCACCTCGTTAACCTAAACGAAGAACATGCCAGTCGTTACCCATACGAGTTCTCCGGTGGTCAACGACAACGAATTGGAATTGCTAGAGCCCTAGCAGTTAAGCCTAAATTCATCATCGCTGATGAACCAATTTCCGCCCTTGACGTTTCCGTTCAGGCTCAGGTCGTAAACCTAATGCAGGACATTCAAGAAAAAGAGGGTCTAACGTACCTATTCATCGCTCATGACCTTTCAATGGTGAAGTACATTAGTGACCGAATCGCCGTCATGTACGCTGGTAAAATCGTGGAAATGGCCGATACCGATGAGTTATACAACCATCCCCTTCACAAGTACACCCAAAGCTTGTTGTCAGCGGTGCCAGTTCCTGACCCACACTCAGAGAAACAGCACAAGATTATCAAGTTCGACCATAGTCAACCATTTAAAGAAGACCAATACCTTCAGGAAGTCCGTCCTGGTCACTGGCTCTACTGTAGTGATGAGGAAGCCCAACAATACAAATAGCCGTTTCAAAAACGTTCGATTGAAAATAAATTCAGTCGAACGTTTTTTATTTCTCTTAATTCAGCCTTCAATTGCGGGAGTAACAAGGGAATGGTATTATTAATGTGAATAATGAATTCAATCACAAGATGGAGGCTTATTTCAATGAATAACACTAACGAAAAATTCTGCGTTAAATGCGGTAAAAAGATTCCCAAAGAAACGAAGTTCTGTCAATATTGTGGTGCCAAACAGCCAGAAATCAATTCGATCCCGCATAATGAGTCACAACCAAGTCCAGCAAGTATGCAACCCCAGACTACTAACAATCAGGGCAATCCCGAAACCATCAGTACCCTTCTACTGGTGTTCGGTTGGATTTCCGCCGTTTTATCGACCCTCTTTATCCCCATCGTGTTTGGAATTATCGGAATTGTCCTTGGCGCAATCGAACTCAAATACCACCAAAATGCTGGAATTATTTTGATAATTGCGTCAGTCATTTTGATGATCATTGGAATTATTTTCGGGATGGTCATGGGTTCACAAGTATTTTGAAAGTAGGATGAAATCTAATGAATAATACAAAGTTTTGTGTCAACTGTGGTAAAAAGATTCAAAAAGACGCGAGCTTTTGTCCGTATTGTGGAGTTGAGCAGCCCCAGACTACCCAGCAACAAACCAAAACCAGTCCGACTGAAAATCATCCCCAAAACAATAAAAGTAACTTGAAGAAACTGCTAGGTGGGATTGGGACGATCGTGCTCGCCGTTATTTTCGGGTTGAACTTCTACTTTAAGGCGCGCCATGTTTTCCCTAATCAGGATACCAATGCTAGTAGCGTGATTAAGTCGATTAATAATACTGAACTACCTGAAGGTGGCATTGGATCATCCACGCTTAACGATTCTTTTGAGGGTAACCAAGCAACCTTAATGTACAATAAACAAGATAAATCATATAAGTTCTACATAAAAAATAATAATGAAAACAAAAACTTTGGCAGTTTCTATTTAATCAAGGTTAAACGTCCTAATCATCAATCCACCTATGTATACAAAGTTTTAAGTGATGATGAATCAAACACCGATCCTAAGAAAATGCCACTACAAGTTGCTGACACCTTAACCAATGTTTTTCATCAAACCAACTATCACATCGATTCAAGTTGGGGAAGCACCATTAAGCCAGATAAGCAATTTACGTTAGGATCTAGAAACTAATCTAAAATGGAGAATACACGATGAACAATAGCGAGAAATACTGTATAAATTGTGGCAAAAAAATTCCAAAAGAAAACAGATTCTGTCCGTATTGTGGTGCAAGACAGCCGAATCCCAACGATAAAGTAACTTCTAATCACAAAAGTCAATCTGAAAATAACAAGTCCAAAAAGAAGCACTCAACCGCCGGAATCATTATTGCCAGTATCGTAGTCGTCATTCTTTTACTAGCAGGAATCTCGTTTGGCGGATATAAGTATTATGAGTCGCAAGGATCGACATCTCCTAATGAAATCATGAAGTGGTCATACACCAACACCAATAGTAAATATAACGTTTTGTCGATGATTGCAATGGTTGGCGATGATTATGAAGATTATGAAAAAAGCTTTTATTCAAAAAAAGATGTAGAAGATGTCGTCGCAGACAAAGTAATGCTTCAAAAAAATATGGTTCTTATGAAAAACAAAAAAACTAATCATTATTTATTCAATTACGAAGGCCATAAAGTCTATCTGTTAAGAATGTATGATAAACTCTCTGATAAATACATTGAAACGGTATTTGCTCCCAAACAACTATTTTCCAATCACAAAACGTTTTCAAAATTATTACTTTATCCACGACAAATGGACAAGGTAGATAAAAACGCAAAAATTGGTGTCATCTATACCCCGGATTATTATATGAAACATTTTAAAAAGTAATACGAAAAGGCACATTTCAATTATGAAATGTGCCTTTTCGTACGGTAAAAATTATTTTATTTTTTTCAAATAACTAACATCCGGTCCACCAAAGCGATTGCCTTCGTCCACAGAGCTAAACAGCATGAAGATGAAGACAATGATGCTTCCAACAAATGGAATCAGTTGTAACCACCAGAAACCAGCTGAATAATTGATGTCATGAAATCTACGACACATGGAAGTGATGTTACCGATGTATAAAAAGATATACAAAATGATAAATACTATGGCAAATAATCCTGCAATCATATTCCCAGCGGAAGTATTTGTAGAACTAAAAATCGCAATAAGTCCCCAAGTAACAAAGACAATTAAAGCAACATCCAAGCTTGACCACCAATATGATGCCCTGCTCATTCTTCCAGAAATATGAAACATGTTTCCAAAGTAATCTTTAAACGAGGTAATCATGTTAGGTGATGAATATTCAGCTCGAATATCCGCTCCATTGTTGGATTCTGGCCGATAAGTCTGCTGCTCATTATTAGTTTCTTGATAACCATAATTAGCCTGTTGATTATCAGTCCTTTGACTACTTTGTGCATCAGTCATCTCTGGTTGAGCTTGACCACAATAAGGACAGAATTTCACATCCGCCTTTAACAACTTACCACAATTGGGACAGTGCTTGGTGTCATCCATCATAAAACCTCCATAGTATGTATTTAAATCGATGTTAATGTAACATCTACTTTTATTTTACACTATTTGCCATGTCAAAATAGGCGAAAATGAACATTTTTGAACTATCTCCGTCAATTTGAGTCTGAATTGCCAGATTAAAGGCACCATCACAATTATTTTCTTTCACAATATCTCTAATTTTATTAAAAGCTTCCTGTTGAAATTCACGCAAAATCTGGTCATCATCTGGAATATAGTGGCCGCTTAACGCCACTGATCCGTTTTGACTGAATTCATATCCATCAGGAATTACACCAGCTGAAACAGGAATCACAATTTCAGGTTGACCCTCGTCTTGTTTTTCATTTGGGTCAACCTCAACCGTAGTTGTTTCCTCTTCCTGATTCATTTCTTCCAATTCATCAATAGTAGGTTGTTTGTACCCACATTTCGTACAGAACTTCACGTCAACTGGAATTTCAGCTCCACAGTTAGGACAAAATCTTGTTTTTAAAGCCATTTTTCTTTCTCCTTTTTGTATGTATTAAAAGAACTCCAGATAGGACCAGAATTCAAATTAATTTTATCACATAAAAATCTTAATTAGCCACACAAAATGAGAAGCCATCTCACGGCTTCTCATTTATTAATCATTCTTCATTTTGCAATCGAGAATGGTGAATCCCGTAAACAAAGTAGATCACAATTCCCAGTGCTAACCAACCAATTACCGCAATCTTGGTCACGTTCGGTAACATGATGATGAAGTAGATACTCATCAGTCCGGCTAGGATTGGCAAGTACGGGTAAAGGGGCATCTTGTAACCAGTATTCTTGATGTCCTTTCTTCGTCTCAATGGAATAATTCCAAATGAGATAAAGGCAAACGCAACCAAAGTTCCAGCGTTAATCAATGAAACTAGTTGGGTCAAAGGAACGACCCCGGCAAAGATGGCCTGAATGATGACGGCTAACCAAACCGCGTAGGTCGGAATCCCGGTCTTGTGGTTAATCTTCCCCATTTTCTTAGAAATCAGCCCGTCACGTCCAAGGGAGTAAACCAGTCGGGAACTCCCGATGACCATGGTGACCATGGCAGTGAAAATCCCAAACAGTGCTCCAATCGTGATGGCCTTGTTCATAAAGTTCAGGTGCACCATGGAGAATGCCAAAGCGGCCGGATCGTCAACGTTTAGTAGTGAGTAATGAACCATTCCGGTCAGGACCAAAGAGAACCCGACGTATAGGACGGCCGCAATCAGAACGGTTCCAAGGATTCCCTTGGCCATATTCTTATTAGGATTAACGGTTTCAGCCGAATTTGATGCCAACGCGTCAAAGCCCATGAAGGCAAAAAAGACGGTGGCAGCGGCGGTTGAGATTCCCCCTAAACCAAACGGAGGGGTGTGAAATTGTTTCGGGTAAAACGGAACGTAGTTGCTTGACTTGATGTAAAAAACACCCACAACGATAAACAAAACAATGATGCCAATCTTGACCAGCACGGCAACATTTTCAATCTTCTTGGAAAAATTAGTTCCCATTAAAGCGAGTAATCCAACTAACAGGGTAATGACAACGGCACTGATGTTGACGATACCACCCTCCATCGGTCCACTTTGGATAAACTTCGGAATGTTAATCCCAATGGCGGCTAAAATATTGTTATTAAAGTACGAAGCAAATCCAGTGGCCTCAGCGGAAACCGCCAAGAAGTACTCTAAGATCAGTCCCCAGCCAAGAATCCACCCGATGATCTCGCCGTAAACGACACTTCCAAAGGAGTATGCTGAACCAGCAACGGGCATCGCCGACGAAAACTCGGCATACGCCATACCCACGACCCCAGCTAAGATGGCAGCAAGCAAGAATGCCAGTGCAACCGCTGGTCCTGCGTGTAAAGCTGCTTCGTGTCCTGGAAGAATAAAGATCCCAGTTCCGACAACGGCTCCGACGCCAAGACCGATTAGATCTTTAGCGGTCAGCGTTCGCTTTAAGCCGGCATCGGCTTTGACGAAACTAGCAACCGATTCTTTCTTGAACATATTATGCATATGCATCACTCCTTTTCATTTGTATTGCATTGAATTGTACCGTGAAAAAAAGATGATGACAATTACTTTTTAAAGATTTTCTTAAATAAAAAAGAACTGAGACCATTGCATCCCAGTTCTTAATTAATTCTTTTACTTTTTAACCGCCCACTGTGGTTGTTCACCCTTTAGGACTTTTACAATTTCACTGGCAGCGTCATGCGCCATCCGGTTCATGCATTCCACCGTGTTAGAGGCAATGTGCGGTGTTAACAAGACGTTATCCAGCTTGTAGAGTGGACTGTCCATTGGTAGCGGTTCAGAATCAAACACATCCAGGGCAGCGGCCTTAATTTCGTGACTCTTTAAAGCGTCGATTAGATCATCTGTATTAACGAGTGCTCCACGAGCCAAATTAATGAGAACCGCCGAGTTGTCCATCATCTCAAATTCACGTTTACCAACGCTTTGTTTAGTAGAGGGTAGCACTGGCATGTGTAAAGTGACGATATCTGAATCAGTAAAGATGGCATCGCGATTAACCGCTTTACCGTATTCAGAGTCTTCAGCATGTGGTGAATTGTAGATGACATTCATCCCCAGTCCACTCACCTTCTTAGCGACCATCTTGCCGATTCGGCCATAACCGAGAATTCCGAGGACCTTGCCTTCTAAATCAAAACCCATATGATCTTTCTTGTAGTTCCAGTTCCCCTTACGCATCTCGTGCGAATCATTGGTAACGTTCTTTGATACGTCAAAGATTTCGGCTAACGTCGTCTCCGCAACCGTTGAGGCATTGGCGAGCGGCGTAATTGTTACATATATGCCATGTTGTAACATAAAGGGAACATCGATGTTGTCATAACCCACACCATTTCTAGCGATGATCTTTAAGTTCGGCATTTTTTCAATCGTCTCATTTGGAAATGGCGTCGTGCCAATCAGGATGCCATAAGCATCGGCGGCCATGTCAAGCAACGTTGAAATCTTCTTGTCAGGTAATTCCACAACATCAAAGCCACTGTCTTTCAGTAGCTGTTTTCCATCTGGAGCCAAACTTGCTTGTACTGCAACTTTTTTAGCCATCATAATCTCTCTCATCTACTTACGATTCACTAACGTGTTCTTTTTTATAAAATTCATTTAATTCACTTGGAGTAGGATAGCCGTCGTTATCACCGGGCGTCTGAACCTGAAGCGCCCCAACGGCATTTCCTCGCATGACCGCACTCTTTAGATTTTTGCCCTCTAATAGTGCAGTAATTACCCCGAGCGCAAACCCATCACCGGCACCAACCGTGTCGACGACGTGATCGACCTTAAAACCAGCTACCGTATACGAATCACCGTTTTTGGTTTTCACGTAGGCTCCATTTGGGCCCAACTTAATGAGCACCGCGTTCGTGCGTTCGCCATTTTGGAGGTAAAAGTCAGCGATTTTTTCTGGGTCATCACTTCCCATGAGGACCTTGCCCTCGTTTACACCTGGCATCACAATGTCAGCGTTTTTAGCCAATTCGTTAATCGTCTTAATCATTCGATCATGATCACCCCACAGTCCGGGACGCAGGTTTGGATCAAACGTTATCTTGATTTCATTATTAATCAATCGGTCCATTAATGCACGATATGAGCCTTCCGCTTCAGCTGACAAAGCCGGGAAGATCCCCGTTAGATGAGCCATTTTGACGTCGTCAAGATTAATCTCGTCAATGACTCCCCGTTTTAAATGCGAAGCAGCCGATCCCGTGCGATAGTTGAACGTCTGGGGATCACCATGCGTTACCATCTGTTTTAATTGATGACCCGTCCAGTGATTGGGATCGTCTTTAACATAGTCAATGCCAACGCCGTGGTCGATAATCACGTCTTTGGCGTATTTACCCAGCGGATCGGTTCCTACCTGAGACACATACTCAGCGGAATGTCCCAGTCGTTTAGCACCAATGGCCACGTTTAGCTCCGCCCCTCCGAGGATTTTTAGATAGTGGGTTGAATCAGCTAAAGTAGCGTCAGGATCGGTTGAGGCGAACGTCACCACCGGTTCACCAATTGTCAGAAATTCACTCATAATTTTCACCTTTCTTTAATCATCTATCCGAAGAATAAGTACACTAATATTTCGTTTAAAATGGAGACAATCCACATGACTGGAACTCCCAGTTTCAACAGTTGCTGGGGACGAACCTTCATGTAGTCAAGACCCCAGACGTTCCATGACTGAGTAATATCAGTTGAAACCGCCATCAGAGTTGGAACGTACATTAACGGTAACAAGAACATGTCGTTAAACATTCCGGTGGCGGAAAGGACGGCAGCCGTCGCAGCTCCTGCACCCCAGACCTGAAGTGGACCTCTAAACAATGCTAAGGGAGCTAAGACTCCGATTCCAATCGCTAGCAGTAAATGACTGTTTGGCAGGATGGCGCTGAAGATTCCCTTGAAACGACCAGCGTTTGACTGAGCCGCACCGGCAAACATAACCAGTGCCATCAAGAACATGATTAAGCCCGAAATGTCGTTAATGGACTGTTTAATCGTGGTATTAAGAAACGTTTTGAATTTTTTGTAGCCGTTCATCTTACCAGTTACAAGCATGGCCAAGATACTAGAAAGGATCAAGGCCGGAATAGCATCCCAGCCGAGCGCCATGTTCAAAATAACGGGAACAACTGGGATGGCGTACGCAATGTACGGAATCTTGTCGACGTCTCCTGGATCAGTTGCCCCGATTTTCTTCAGGTTGGCCTCGGCATTCTTTGGATTGAACGTGTGGCGTTTCATCACTAGGAACAAGATCACCGCGATTAGTTGCACCGCCATAGCGGCCCATCCAAACTCGAGGTAGTGCAGATTGTACTGAGCTTTGGGAAAGAAGGCCTTGATTTGGTTGAACAACACGACGTTAACGTACATGGCCGAGCCAATCGACAAGGCAAACGTCGTTAGGGCCACGTCTCGAGGAATCCCCAACGATAAAAGGATTGGTAACAAAATGACACCGATGGCAATGACCGAACCCACTCCGTAGGAACTGACAAACAGCAGGGCCGTAACTAAGACAATCAGGATGGCGGCTAGTAAGGGATGCGATTTTCCAACTTTATTCGTTTTCTGTGAAATTGATGGCGCAATGCCACTGTCAACCAGCACTCGTCCAAACCACGAACCAAAGACGATGTAGATAATCGTCGAACCGTACTTCAAAGCGGGCGTCGAGAAGACCGCTGTCAAAGCGGTGTGATATGGGATCAGGCCGATGACGGTCCAAAGAATCGCCATGACGAAGAACCCAATGGTCAGGTCCCCACCTTTAACAATGTAAAAGATAAAGCCAGCAAAGGTAATCAGTAACAGAATTGCGATAATGGTATTCATCAGCTACATCACCTCATCTCTCAGCAACTTGACCTGACGTTCAACGTGTTCATCATCTTCCATCGGGAATTCAAGCGCCAAATCCGCCGTTTTCGGTAACTCGTTCAGGATGTTTTTCCAATCAAACATGCCGTCGTTTAGATCGTCCGCGGTCTGTAAGTCATCTTCGTCAAACTGGTTGACGTTCTTTAGATGAATGTAATCGGTATACTGGTACAAAGAATCAGCCGCATAGTCCGCACTTTGATGGGTAAACGCCCAGTTGCCAAGGTCGTACACGTACTTAATGGGCAGCCCATTCTTTTTCGCTTGGTTTAAAAAGTGTTTAACATTAGCCATTTTGCCACTAACCTCGGTTTGATCGTTTTCCACGTTCATTTGAATCTGATCGAGTGGTAGCCCGTCAAAGGCATGGGACAAATCACCGTCAAACGCCCGAAAGTTTCCCACGTTAAACTTGATTTTGGTAATTCCCATTCGTTGCCCCTCGTTGAAGTATTGCTTCAATTTTGGATTAACCGAACCATCCTTTAAAAACAGTTCGTCTGGAACACTGTAATTAACAAGGAGTCCCGTTCTCAATCTGGCATTATCAATCTCATCCAGTTCCGTTGAAAAATCCTTGATGTATTCTCGTCGAACCTCAATCCCGTCAACGTTCATTTGCTTCACGCGTGGAAATATCGCTGCCTGACTCGTACCGGCTTCGATGTCATTTACAAAGATCCATGTATTTAAAAACAATCGCATCAGTATTCACTCCTTTTTTAATTTGATACCGCTTTCATATTGATACTTATGGTAAACGTTTACATAAAAGTAGTCAATACTGTTTGGCAATCTTTTTTCTAAAAATATGTAATCGTTTTCCATGACGCCATAAAAAAAGGCTAGCCTCACTAGGCTAGCCTCGAGACTTAAAATTGGGCTGGAATCTCAATTTTTTTCGCAATCGGTTGGGAATCACTCTCAATCCCTTCAATCAGGATCTGAGCGGCATTCACCCCAATCTGAAACGGATCCTGATTAATAACCTTGATTCCTGGGTCAATATTATCTACCAGTGAAGTGTCAGAAAATCCCGTCATGTGCACCCCATCGGACTTCCGAATTACCCCATCCCGAATCAACTTGGGCAAAAACTTCAAGAGCCACCGTTCCTTTAAAGCAAAAATCAGCCCCCCATTTGTTTCTTCCAGGGCCTTTTTTAGTTTGGCGTATGCCTGATGAAATGAAGCCTCATCGTTTCCCGGTTGAACGACAGTGACGTGGTCCCCATAGACCGCTTTAATTCCGTTCAGTCGTTGTTCTCGGGTAGAAACGTTTTTTACGTTATTTGTAATCACAAAGACGTGGCTTAATCCCTGGTCTTTAAAGTATCGCGCCGCTTTCTTACTGACTTCATAGTTATTGGTAACCACACTCGGCCACGGACTGCCCTTAATCTGCCGATCTAACATGACCACCGGCACGTTTACGGGAATTGAGCTTTGAAAGGCGTCCAGGTCGTTACTTAATGGCTGAATCAAGACGCCACCAAACATTTGTTGGTTAAGTGAAGCCAAGGTTCCAAGTTCTCGTTGCTCATCACTATCGGAATCCATTAAGACCGCGATGAAGTTGTTCTTTTTTAAAACCGAATTAACACCCTTAAAAATCTCCGTGGAAAAGTAATCATCAACATCCGCCGCAATGACCGCCACCAATCGACTTTGCTTGGTAATGAGCTGTCTGGCGGATTCATTTGGCACGTAATTCAACTTCTTGATCGCTTCGGTGACCCGCTTCGCAGTAGCATCGGACATGTGGTTGGTCTTTCCGTTTAAGTAGCGTGAGATGGTGGCAGTTGACACTCCTGCTTCTGACGCAACGTCTCTTATCGTAGCTACTGAACCCATTTGGACCACTCCCATCGTTTTTTTCATTCTACCATTTATTAAACCATTGTTTCAGACCAATAAAAGAATTCATCAATTAATTGATGAATTCTTATTGAGTTACTTAAATTTAAGGTTCCAAGCCGCTTGTTGATTAATCCCGGACTCTTTCTTAATCAGTTTAGCGGTTTTTTCGGTCTGATAGGCTTTCACTAATTCCTTGATTTTCTTGCTATGTTCGTCGCGCTTCTTTGCGGCAATGAAGTTGACCCACTTATGCGAATCCTTGGTAAATGGCGCCGTATAAATGGCCTTCTTCGGACTCAGGTTCGAACTCTCAGCAAAGTTCCCGTTCACAACGGAAGCTCCCGCTGAATTCAGTAATCGTGGCGTTTGCGAGGCGTCAACTTCCTTAATCTTCAGGTTCTTCGGATTACTAGTAATGTCCTTGACGGTGGTGAACGCCTTTTTCGGATTTAACTTAATCAACCCCGCACTCTGAAGGACGTGTAAAGCCCGCGATTCGTTGTTAGTGTCGTTTGGCACCGCGATTGACGTTCCGTTGGAAATTTCACTAACCGACTTAAACTGATTGGAGTAGATTCTCATTGGCTCAATCACGGTATCCCCCACCGGCACGATGTCCGTGTGGTGGACGTCATTCCAATTGTCCAAAAATGGGTAGTTTTGGTAGGCATTCACGTCGATGTCTCCGTTAGTCAGAGCGTTGTTAGGCTGTGAATAATCGGTAAACGTCTGAAACTGAACGTTTAGGCCATACTTATCCTTGGCGTCTTTAGCCACTTCGTTCCAGATGGCCTGTTCCTGTTTGGATCCGGCCATGATGCCAACGGTAATGGTGTTCGCTTCAGCCTCTGATTGGTGGAAAAAACTGAAGTATCCGGCGATTCCAATAAACAATATAATTCCAATCCAAATTAAGTATTTAACCCATCTTCTCATCTGCGTTCCTCCCATTTATTAACCAAACAAAAAAAGCATCCATCCTGTAAAAAGGACGAATGCTTTCGCGGTACCACCTTAGTTCATAGCCGTCTCACAACGACTACCTCAACGGTTACTTGTAAAAATAACCGGGCCATGATATCGGCGGCATCCCGTCACCAGCTCACGATTTACTGGTGAAAACTCCAAGTCCATCTTCAACAACGCTAACTCATCTCATCGCACCAACCTGAGACTCTCTTTGAGTTTCTTCTGCCTACTCAACTTTTCCGTTTAGTTAATTTATTGTTTTTAATGGTCGTTACTTTACATGCTTTAAAACTCAATGTCAATCATTTTTGAGAAAAAATAGAATAACTTTTAAAGTTATTCTATAATAATGATATTAAATCACAAGGGGGAATTACCATCTCGAAGTTCATACATAAGCATTTTACGCTATTTTCAATGATTTTATTTTTAATTCTAAGCGTGGTAATCGTCAGTCCGTATTTCTTTGGCAATCCAATCCTACCACGCGAAGACATGCAGTTTCATCTGGCCCGGGCGTACGAAAGTTACATCCAGGTTCAACACGGTGGCTTCTTACATATGATTCCAGGAATGATGACGAAAACTTTTGTCAAAGTTGGCTACCCACTAAACGGTTTTTATCCGATCTTTGCCGTCTTACCCGAGGCCATGATTCATCTGGCCATTAAGAATCCGTACACATCCTACTTACTTTACCTAATCCTAATCAACTTTCTGGTGTTTATCTCCATGTATCTAGCGACCTGGAAAATCACCAATCGAAAACTGACTGGGCTCGCATCCGCCATCATCTACGGTTTATCGACGTATCTAACGTTCAACCTTTTTGTCCGCTTTGATGTGGCCGAAGGAATGGCGTTTGTCTTTCTGCCAGTTGTTCTCTACGGAATTTATCAAGTATGTATCAAAAACTATCGTCAGTGGTGGGTCTTAAGTGTTGGATTAACTCTGCTGGTATTAACCCACCTACTGTCGTTTTTGATTGCCGGTGCATTTGCCGCCATGACGATCATTATTATCATGTTAAACCATGATTCATTGAAACTTAAAGTAAAACGGGTCATAGCGCTAATCGCCGCTGCCGTCGGAACCTTTTTTCTGTCAGCTTTCTTTTTACTGCCATTAATTCAGAATTACCACTACGACCAAGAAATTTCCATCATGAAGTGTAGGCTCCAAGACATGAGCATCCCGGTCACCAATCTGTTTTTTGGTCCCACTCCGAACGGACCGTGGCAGTATGGCGCTGGCATTGGCATTGTCGGACTAATGATCATCATTTTGCTGTTCGTCTTCTGGCATCGAATCGACCTGTTCTCTAGATCAATGACGGTCCTCTCACTGCTCTTTCTGCTTTTTAGTTCCAATCTCTTTCCGTGGGACCTTTTGCAAAAGTGGGTGGGAATGATCCAATTCCCATTCCGTTTTTTAATCATCACCACTGTCCTCCTTGCGTTTTTGGGCGGAGAAATCATCACCAAGATTTTTGCCAAAAACAATTCTACGGGAGCTCTCCTGATTTTAGGCGTTTTAGGACTTAGTCTCTGTTCGTCACTTGCCACCAATTTGCAGCTCAAATCGTGGGAACCTCAGGCTTCTTCACCACAGGAATTTGAAAAGGTGGGAAAATCGGCCGTTTATTGGGACTACCTCCCTCATGCTTCCGATTCACTAGAACCGCTACTTAAAGAACACTCTATTTTAAAAATGAATCCAAATCAGAAGGGCTTAAAACAAAAGAAACGGACTACCTCGTACAATCAAATTGAGTACCAGTTAGACGCTGAAAGTGCCACCAGGGTTCGTTTGCCAAATGTTTACTTCCCTGGCTACGTAGTGACCGTTAACAATCAGGCCGTTCCAATTAAAGTAGACCAAAAGCGTGCCATCCACATTCCCGTCAAAAAGGGAGCAAACACCATCAAATTGACGTATCACCGCACCCGCGTTCACATCATTGGGATTTGGATCAGCGTTATTTCTTGGTTACTTTTACTGGTATACCTTGGGCTGGCATTTTACAAAAAACATTTTAAATAAACGAAAATGGGACTCACGTGACGTGAATCCCATTTTTTAATAAAAAAGAACCGAAGCAATTACTCCGGTTCTTCCCTGGCTTATTAATCTCTTATTCTATTTTTCAACTTGATTGTTGGTCGTAACTTGACCATCAATCATTTCACCGTCATCTTTTAACTGTAAGAAGTTATTCTTGAAATCAAGTTTTAGACCTGGTCCGAAGAAAGTCATATCATTCTTGCTGGTTAAAACGTCAGCACCTTGATTGTTTTCAAGTTTAACATCATAGTCTGATGGTGCTTTTGAAACACCAACAACTTGAAAGGCATCTCCAACGGTGCAAGCACCGCCGGCACCTTCAGAGAAGTTATTTGATCCGTCATTTGCGGCCAACAGGTATGCGTTAGCACCTGCTAATCTTTTCTTCATGTAGGCCATTGCGTCATCAGTAATTGTTAGTTTCATATTTATAACCTCCTATAAGTGATTCAGAAATGAACCTCTTCAAATCTTCACTATTTATGATAGCAGGAATTCACCATAACGCAAGTAAAATGTACACAACTTAATTTTAAAGGGTCAATCAGTTTTTTTCCCTTTATATTAGTCTCTTAATGGGTTATTATAGTGTCAGAAACAAGTCCAATCCGCTTAACAGGATTAGAAATGTAGAGGTGTATATTATATGGTTATGTATAAAGATCTTGAAGGCAAGACGGCCGTAATCACTGGAGGAGACTCAGGGATTGGTGCTGCCATTGCTGAACGTTTGGGTCAAGAACACATGAACGTGGTTATTAACTACCACAAAAACGAAGATGCAGCTAACCAAGTTGTTGAAATCGTTGAAAAAAACGGTGGCCACGCCGTTACTAAGCAAGGCGACATTGGCGATGATGCTGGTGCTGAATCATTAGTACAAGCCGCCGTTGATTCCTTTGGTGATTTGGACGTTTGGTTCAACAACGCTGGGATGGAAAAGAAGACCCCTACAAACGAAGTTACCCTTGAAGAATGGGAAGCAGTCGTTAACGTTGATTTGACTGGTACTTTCTTGGGTACTAAAGCTGCTTTAAACTACTTCTTAAAGCACAACAAGAAGGGTAGTATCGTTCAAACTTCATCAGTTCACCAACAAATTCCATGGCCGACATTTGCAAGTTACGCTGCAAGTAAGGGCGGCGTTAAATTATTCACCGAAACTGCCGCAATGGAATTTGCTCAACAAAACATTCGAATTAACTCGATTTGTCCTGGTGCCATTAACACCCCAATCAACGCCAAGAAGTTCGCTAATCCTAAGACTTACGAATCAACTGTTAACATGGTTCCAATGCACCGGATTGGTAAACCTTCCGAAGTTGCAGCTGCTGCCGTTTGGTTAGCTTCTGACCAAGCTAGCTACGTTACTGGAATCTCACTTTACGTTGATGGTGGAATGACATTATACCCATCATTTCAAAATGGTAACGGTTAAAATTACCAACCAAAAAGACTACGAATTTGAATTCGTAGTCTTTTTTTGGTCTAAAATACCTTTAAAATTCTTTTGATTAACTCATTAATTCCGTGCCATCCAAACAGGACGCATGCAGCAACTAATCCAACTCCTTCAAAAAAGAGGACCAACCGTTCTCTTTGATCCAGGATAAAATATGCAGCAATCACCCCGATTACAAGTAAACACGCAACTATTAGTCTAATTTTGGCTTTGATTGGTCCTCATCTCCTCAGAATTCCTGTTTTAATTCTACCAATCATTTCACTAAATTCAACTACTTAAAATACTGCTGAGAAAAGTTGACGACTTTTTGCGTATACGTATCTGGATCCTGACTCCGACCTTCAATATGGCCAGCACCCTTAATGATCCAGATTTGTTTTGGACCAGCATCGTTCTTGTAGTTCTCATAGGCATTTTTAACGGGGACAAACTTGTCAATGTCACCGTGAATGATAAACAACGGAATCTGGTTGTGCTTCAGGGTCTTCTTCGTGTTCCCATCATTCATGTTATACTTCGCAAACATTCGTACATAGAGATTAACGGTCGGAACCAGTGGAAAACTCGGAATGTTAAATAGCCGCTTCAATTGGCCACCCAACTCCCCTTCGACACTGGCATAACCACTGTCTTCAATCGCAAACTTCACGTTACTTGGCATTTTTGGTAAAGAGTACATGACGGCCGACGCCCCCATGCTTGTCCCAAATAACCCTAATTCGCCATCGGGGTGATCATAATTGAGCACTCGAGCCCATTTTTCCAGGTTAGTGGCGTCTTTGACACCGTACCCGATGTATTTACCACCACTGCCGCCAAACGACTGGTTATCCGGTGCAAGAACGTTATAACCGGCATCATGAAAGATTTTTATAAAGGATTCCATCTCTTCACTATTACTACCGTACCCGTGAACGACAATCATCGTCTTGTTGGTTGGTTTTTCCGATGGGACGTATCTAGCAACCAAGTTAGTGCCATCACTCGCCTTTTCGTGTAGAACCTGTGCGTGATTATCACTAAACCACTCGGTATCGGGCGTCCCAGCATTTTCGTTGTACAAGCTGGCTAGTCCCGTCTTCCCAAAGGCAAAGTTAAACAGGAGATAGCCAACCGCCAAATCAAGGATGATTGCGAAAATGACAAAGAAGAAAGCCGTCACCCCGGTCCATTTCAGTATTCTTTTCATTGACTTTTCTCCCTTCTAATTGATTTTCACTTTTAAAAATGATTTTAATAAGTCTATGTACTATCTTAGTGGAGGTCAGACACAATGACACAAAAAAGGTTCAGTTTAGTGAAAAATTAATGAAAATAAAATACACCTATGAAAACCATAGGTGTATTTGTGCTTGTATAAGGATAAAATTATTAATTAGATAATATGTTTATTTATTAGAATTGCTATCTGAACCTTGCTGGCTTGAATCCTGCTTCTCAGAATCAGGGGTAACGTCCTTCCAATCACCCTTAGCTCCATCATCGTTAATCAAGTTCGTCTTAAGCGTACTAATGTTAGTAAATACCTGCCACATGATAATGGCCATCACAATGTGTGAAATCCATCCTACAATTGGAATGACAGCGATTATTGACAAGACAATCCCAACGATAAATCTTGGTTTGATGTTATCCATCTCAGCCTTAACTTTACCATCACTGAGTGAGCTCACCATCTGCGAACTGATGATGA
This sequence comes from Fructilactobacillus sp. X7R4C1, assembly GCF_059901115.1. Taxonomy (NCBI): domain Bacteria; kingdom Bacillati; phylum Bacillota; class Bacilli; order Lactobacillales; family Lactobacillaceae; genus Fructilactobacillus; species Fructilactobacillus sp. X7R4C1. The sequence goes on from NZ_JBWXVD010000001.1 coordinate 321,788, forward strand.
AACAAGTAATGTAGAGACCTAGTAGTACCAAGAGTGGAACCCAAAGCATGCTGACAATGATGATCCCGCCAAGAATTGGAAACAACAAAACCGTTTCAATAATTGAAATTACTAGGGTTAGAACATACAAGAAGTCTAACTTTTGAACAATATCTGATTTCTTCATAAATTCCTCCAATTAAATCTTTTCTATATTATTATTTTACCCTAAAATCGAATTCATTTGGGGAAATTAATCGTGATACAATTGGTGTAATTGCTTAATGGAGATGAACAACTTGCCGAAACGCACACACCACATTGATTTTTCAGACATTCGATACGTTCTCTTTGCAACCATTATTGGAACGCTGACGGGTGCCGTAATTGCGTCTTTTCGTTACCTAATCCAGGTCGCTTTAAAATGGTCGCTTACAATTTATCATGGACTTGACCACAATCTCAATCTTCTGTGGTTGGTAATTCCCACTTTCTTACTCATCTCAATCGTGACCGGTCTTATCATGAAGGGCGATCCTGACGTTAAAGGCTCCGGGATTCCACAGGTTGAAGCTCAACTTGCGGGCAACATTGAAACTAATTGGGTCTCTGTCTTATGGCGGAAATTTGTCACTGGTGTCCTAACCGTTGGAACCGGAATCTTCGTCGGACGAGAAGGTCCCTCCGTTCAGTTAGGTGGTGCCATTGGTCAAGGAGTTGCCCAGGGATTTAAGGAAGGTGGTTCCGAGCGGCGATTGATGATCGCAACCGGAGCTGCTTCTGGACTGTCGGCTACCTTTAGTGCGCCACTAGCGGGCACGTTTTTCGTCATGGAGGGCGTCTACCGCAATTTCTCCCCCGCCGTCTGGCTTTCGTCCCTCACGGGGTCAATCTGTGCAAATTTTGTTTCATTAAAAGTTTTCGGCTTAAAACCAATTTTACCCATTTTTTACAGCCACATTTTTCAACTCCAGAACTACTGGCAACTCATCATCTTGGGCATTATTCTAGGTGTTCTAGGCTACGTCTATAATTTAGGTTTATTAGACCTGCCAAAGTGGTTCGCTAAGATTAAAATTATTCCATGGTACTTTATGTGTGCGATTCCGATTTTACTGGTTATTCCCGTTGGAATGTTCTTTCCGGCCACCATTGGAAGTGGTAGTCGGGTCATTATGACCGTTGCTACCCACAACGTGCCCTTAACTGCCATCTTTGTCTTCTTAATCGTCCGGTTTGTCTTCGGATTAATTACGTATGGTGCCGGAATTCCTGGTGGCTTCTTCATGCCAGTCTTAGCCGTTGGATCACTGATTGGTGCCGCTTACGGTGGCTTTATGTCACATACTGGACTACTCGGTGCCGGGTACGTCAACAACTTGTTGATTTTCGGGATGGCCGGCTACTTTGCGGCCGTCAGTAAGGCGCCTTTTACCTCAATCATGCTAATTACCGAACTGGTCGGTAACACCAAGAACTTCATGGCGTTAGCGCTCGTAGTCCTTATCTCGTACGTCGTGGTCGACATGCTGGGTGGCCAACCAATCTATCAAGCCCTGGCCGAACGGTTAACGGCCATCAAGACATACTTCAACGCTGACAGCAAGACGGACAAGATTCAGGTCCCGGTCTACGAATTCAGTTCAATTGAAAACAAATTAGTCAAAAACATCCACTGGCCGAACCACTCCATTCTCATCACGATTAGTCGGGGTAATCTCCACATCATTCCCAATGGAAACACCCAAATTAAAGCCGGTGACACACTGATCGTCCTCGCCCATCGAGATAACATCGGACCAGTTAAGAAGCAACTGGTGAAAATGGCAATGGAAATTGACGAATAAAACAAGCATTACGTAAATAAATACGTAATGCTTGTTTTATCTATTAACTCTTACAACTTCCTAGCATCAATCTTCTTCAATACAATACGTCCTTCAAGTAACATTTTATGAAGAATATGTTTACCCCTTTGAGTTTCAGTTGAATCACCATACTTATTCATAAGTTCATAAACTTCATGCTCATAATCTGTTGTAATTTTATCTCGATATGGCTCATAATTTTCTGCTTTACCATAAAGATTTGAGTAGCAAAATATTAATTTAGTGGATGAATTATACATATCATAATCATCAAAAATTGATTGGAAATAAGAATAATCAGCTGGAGCTAAAGAATGACCATAAAAGTAAATTCTGTTAATGTCATCTTTATTTGGTAAAAAATCATTTTTTTCTCCCGTAGACCTATCCATAATTCTAAAAGTTTTGCTAAATGTATAAAAGTCAGGATACGTTCTAATATCATTGTAATCAACGCCAATAATCGGGTTCGAGGTATCTCCATGAATATTGTTTACAGTAATATTATCTGAAAATGGATTTGTATAATTAAAGTCCAAAATGTTTGCATTTGCATTTTTATCTATCTTGTCTAATAAATTTGATGCACGCAAATTATATTCCTTGTTTTTACTAATTTCTTTCTTTATATAACTACCAAGGTTACGTTCAAACTTTTTTAATTGTTCAAACAAGAATTCGATAAAATGAGTTGGAGTATAGTATTTAATTTTATAACTAAAAGTATAAACAATTAAAAATAATAACAATAAATTACTTTTATTACTTTCATTGTCTTTATTTGTAATCATATTTATTATTTTATTTTTAATTTTTCCAGATCTTTCAAGACCATCATTTGTACTATTAATACAATCTTTTGATTGTTTTAATATTTCCATAATGTAAGGGATGGATCCGATAAACTGGTTTCCAATTAATAATTCTTTAAGATTAGTTTCAACATCTGCCCAATTAACCTCTTGATAACTTTTTTTATTATTATCTAAATATTCTTCTGATTTAAAATATATATCAAACAAAGAGGGAAAGTCATCTTTGGACACTTTTAATTCCATATATTCTTTGTTTCCATTCCCAGTATGAGATTCGTTACCTACACACTTACAATAAATATTGTCAATCAAAAAACTTGTTTCCATATCATTAGTGGACATCACATTTAACTGATTAATACTTTTTGACAACTCTCCTGCAAATTCGTTCAAAATAACAGAATCAGAACCATCTTTATTTATTTTTTCATAATCCACACTTTTAAAGTATTGACTAAAACTTGTTTTTAATCCACAAGCCAAATCAAAACCGTTCCCAATAATAACCAAATCCTTTGCATTTACCATATTCACCACTCCTATTTATTAATGTGAATAGTTTAACTTTGTTTTATTAAAATGTCTATGTAAAATATCAAACACAAACTAATACATTGGCATTGAAAACGATTACATAACCTGCTAGTCTTAAATTAAGAGTTGTAACTACAAGGAACATTTATGAAAGTTGGTGCACACATGGAAAAGAACGTTTTAGGAATCGACCTCGGTACGGGATCGGTCAAAGTCACTGCTGTCAACAAGTTTGGTGATATCGTGGGACAAGAATCAAAGGAGTATCCGAATCCGCATCCCAAACCAGGTTGGAGTGAACAAAATCCCAATGACTGGGTCAACGGTACGATTGCGGCGATTAGAAAATTAGTCAATGATGATAATGTTGATCCGGAGTCCATTAGTGGAGCTAGTTTCTCAGGCCAAATGCACGGACTAGTCTTGTTGGACAAAGACAACAAGGTCATCAGACCAGCTATCTTGTGGAACGACACCAGAACCACAAAACAACGAAAAGAAATTGAGGATAAACTGGGCAAACGATTCGTTGAAATCACTGGTAATCAACCACTGGAGGGCTTTACCATCACCAAACTTCTCTGGGTCAAAGAAAACGAACCGGAGAATTGGGCGAAAGTCAAAACCTTCCTCCTACCAAAGGATTACCTGCGCTTCAAGATGACTGGTAACATCGCGGTCGACTTCTCTGACGCTACCGGAACCACCCTTTTAGACATTCACGATAACAAGTGGAGCCTCGAAATCTGTAGGGCCTTAGGCATTCCCGAGAAAATCCTGCCGCCGCTAATCCAGTCCATTGACTACGCGGGAAACGTCATCCCCGACTTCGCCGATCAAGCCGACATGTCAACCATTACCAAGGTCTACGGTGGAGCCGCCGACAACTCAGCGGGAGCAGTTGGTGCGAGCATCATGTCACCCAATAACGCGCTAGTCAGTGTCGGAACCTCTGGCGTGGTATTACATCACGAGGTCGACCTCTCAACTGACTACGATGGTCGCCTGCAAATGGAAGACCATTCCATTCCCAACACCTACTATTCAATGGGTGTCACGCTGGCCGCTGGTGATTCTTTGACCTGGTACAAGAACACTTTCGTCAAAGACGAAGACTTTACCGAGATGACTAATGAAGCCGGTAAATCTCCGATTGGAGCCAACGGACTCTTATTCACGCCGTACATTGCAGGGGAACGAATGCCCCACGCTGATTCGCAAATTCGCGGGAGCTTCATTGGAATTGACCGCACCCAGGTCCGACGCGACTTCACTAGAGCCGTGATGGAAGGGATCACCTTTAGTCTCAATGATATCTTAGCCATCTACGACCAAATGGGAGCCACCATTGATCACGTTACTTCCATTGGTGGCGGCGCTAAAAGTTCCGTTTGGACCCAAATGCAGGCGGACATCTTCGACAAACCCGTCATTACCCTCGCAAACGAACAAGGACCTGGCATTGGAGCAGCCATGATTGCGGCTGTCGGACTTGGCTGGTTCACCGGCTTTCCCGCCTGTGCCGATCAGTTCATCAAATTCGGTAAGACTTACGAACCAATTGCCGCTAACGCAGCTAAATACGCCAAGATTTTTAAAATCTATCAACAAATTTATCCCCAAACGAAAAAAATTAGTCATGAATTACATGATTTACGTTAATTCAAACCTCAAAATAAAAGAACGCAGTCTAAGCTGCGTCCTTTCTGCTAGTGAAACGCGTTTTAATTAATCCGATCAGAGCCGGAAGTAACGTAATTAAGATAATTGATAAAATCACGGCCGAAAAGTGTTCCTTAACGAACGGAATGTTGCCAAAGAAGTATCCGCCACCACAACATAGTGCGACCCATGCCACGCATGCGGTAATGTCATACTTCACGAACTTTTGGTAACTGTAGTCACTGCTGGCAGCGACGAACGGAACGAACGTCCGCACAATCGGCATGAAACGACCAAGCAGGATGGCCCATGAACCATACTTATCAAAGAACTGATGAGCTTTCCCAAAATCCTTGGGCTTAATGAACCGACTCAAATACTTATTGTCAGTAATGGCTAGGCCAACTTTTCTTCCCAAGAAGAAATCCAGTGAGTCCCCCAAAGCAGACGCCAGAAAGAACAAAATCACAAAAATCCAGATGTTTAAATCATTGGTACTAGCGGCGGCCAAGGCTGCGGCCGCAAACAAAAGTGAATCACCCGGCAGAAATGGCATGATCACGGCGCCGGTTTCGATGAAGATAACCGCAAACAGGATCAGATAAGTCCAATTGCCAAACATGTTGACGAGTGTGACTAGGTGGTGGTCAATGTGAAGCACAAAATCGACTAAAAAACTCATATAATTAATCCCCACTTAAATTTAGTTATTTTATAATTTTACCAAAATGCCGCTAGCTAGGATAGTCACACAACACCTATCGGCCTCTATTTAAACTAAAATTAATGAATATCAAAAAGACGACTGAACTATCTGAAAGTTCAATCGTCTTTTAAGGTTTAAATTTAATTATAGCTTCGGTTGAATCAGTAAAATGACCCCAATGACCGCTACCACCAAGATGGCAATCGCAAAGTAGCGTTCGTACTTGCCAAAGATTGGTTGTCCTGGTGCGTACTGTTTTCGAGCGTACATAAACAGTGGGATTCCTAGCGCATAGATCACGAAGGCAATCGTCAGGTATTCCAGTCCGGCAGCGTAGCCCATGAAGATGGTTCCTAAAATTGCGAGCGCTGAAACCAAATAGGCACTCTTTCTAGAAACGGATAGTTTGTGCCCTTCAGGATTGAACGTTTTCTCATTGCGACTAATCTTGAACAGGTACATCATCGAAATCAGGTATGGTGGCACCGTCATCGTTCCAACAATGGTCAGCGTGAAATTGAAGGCGCGACCGGCAAAATGGGTAAAGATAATGATTAATTGAATAACGATAACTGTCATGAACAACGAATGAATCGGAACGTTATTCTTGCCCATCTTTCTAAAGAACTTCGGGAAGGTCCCGTCCATGGAGGCTGCTCGGGGCATCTCAGACAAAACTAAGACCCACGTCAACCAACTGGATAAGACGGCGATAATGACGCCAAAGGTAATGATTAAGCGTCCCAGTGGTCCCAAAACAATCTGCATCAAAGCTCCGGTTGACGGACTCTGAAGGTTCGCCAGTTGACCGTAACTGCGTAAGCCTAGTGGCAAAATCGAAACCAAGGCGTACAGAACCAAACAAATCAAGAAACCGTATTTAGTGGCCTGACGCACGTCCTTTTGACTCTTGGCGTTACTTGACAAGACGACGGCCCCTTCAACTCCAGAAAAGACCCACATTGTGGTCATCATGGCGTTTCGGACTTGGGAAAACAAACCACCCATGGCCTTGTCATTAACCTTTGGTAACGTCTGAGACGCAAACATGTTAGTGGAAAAAGCGTGCCAGTTAAACACCACAATCATGGTAATGATGAAGATCGCCACAATCGTCAGCATGCAGATGGTTCCAAACACATCGACGTGACTGGTAACCCGGATGCCCCTTAAAATCAGGTAAGTCATGAGCCACAACACGATGGTTCCTCCAATAATTGAGATCCAGTTATTGCCACCAGTAAACGTCCCAGGCCAAAACGCGTTTAACGTCGACATCAAGAGGACCGAATACGCGGCAACGGCAAACGACTGACAGATCCAGTACCCCCAACTTACAAAGAAGGCGGTAAAGTTGCCAAACCCAGCGTGGGCATAGTGATACAACCCGGTGGTGTACTGTGGTCGAACCTCTGACAGGGTCATAAACGAACGCACAATAAACCAGATAATTAACCCAGATAGTGCCCAAGCGATGATTTGGGCAATTGCTCCGGCATGGAGTGCCATGTTTTGTGGCAAATCGTAGATTCCACCACCAACCATCGCTGATAGTACAAATGCGGTCAGACCAATAGTTCCGACCTTTTCTTTTTTACTACTCAAATCCCCACTTCTTTCATCTTGAATTAAAAGAAAAAGGCGATATTATTCGCCCTCCTCTTGATAATTAATCCATTCGCATAATGTTTTTACTATTTAATTTCTTGGCTTCTTTAATCTGACTCTTCATGCTTCGACTCTGAAAGTTGACTTCAACGGAATTCCCGTCGTTACGCAAGTCTTCAGCGGTTTTTAGGGCCTTATCAAGGATCTGATTCTTAACGTCAGCTTCCTTATCTTTCACGTCGGTCGCAATGAAGTAGTCAATCGAATCACTGTCATCGTTAGAGTTCACGATGGTTGCCAACCGTTCCTCACCAAAGGCAAAGCCCACGCCACCGGTATTTTCAGGTCCCCCGAACTCTTCCACCATGTGATTGTATCGGCCACCAGCACAGATCGTGGTGTAATCGTCTCCGAAGCTCGGATCCTTGGCCATGATTTCAAACACCGTATCAGTGTAGTAATCAAGTCCGCGAACCAGCCGATCGTCAACGGTGTACGGAATGTCTAAAGCATCAAGGGCCGATAAAACATCATTAAAGTACTGTTTGGATTCATCCGTTAAACTGTCTTCTAATTTCGGAGCGTCAGCAACTAATTGTTGATCCCCCTTGTCATTACTGTCCAAAATCCGGAGTGGATTCTGTTTTAAGCGCCGCTTGGAGTCCTCACTTAATTGGTCCTCATACTTTGAGAAGTAGGCTACTAGAACGTCATGGTAACGTTTCCGACTCTCTTCATCACCTAACGTGTTGATTTCAACCCTTAAGTCGTTAATGTCGACGCCCTTGAAGATGTCCAGGGCTAACGCAATCGTTTCAGCGTCAATCTGAGCACTGGTAGCTCCGATTGATTCACACCCAATCTGATGGAACTCCCGATTATGAGTCGCACCAGGACGTTCGTATCTAAACATGGCTCCCATGTAGAAAACCTTAACGGGCTTGGGATGTTCTGGTCCAAACAGCTTGTTTTCAACGAAAGAACGTACTACTCCAGCGGTTCCCTCTGGTCGTAGTGAGATATCTCGCCCACTTTTATCCTGGAAACTGTACATCTGCTTGGTGACGATATCCGAACTATCACCAGAAGTTCTGGTAAAGACGGGGGTTTTCTCAACTAGCGGAGTGCGCATTTCATGAAAGTCGTATCGAGCGAAAACGTCCCGCGCCGTATCTTCGATTCGTTGCCAAACACTGGTCTCATCAGGCAAAATGTCTGACATCCCTCGCACTTTCTTAAATTTGTCATCCATAATATTCCCATCTTTCTATTAATTGTTTAATTAAAATTCTGTCAAATAGATATACGTAGATTTTACCATTATTGAATTACTCTGTCTTGTCCGTCTTTATAAATCAGTCAAACGCCAACCACATATGATTAAAGTTAACCAAAGAAAAATTGTTCGAGTTGTCATTGATGTTACAACGTTTTTTATGGTATTCTATTAACAATTTATATAAAACTGAACAATAGGAGGAGTACGATGAAGGATTGGAATTATAAATTCGGGAAACAAGGATTAACATTTGACGATGTTCTCTTAATTCCTGCAGCAAGTGACGTGTTACCAAACCAAGTTGACTTGAGAACGACCTTAGGTAAGAACTTAAAGTTAAACTTACCCGTTCTAAGCGCAAGTATGGACACTGTCACAGAGGCACCTTTAGCGATTGCGATGGCTCAAAACGGTGGACTCGGCGTAGTTCACAAAAACATGAGCGCTAAAAAGCAAGCAGCTGAAGTTAAAACGGTTAAAAATGCTGAAGTTACCGGTGCCAATGCTGCGGTTGATGACAATGGTCATCTATTAGTAGCGGGGGCCGTTGGGGTAACTAACGATACCTTCGATCGAACTCAATTATTATTTGATGCCGGGGCAGACGCCGTCATCATCGATACCGCCCACGGTCATTCCAAGGGTGTGTTAGAAAAAATCGCTGAAATCAGAAACAAGTTCCCAGACAAAACTTTGATTGCCGGAAACATCGCGACCGGTGCTGGTGCCAAAGCCCTCTTTGACGCTGGTGTTGACATTGCCAAAGTCGGAATTGGTCCCGGTTCCATCTGTACCACCCGGATCGTGGCCGGTGTGGGAGTTCCCCAAATCACCGCTGCCTTTGACGCCGCCCAAGTTGCCGCCGACTATGGCAAGCAAATCATCGTTGACGGTGGGATGCAGTACACCGGAGACATCGTTAAGGCGCTCGCAGTGGGCGGCAGTGCCGTCATGCTAGGAAGTATGCTGGCAGGTACGACGGAGGCCCCTGGAGACGTTTATACGGGTGCTGATGGCAAGAAGTACAAGGCTTACCGTGGCATGGGCTCACTGGCAGCCATGGAAAATGGCTCTTCTGACCGATACTTTCAAGGTAAGGTCAAAGAAGAAAAGAAACTCGTCCCAGAAGGAATTGAGGGTCAAACCCCATACAAGGGTGACGTCTCAACCGTTCTCTTTCAGATTGCGGGTGGCCTTCGTTCTGGAATGGGATACACCGGCTCTCACACCATTTCCGACTTAAATAATAACGCTCAATTTGTTAGAATTACTAATGCAGGACTACGCGAATCACATCCCCACGATGTGCAAATCACCAAATCCGCACCAAACTATTCAATCGATAAATAGGAGGAATTTGATGGCAACTGGTACAAAAAAACGTGATTATGATGAGATTTTAGTGCTCGACTTTGGGAGTCAATACAACCAATTAATCACCCGTCGCATTCGTGACATGGGCGTTTATTCAGAACTAAAACCACACACCATCACTGCCAAAGAAATAAAAGCGATCGCACCTAAGGGCATCATCTTTTCTGGCGGTCCCAACAGTGTCAACGGCAAAGACGCTTTAGACGTCGACCCCGAGATTTTAAACATGGGCATTCCGATTCTGGGAATCTGTTACGGCATGCAACTATTGGCCCACGACCTAAAGGGTGGTCAGACCACCACCGCTGACGACAGTCAGTACGGTCCCGCTCAAATCAAGGTCACTAGTAATGATTCCGGTACTTTTAAGGGACTAGACCCCGATCAAACCGTTTTAATGAGTCACGGAGACTTTGTGACCAAAGTGCCAGACGGTTTCAAAGTCACTGCCACTAGTGAACAGTGTGCCATTTCTGCCATGGAAGACCCCGATAAAGACATCTACGCCGTCCAATTCCATCCGGAAGTTAACCTCACAAAACAGGGGAACCAAATGCTACACAACTTCGTCTTTGATATTGCCCACGCTAAGGATAACTGGTCAATGGACGACTTCATTGAAGATGCCATTACAAACATCAAGGAAGAAGTTGGCGACAAACGCGTCTTACTGGGTCTCTCTGGCGGAGTTGATTCCAGTGTGGTCGCCGTTCTCTTACACCGGGCAATTGGGGACCAACTGATCTCCGTCTTCGTTGACCACGGTCTGTTGCGAAAGAATGAAGCCCAACAGGTCTTACACACTTTGGGCGATGAATTTGGCTTAAACATTGACTTTGTCGATGCTAGTGACGAATTCTTATCCAAACTAAAAGGCGTCACCGATCCCGAAAAGAAACGTAAAATCATTGGGAAAGAATTCGTCGACACCTTCTCAAAGGAAGCCCGCAAATTCAAGGACGTTGATTTCTTGGCACAGGGTACTTTATACACTGATGTGATTGAATCCGGAACGGATACCGCCCAAACGATTAAGTCTCACCATAACGTTGGTGGACTACCTAAAGACCTCAAGTTCAAGTTAATTGAACCATTAAACAAACTCTTCAAGGATGAGGTCAGAGAAATCGGTGAAAAACTGGGAATGCCAGACGAGATGGTTTGGCGGCAACCTTTCCCCGGTCCCGGTCTTGCCATTCGCATTATCGGTGACGTGACTCCCGAACGATTAAAGAAGGTGCGTGATTCTGACGCCATTCTGCGTGACGAGTTCAAAAATGCCGGTCTGGACAAGAAAGTTTGGCAGTATTTCACTGCCCTTCCTGGCATTCGCACCGTTGGTGTCATGGGTGATGAACGAACCTATGACGAGGCCATCAACATTCGTGCCGTTAATTCCGTTGATGGGATGACCGCTGAATTTGCGGAAATTCCGTGGGACGTCTTGAGTAAAGTCTCATCACGAATCGTCGATGAAGTTCCCGGGATTAACCGCGTACTTTACGATATTACCGGGAAGCCACCGGCAACCATTGAGTATCAATAAACATAAGTTTTGAAATAAAATGCTCTATAACTAATAGATAATCTAGTGGTTATAGAGCATTTTTTGTGTTTGCCATTTAAAACAATTAAAAGCTTTAAAATTAGTCTCATTGCAGGGATAATAAAGGTGCAAGCAAATACATGTGGCATTTGGAGGTTTGATAATGAAAGATTCGGCGAATAAAACAACTGGCAATAATTTTTTAGATACACCTGCGGCACAAAATGCGAAAAAAGATGCTGCGACTCATAACGTAACCATAATTGGATCGTTAAGTGATTTTGATGCTTGGATAGATAAATTGAATACATCATTAAAGGAAAGACCCTTCACCTGAATAAACAACGTCAAGTGAAAGGTCTTTCCTTTAATTATAATAAGTTACGGTCTCAACACCGCATACGCCTTGCCGATGAAGTCTTCAATTGCTTGAGAATCTGGCAAAACAAATGAAACTTTCGGATAAAATGCAAAATTAGTCAAAATATCAAAATGCCATTCATAGACATCACTCGTCGTTCCATTAGTGGTCGTACTAGCACCACCGACCGCAAAGTTAATATTTTTAATTTGTAGTGGTATCGCTCCACCAACCGTGCCAGAGTTAGAAGTGGTCTGCGAACCAGTATGAACTCGTTCACGGCTGACTTCTTTAATGTTATCTTTGTTGTAGATTACTAGCAGGTCTTTATCCAATTCAAAATACATAAATCCCTTATCATAATAAATAATGGCTTGATTATCAGTTTTAAAGCTACGCCAAAAACTGTCATTCAATCCTAATTGATCCACTAAATTATTAATCAATTTATCCATATATTGATAGTAATAATCCAAATAAGTGTTTCTAGCATTAGCTAAATTTTTTCTAACCATGTTAGGAAAAAGCCCTTTTTTACGCATTAAAAAGGCTAGAATCCAGAACAGAATTCCTAAACCATCCGCCATCAAAAAGAAGAATCCTAAAACAATCATTATCCACTTAGCGATATTTAAAAGCACCAGGTAAGTGCCGTCTTGTGATTCAGTTTGAACATAATTCCTAGTAATTTCCTTGCCCTTTTCAGAATGCGCAAAATCTGGAAGTCCGGTAAATTCAAATAATTTATATTTGCCGGGTATTTCTATTTTATTGTTCATTTCTCTCTTCCTTAGTTGCCATTCCGTCCATAAACTACCGTATGATTGTTATTACTGGTCCAAACCACAATCATATCAGTGTCATTTGGTTTGCCGTTAGACGTGTAAGAAGTTGTGGTTCCCTTTGGAAAGAAACTGACCGACCAATTAATTGGTGTGTCTTCGTCTTGAAGTGAAGCAACTAACGAACCGTTATTTTCCTTATAAGTTAATGAATGTGACCCACTATTGTCGGTTAACGAATTAGCGTTCATCTTGATGTCACTGTTTGAAATTTCATCTTTAGTAACACTCAAGTTGTCCGTTCCACCAGGTTGAACAGTTGGTCCTTGCGTTCCCGAGCCACCCACATTATTTTCAATGTGACCGACTTCTTTCCACTGGCCGGCAATGCTACTGTAATCACCGGACTGTATCTGACTAAGGTTCATTGCCGCCACTTTAGGAGCTGCAGTCTTAGTATCAGACTTACTGGTCGTTACCTTTTTAGGAGCACTCTCTTGCTTGTGTTTAACCACACTAGAAGCACTCGACGATTCCTTTTTAGGACTGTCATTTTTAGAAGCGCCACATCCAGCAAGGGTTAGAACGCTCAGGGCGGCAATGCCCATTAACATAATTTTTTTAGTTTTCATCTTTGGTATACTCCACTCCCATCAACTTAAATGACTTTCTATCATGCGTGATTTGTCCAGCCGTTTTAGCTTTGTGTTTCCCATTTTCTTCGGTCAGCTTAATTTGGTTATCCTTAATTTCATAGGAACCTTTTTTACCGCCCATTTGGGTAAAGTAATTCCCTTTAAACGTAAAACTCGGCTTTATTTTGGCTGGTACACTTTTATCATCAGCGGAATACGTGCCACCAATATGGTTTCGATAGTTGGTATAAACTCCAATCCCAAGTAACAGCAGAACTAAAATCGACATCACAGTCCAAGTCAACCAACTGTGATGATTAGCTTGTTTTTTATCATTTTTCATCTTTGGTATATTTCATCCCCATCACATCTAACGACTTCCGATTATCAGATAACTTCCCCTCAACCGTACTGTTTTTTCCATTATTCTTTTCGGTCAACTCAATATTATTACCATCAATCTTATAAGTTCCCTTTTTGCCGTCATCTTCAGTAAAACCATTGCCCTTAAAGGTAACTCTACTTTTTACGTTCGTAATTAATAGATTAGTATTATGCGTATAAGTTCCACTAAGATGAGTTCGTTGATGATGGTAGATTCCAAATCCAACGCCAAATATCACGACGACCACAGCAACGATGGCAGCAATACTAACCCAACTAGCTTTAATCTCGTGCCCCGTTTTTTGACTCATTTTTTTAGAAACATTTTCAAAGGCATGATTCACTGACTGAGAAACATTCTGAAAGGTCTGTTCTCCCTTAGTTTGATTTCCCTGATTACTGGAATTGGTCGAACCCGTCAGTTTACGCCCACAGTTTGGACAAAAGTCAGGATCACCCTCAATGGGCTTGCCACAATACGGGCAAAAATGATTGTGATTTTCCATAATATTTTTAAACTCCTAATCAGTAAAAAGGGCTAACGTCAGTTAGTCTTTTTTAATTAAATTAATTACTATTTAGCTTCATATTCGAGTGTGAATTCGGCATGTACCTGTCCATCCGAGCTAGAAACCGAAACACCTTGCAATGTAAGACCAGTAATACGACTTAAGGTGTTTTGAATCAAAGAAGCATTACTATTTTCCCACATCAAATCAGCTAATTGTTGATCAGAAGTAATCATTGATAATGAACCATCGACACTACCGTGAATTGTTCCGTGAGTAGATTCAAAATCATTATCAACTTGTGGCTTACCAAATGAAGCTACCTTAGCTTGTAAAGCAGCTCTGACACCAGCTTCATCAGGAGTGAAAGCTGGTTTTGGTGTATTGCTTCCATTATTTGTTGAGCCACCGTTGTTAGATGGATTAGTAGGCGTAGTTGAACCACCATTGCCAGTACTTCCACTACCGTTGTTGTTAGCAGGTGGAGTCACTTGGCCGCCGTTGTTAGTGTTTCCACCGTTATTAGATGGATTGGATGGAGTTGTGCTTCCACCATTGCTGGTCGAACCACCATTACTTGTAGAACCTCCGTTTTGTGACGGTGTAGTTGAACCACCATTATTAGTTGATGGAACTGGAGTAGTGTTTCCGCCCTTTGATGGTGCTACCTGCCCACTGTTATTTGAGGGAGTAGTTTGATTGCCATTGCTGGTACTTCCGCCATTTTGTGATGGTGTTACTGAACCACCGTTGTAAGTTGGAGTGGTCGAAGTACTTTGACTTGTTCCGTTATTCTTTTGTGATTGAGTTGAAACTTGGGTGTTAGAGCCCGTCTTACCAGCCACTTTTTCACTAGCTGCTGTTACGTTACCAGTGGTCTTTTTAGTATTTGTAGCAGGAGTTTGAGCAGTTGCTGCTGAATTTTGGCCCTTAACTGCGGTTTGCTGATTGGCTCCAACAACTGGTTGAGCTTGGACGTTTCCAGCACCATTTTGGAGGTTGTTCCAACCGGCATAAATGCTTTCGCCAGGTTTACGGGAGTTCACTGGAATCACAATCTTTGACCCAGCGTAAATCAGGTTAGCATTTTGTAAATGGTTAGCGTCGGCAATGTCCTTTACAGTACTGTTGTACTCTTGAGCGTAACCAGATACCGTATCTCCCCATTGAATAGTAATAATCTTTTTGTTACTAACTTTTGACGAACTAACTTGGTTGTCAGTCGTGGTTGAAGCATTCGTTGAAGTGGTGTTAGCGGTCACAAATACTCCTAATGCCAATGAACTAAGTAATAATCCTTTAAGAACGTTCTTTTTATTAAATTCCATCATTAATCTTCCTTTCAAAACCAGTTTCTAAACAGCAAAGTAACTCTTGAATTAACGCAATTATTCAAATACAACAGGGAACTACGCCATCCCATTAACTTTTCATCATCTACCTTTACCTCAAAATTAGAATCGTTAATCAACATAAAACATCCCCCTTTTTGTATTTCCCACTCCGTTTTAGAAAAAATTACAAAAAGGCACGAGTGGCTTTATTAAAAATTAACAACTTGTTTTAATTTTTACAAACTTCATTTTTTTGAACAGAGTGTCTAAGTATTGCCATAATTGGCTTTTGGCCTTGAATGTTTGTCGCAAAAGTGATTATCATTTAGACAGAATGTATATTATTTAACAATAATATTCTTAACTAAATCTTAATATTTGAGGAGTCGGTATCGTGATTGCTTTAAACACAAAACACTTAATTGCACAATCTTTTCTAGAATTATCCGTCTCAGAGCCACTTTACAAAATCAGCGTAACTGATGTAATCCAAAAAGCCGATTTATCCAGAGGAACCTTTTATAATAACTTCGGAAGTATTGATGACATCTTGGTCTACATTGAATGTGAAGTGGATGATCCAATTATCAGTGGTTTAAAGGATATGAGCACCCCCCCCCCCAGCAACACTAATCAATCTCCCTTTGAGTTAATCGCCAACTACTTACTACCGGCGCTATACGACAAGCGAGAGATTCTTAAAATCCTCTATAATCCCAACCTTCGCGGACACTGGACGGAATTTTTAAAGAAACGTTACAAGGAATGGGCGATGAAGAACATTTTTAACAAGCAGTCTCAAACTGCCAAAAACATTTCCAGCGGTCTTTCATGTGAATTTTGCGTCAATATGTATCTCTCCATCATTGAAATTTGGATGACTCAGCCCATTCCAGAAGACCCAGAGCACTTTAAAGTGACCTTTCTTTTCTTTGTGAATACCCCGATAACTTTAATGATTTAAAAAGGTAAGTAACCTATGACTAAAAAAGAACCATTTCCACTAACATTGGAAATGATTCTTTTTTCACTGTACTAGTTACCCCCCTATTTTGATGTATACTTATCCTTGGATTTTATATCAAAATACATAACGGGGATGGTTATTATGAATATCAAGAAAATCGCTCTTTCACTTCTAGTCGGTACTACCATGTTTGCCGGTGGACTGTTTGTAACCCATCCAAGCATGGTTCACGCTGACTCAAATGTCGCGGCCGGTACAGCACAAGGTCAAGTTGTCGTCCAGTACGTCAATGCCTTAACTGGTCAACCAATTCGTGCCAGTAAAGTTATCTACGGTGCGCCTAACAGCATGCTTGACCTATCAAACGACGTTCCCAACATTCCTGGCTACGTTGCCGGAAGTAACCGAGCTGATAACGGTGGTAACACCTATCCAGCTGCTGGTCAGTCAATGACGGTCACCATTGCGTACCAACCACTCAATAAGCCACAACAGAGTGGAAATTATCAGGGTGGAAACGCAACGTCTCCTTCAAACGGCACGACCACAAACGGACAGAATAACGGTTCAAGTGGCGGAAACGCAGCAGTAGCTAAAAACGGTAATTCTCAAGCAAATAATAATCAAGGACAAACCGCTGGTAGTAACGAACCCAATCAAGAAAATAAAACCAAGCAACAAAATAAAGAACAAACGACTAAAAATCGCAATAATCAAAATAAAACCAAGAAAGACCAACAAAAGCAGAAGAACAAGCATCATAATGACAAGAACCAAAAGGCTAAAAGAGACAAGCGGAACCACAAATCAGCCAAAAAAGATCGCGCTGGATGGATGATCAGTGGTATTGTTGTCATTCTAATTGTCGGAATTGGAGCTTTTGTCTGGTATCGCGCAAGAAAAGCACATCATTTTAGACACTAAGTTAACTTAATCAATTGTAGGTGAAAAGACTGTCAAATAATGTTGTTTGACAGTCTTTTTAAGTCGGAATTAGTAAGCATTGAATTAGTAGGGAATTTTAATAATGGAAACAAATATGGCAAAAAATCGTTTTATCACTGGCTTCACCGGACTTAGAGCACTAGCAGTTATTTGTGTTATTCTCTACCATCTCAATCAAAATATCTTTAGTGGTGGCTACTTAGGAGTTCCTGTATTCTTGACCCTTTCAGGATACCTAGTTACCGACCATTTAATTAACGAATATGAATCAACTGGACATTTTCGGTATGGTCACTTCTGGTATAAAAGACTAAAACGTTTATATCCAACCCTGATTGTGATGTTATTTGCTACAGCAACTTATATCACATTATTTCAACGAAATTTACTGGCCAATTTGTGGCAAAGTGTCGTTACCAATTTAACGTACGTCTATAACTGGTATGAAATTGCTAACGGACAATCATACTTTCAAAATTTTGCTGGATCTGAATCACCCTTTACCCACTTGTGGACCCTTGCGATTGAAGGTCAATTCTACCTAATCTGGCCTTTAATTGTCGTTTTGTTGCTGTATCTTTTCAACAGAAACAAACACGGTTTTTTAAACAAGAAGAGCATTTTCTTTGTTGCCATTGGCTTATCCGTTTTATCAGCAATCCTTATGGCAGTCCTATTTAAGCCTGGGACTGATCCAAGCCGAGTTTACTACGGGACCGACACCCGGATGTTCTCAATTTTATTGGGAGCTGCCTTAGCAATTGTGTGGCCCAGTAATCGAATCGTTAGAAAATCCGATCAAGGCCAAAGGACCTTCTTTGACGTCGTTGGACTAATCGGTGTCATTGGAATGGTATGGTTGATATTTACGGTAGGAGCTCAATCCACATTTTTATATCATGGTGGAATGGTACTGTTCTCACTATTTACCGTTCTGATTATGTGGGCCATTCTCTCAAACATTAGTCATTGGAACTGGCTGATGACCAATCCCGTTTTTGATTGGATTGGTTCCAGAAGTTATGAAATTTATGTCTATCAGCTACCTGTCTTTATCTTTTTCGAGGATAAATTCAAAAATGTTGCCAATCATCAGTTGTTATATGCCGTTATTGAAATTCTATTGATTATTGGTATTTCCGAGATATCGTATCGCTTTGTTGAAGTTCCATTTGGCAAATATGACTACAAAATCCTTTTTAGTAAACTAATTGAATTCATGAGTCACACTAAAATACGTGAAATCATTCTCAGTGTACTTGTAATAATCGGTGGAATTGGTATTCTTCAATCCACTACCATTAATCCTAAACAGGCTAATCACACTTAGCTTGCCAATAAAATTCAAAAGAACGCCAAAACCGAAAAAGAAAATAACAAAAATCTCGCTAAAGAAATCAAGAGTGGTAAAAAGGTTAAACGATCTACCAAAGACCAAAGCCAATTAGAAAAAAATGGCTTAACTGCCGCACAGGTAAAAGAAGCTCAAAATCTGTCCGGAACAGCAGTGGGTGACTCAGTTATGTTAGCTGGTCATGATGATTTACAGAAGATTTTCCCGCGTTTCTACATTGATGCCCAAGTTTCACGCCAACCAGCCGCTGCTGTCCCTGATATTAAAAGTTTATCCAATCAAGGACTACTAGGCAAAAACGTTGTCATTGGACTGGGGACAAACGGTAACATTTCACCGGAAACGATGAAACAAATTATGGAGATTGCTGGTCCTAAGCGTCACGTTTTCTGGATTAACGTCCACATTCCAACTGAAACTTGGCAAAATTCCGTGAATGCCATGCTGAAAGACTCGCAAAAGAAGTATAAAAACTTGTACATCATTGATTGGAATGATTATATCAATAAGCATCCGAACTGGTTATATTCCGATCAAGCCCATCCAAATAATCAAGGAGCCCCAAAATACGCAACTTTTGTGGCTCAAAATGTTTTAAAGAACGCTATAAAATAAATATAACTAAAAAAGGAACTCCCAAATCTTTCGACTTGGGAGTCCTTTTTGGATACCTAACGTTAGAGTGTCTTACATATAATGTGACTTATTAGTTTTCGACTTATTTCGTTAGATACCACTATTCAGTAGAACTACGTAATCGTGACTTAATTTGCTTCTGACTACTTTCGTTTCTTCTTTTGCATACCAGCACCATTGACTAACCTGTCAATTCGCTCAAATGTCTCGCAGATTCCACCTGTTACTGGGAGTGTTATTGGCCGTGAAACCTGCTTAAGCAATGCATTTCCCACCACCCCGCGCAAACCGAAAAAACTCCAACAATCGCTACCAAACTAATCAGTGACAGCAATCCTGCTATTAAAACAATCAGGCCATAAATGCCCAATTGTCGGTGATTGATACACATCTTCCACAAATATTAATTCCGAAATGGCCCACCCGAAAATTAACTCATTTGATATTAAAGAAACCGCCAGGATCTTTTTATCATTATGTGTTTAGTATTTATTTATGTTTATATCCCTCAATACTTGTGGCCTGACATCTATACATACGACAATCTAAGCTGTTGTTATTAGTTATTTTTGATTAATATGAAAATCTTTTCTCACATTCAAAACTCCCGCAAACGAAACTTGATTTATCTTTAATTATAAAGATGAAACCACCTTCTCAATCTTTAATTCCACAAGTTATTTCATAAATAACGGCCTTTTATGGCGTAAAAATCTGATTGATTAAGTGGTTAAGCGTTTGCGCAAATTGTTTAAATTAAGTTGATCAATTACAGCTAAAGTCACTCAAACTTCTTGACCCTTCCACAAGCGATACACGTTATTCAAACTGTAAACAATTCCACTAATCTTTAAGAACGGTTAAAAATAATGGTCCCGTTGCCCGTCATACCAGCCCTTCAATTGATTTCATGTTTATTTTTTAAAATAAACATGTTTCTCATTAATCCTCATACAGGCATGCTCGGTTAACCGTTTTCTCAATTTTATAACAACAATAACCTTAATTTCAATCTTAATTGAGATTGTTTTGCTTTTTATAATTTTATTAGATATGATAATTCCATGCAGTTAGCAGTTATGAAATAAAATTTGAGGAAATGAGAAATGAACAAAAAACGAGTCACCATTAGAGAAGTTGCCAAACACGCCAAAGTTTCAACGGCCACCGTGTCACGGTTCTTAAACAACCATCTTAACTCGATGTCCAAGAACACGGCGAATCGCATTAAACGATCAATCAAACACCTCGGGTACGTTCCTAACTCAATGGCGCGTGGCTTAAGCCGCCAAAATGACAGTGGGAGCATCATTGCGGTAGGAGTGTCAGACATCGAGGATCCCTTTTCAATCAGGATGTTTGAAGGAATCCAGGACCAACTGTCCATTTACAAGTACATCCCCTTGCTGATTAATTCCGCCAGTAAGTACAAAAACGAACGCGACCTCTTTCTAGCCTTAGATACTAGCCTCATCAGGGGCGCCATCATTCATCCGGTCAACAGTCACATCAAGGACATTGCCGAACTTTTAAAACCGCGTTTCCCCGTTATTTTGACCGATAAATCCATTAACGATGGCTTTTTTTATAACATCGTCATTAACAACTTTGCGATTTCTCAGAAAGCCGCCGCCTATTTTAAAAACAACCTGGGGCTTTCCAAGTTAATCTTGGTTACTAACGCTGAAAGCGAGATGAAGGTCGTCAGAGAGCGTGTTGCTGGGATTAAATACGTCTACCCCGAACCTGATATTACAATCGTCAAGCCCGGTTATTCCAAAACGTCACTTCATCGTGCCTATCATGAAATCGTCCGCCAATTAAAAAAGCAACCCAACAGTTTGATTTTCTGCCTAACGGAAAAGTGGTTGTTAAGCTTTTTGCCCCGGTTGTTGCGTAACAACATTATTGACCGCGACAAGATTCCAAACATCACTGGTTTTGTGAGTTCCAACATCGTCAACCTAATCCAGCCAAAAACGAAGTGTATCAGGACAGACGCGTACACCATGGGAAAATACGCCGCGCAACTCATGTACGACATCTTAAACAAAAAAGTGGACCCAAGTAAAAAACGCTACATGGTCCACGCCAAATTTGAATAATATCTGTAACCGACTAAGTCCACGCTTAGCCGGTTTTTGTCTAATAAATAAAAAGTGCCACTTCTGAGAAGCAGCATTTTTTGGAGTTTGAAGCTATGTGTGCTCCAGAAGTAGGAAGCATTGTGAAAGTATCTTTTTTGGAGCGACTAAAGAATAACATGGCAAAATACCTTACCAGATGTCGTTTAAACCCCACTCAAAGTAATAATGAAAGATTTACTGCCAAAACGCCACCCATCACGTTTAGTTAATCGTTTACGAAACTTATCTTAAGCCTAATTGAGGTTCAAAAAAATTTAGGCCAGCGCCAAACTCACCCGCGCCAATTACTTCAGCTATCATAACTCTTGTTTAATGATTATTTCAAAATCACAATTAGTCTCTTTTTATTATTTTGGTGATATACTCCTCTCATCGACTAGTTAAGAAACATTTTTATCGGACTCCCTAACTAATATAGATACTTTTTAAACCTCGATAACTCACAAGCGTCAGGCATCCACAAACTACTATACTGTCAACTTGACTAGCCGAATCTTCCTAATTGCTCTGACTTCTTCAGCGAAGCCAGGGTTTTTTCTTTTGGATTCTTGGTAATACTTAGATTATTCTATTTAAGGGAGGGAAATAGATGATAAATTGGTTTGATTTATTCTTTATGATTGGTACTTTGTTGTTAACAGTACTTCTAATTTTACTAGTTATCTTAGTACTGTACTTGTGTATCCGCTTAGGAATAAAACTAAATAGGTTCTTAAAAAGAGAAGAAGATAATCATGAAAAAAGGCATTAAATTATTAGTCATTAATGCTATGTCATTAGCTTCTGAATCAACTAAATCAAAACTAGCAAATTATTTATAAATATAATTTGCTAGTTTTTTTGTTTATTTAAAATACTCTTCAGCGAACGCCCTGGTCTTATTAACGTAGACCTGTCCCTCTTTGTTCAAAGAATCAGCGTGTGTCGCGTGGTTCACAATCCACAATTTCTTAGGACCGTGGTCGTTTTTATAATTGATATAGGCATCCTTTACGGGAACAAACTTGTCGGCATTGCCATGAATGATAAATAGCGGAATCCGGTTGTGTGCCAGGGTCTGCTTCGTGTCGGCATCGTAGAAGTCGTACTTGGCAAAAATATCACCGTAGATGCGGGCAATAGGTAAGATTGGGAAGGTCGGCAAATGAAACAACGTTCCCAGTTCATATTTCAACTCGTCATAAATACTGTTATAACCACAGTCGGTAATCGCAAAGTCAACGTTGTGCGGGACCTTTGGCAAGGTAAAGAGAACGGCAGCCGCTCCCATACTGATCCCAAACATGCCAAGTCGTCCATTCGGTATTTTCTGGTTAATCATGTTTATCCAGGTCACAATGTCAGACCGATCTTTCCATCCATAACCAGCGTACTCACCCTGACTGCGCCCAAATGATTCGTCGTCTGGTGCTAGCACATTATAACCATCGTCATGAAACATTCTAATGTAGTTATTCATCTTGTGCCCGGTACTTCCGTAACCGTGGATTACGATCACGGTCTTATTCGTCGCTTGCTTAGCTGGTAAGTAGTAAGCCGTGAGTTTTAGGCCACCCTTGTTCGTTTGGTGCCAAATCTGGGGCTTTTGTTCTTTAATCCAAGTGGTGTTAACCTTTTCGCCGACCTGCGTGCTGTATCCACCCCGCTTAAACGCGAAGTTAAACAGGAAGTAGGTTCCCACAAAGATTAAAATAATCACGGTAATTACGATGGCAATTGTAACTTTGTGCCAGCGCTTCAGCTTTCTTTTTTTCATAATTTTGCTCCTTTTTGCAACACTTGCCATTATACGGGCAGAGCGATTCAAATCATGATTAATTTTTAAGCGTCGCGTGGTACCGGTAACTAGCCAGCTTCAGACGAGTTACAGATTAATTTGAATGTCATTATATTAATCACAAATCGTTTTAGTTTGCTTCAAGCTAACTTTCAACTAAAATGTAAGATATAACTAACTAATAATAAGTAGGGAGTAATTAAATTGAAAACAAGTCCAATAACTAAAATGCTTGGAATTAAGTATCCAATCATTCAGGCGTCACTCAACTGGCTAACTGACGCTAAGTTTGTCGCCGCGGTCTCAAATGCTGGTGGTCTCGGGACGTTTGGCCCAAACGCTGGCAAGACTAGTCCCACTCAAGATGCCACGGAAACGTTAAAAAAGCAGATTAAAGAGGCCAAACAGCTCACCGACAAACCCTTTGCTGTCAACATGATTGTCGGAAGTGAAGATGAGTTTGATTACCCAGATAAGACCTTTAGAGCTGCTTTTGACGCTGGGGTTAACATCTTCATCATTTCTGGTGTCATCAATCCAAAACTTTTTAAAGAAATCAAGGAATCCGGTAGTACCCTAATCTTTCGCGAACTCAATCCGTCCGTTAAGGGCGCTCAAAGAGCTGAAGAATTAGGCGTCGACATCCTGATTGCCACTGGTTACGATGAAGGTGGCATCATTCCAACGACCGGCCTTGGGACGTTTACCACCATTCCACGCATTGTGGATGCCGTCTCCATTCCAGTCGTTGGCGCTGGTGGTATCACGGACGTTCGTGGTGTGCGCGCTGCCTTTGCACTGGGTGCTCAGGGAGTTTACGTAGGAACCCGTCTAATCGTGACTGACGAAAACCGGACTTCAGACGCTGCTAAAGAAAAAATCATCAACTCCACGGTTGATGACGTGGTCCTAGTATCTCCTAACCAACGTTCAATCAAGAATCCGCTAGCTGATAAGTGGGCCAAGGAGTTTCAAAATGGCGTCAAAGACACCTACGAACAAACCCGCAAGGCCGGTGGCGTTCGTCCTGCAATGCTTGACGGTAAACTTGATGACGGTGTCATTTCAATTGACGTTGGTATTGATAACATTCACGACGTCAAGAGGGTCCAGGAAGTAGTGGACGAAATGATGCAGGATTTTGAAAAATAAATCTTAATAAAAAGCTTCAAGTGGCGTGTCTTTCAGCCATTTGAAGCTTTTTTATTCTACTTTGCTAATTCTTAATGTGATAAGATGTTTCCTATGTGATAAATTACATAAATTCTTACAAAGGAACGTTCAATTTGAAAATCATTAAGAAAATTCTCAACCTTTTTAATACCAGAATGGGCTTCTTTCTCCTGTTAGTGATCCTGTTCTGGTTCAAGACCCTCTACGCTTACTACCACGTCTTTTACCTCATCCCAGCGAGTCGCATGCAGCACATCATTTTACTAATCAATCCCCTAGCCGCAACCATCATCACGCTGAGTCTGGCGTTGTATTTCAAGCCCGCGAAGCTCTTTTACCCCTTTATCATCTTCATTGACTTCTTAAACACCGTCTTACTGTACATAAACATCGTCTACTTCCGGGGATTTCTGGGCTTTATGACCGCGGACACCATGACGACCGGTCATTCCAATTTAAATGGTGGTTTAATTACCAGTGCGACCGCCCTCATCAACAAATGGGACGCTCTCTACTGGCTTGATTTAATCGTGATTATCCTCTTACTAGTATTTCGCGTTATTAAAATCGACAAAAAGCCTTTGAAGCTTAGGTTTAGCTTACTAACCACCCTGGTTGGCGTTCTCTTTTTGTTTCTCAACCTTTTTCTTACCCACATCGATAATCCCAACCTGTTCGCACAGTCAAGTACGCAAAGCAAG
This sequence comes from Fructilactobacillus sp. X7R4C1, assembly GCF_059901115.1. NCBI lineage: Bacteria > Bacillati > Bacillota > Bacilli > Lactobacillales > Lactobacillaceae > Fructilactobacillus > Fructilactobacillus sp. X7R4C1. Next base: position 346,864 of record NZ_JBWXVD010000001.1, read on the forward strand.
CAGAATGACATTGTGAAATACATCGGAATCGACAACTACACCGTCTACGACTGGACCAAGTCCATTCAGACCAACATCGCGCGTTCGACCGCTAAGAAATCAGATCTAAATGACATTTTAGGCTTTACGAAAAAACACTATGCTACCCCTAACCCAGAAATGTACGGGAAAGCTCGCGGTAAAAACGTGATTGTCATTCACCTAGAAAGTTTTCAACAGTTCTTGATCGACAAAAAGGTTAATGGCAAGGAGGTAACGCCTTTTCTGAATAAAATTTACCATAGTCAGTCAACTGACTCATTTGATAACTTCTATCACCAAGTGGGACAAGGACGAACGGCCGATGCCGAAAACATGCTTGAAACCAGCACATACGGTCTGCCGGAGGGGTCCTTGTTCTCTCAGTACGGAAACGACAATACCTTTCAGGCGGCTCCCGCCATTTTGAAGCAACAGCAAAACTACACGTCCGCTGTTTTCCACGGTAACGACGCTAATTTCTACAACCGTAACAACACCTACAAACGGCTCGGCTTCCAATATTTCTTTAGTTCCAAGGACTATAACATGAAGGGCGATCGAACCGAAGGCATGGGCTTAAAGGACAAGTATCTGTTTCAAGATTCCGATAAGTACTTAGAGAACCTTCAACAACCCTTTTACGTCAAGTACTTGACGGTCACTAATCATTTGCCATACGTTCTAGACCAAAAAGACCAGAAGCAGATGCACTTTAAGACCACCAGTACTGACAATCCGGAGGTCAATAACTACTTTGTCACCGCTCACTACCTTGACCAGTCCGTCAAAGAATTTTATGACTATCTCCATCAGACGGGACTCGACAAAAACTCAATGATCATCATCTACGGTGACCACTATGGCTTAATGGACCAGGATGAACGTAGTCTGGCACCGCTTTTAGGCGTCAAACCAAACGATTGGAACGCTTTTGACCACAGCCAAATCCAAAAAGTTCCGTTTATGATCAACATGCCAGGAACCACCGGTGGGAAAATCCACCACACGTACGGCGGTGAGATCGACGTGTTACCAACGGTTCTCCATCTTCTCGGAATTAATTCCAAACCATACGTTCAGTTTGGAACCGACCTCTTCTCCAAGCAACACGACCAGGTGGTTGCCTTTAGAAACCGTGACTGGGTCTCACCACAGTTCACCTCCACGAACGGCACGGTTTACGATAATCAGACCAAACGTCAGCTTCATCCAGATCAGAAGCAGCAAAACCAAATCAATCAGAATCAGCACCAGGTCAACCACGAACTGGAACTGTCGGACAAGTTGAATAAAGAAAATCTTCTTCGTTTCTATCATCCCAAGGGCTTTAAGCCGGTTAATCCAAAAGATTACCACTACAATCATGAATTGAAGCGCGAAAAAAGCCTCGAAAAGCAGTTGGGCCAAAAGTCAACGAGTTTAGCTTCCCTGGACAAATAAAAATAGCATTTAACTCACATGAGTTAGGTGCTATTTTAGTCTTTTATTTATTTAATACCTGTGAAATGGCCGTTGCCATCCGTTTGATTCCTTCATCGATCTCACCGTCATCCATGTTGGAAAAGTTTAAGCGGAAGGTTCCTGGTTTTACCTTACCCGCGTAAAAGGAGGACCCAGGAACAAACACCACGTTGTTTTTTAAACAAGTCTGATACAGTTCCTCCGTGTTCACTCCGGGAACTTCAACCCAGATGAACATCCCACCTTCAGGATGACTGTGGCGCACGTTCTTTGGGAAGTACTTATCAATGCGGTCCATCATCAGATTAGCCCGATGCTCGTAGGTATCGGTAATCTTCTTGATGTGGTCGTTAATATCCACGTCATCTAAGTACTGGGACACGATGTACTGGGTTAAGTTATCCGTATGTAAATCGGCATTTTGTTTAAACAAGATGAACTTGTCCATAAAGTTTAACGGTGCATCGATCCACCCCAAACGGAGTCCTGGTGCTAAAATCTTGGAAAAAGAGCTCAGATAGATTACCCCACCGTCATGGTCAAAGTGCTTGAGTGGCGGTAAGTATTTGCCAGCGTAACGAATGGCACCGTATGGGTCGTCTTCCAGAATTGGAATCCCAGCCTCTTTACCAATCTGAACTAACTTCTTCCGCCGCTCTTCCGTCATGGTCCGTCCGGTTGGATTCTGAAAGTTAGGAATCGTGTAGATAAATTTGGCCTGCGGATACTTTTTGATTAACTGTTCTAAGGCATCTGTCTCCATCCCGTCCTCGTCCATGGGAATGCCAACGATTCTGGCACCATAGGACTTAAAAACGTCGATGGCTGAGAGGTAGGTTGGATCCTCGGTCAAAACCACATCACCAGGATTAATCAACATCCTGGAAACAATGTCAATGGCCTGTTCCGACCCCGTCACGATCCCAACGTTAGCAATCGTTGTGTCAACGTGACGTTCTTTCATAATGGCCACAATCTGCTGTCTTAGTTTTTCGTAACCAAGCGACTGCGAGTACTGCAGAACCGTTTGCCCATACTGTTCAAAAACCTGGTTTGCGGCCTTTTGGATCTCTGAAACCGGGAATAACTCCGGAGCTGGCATTCCACCACCTAATGAAATCACCTTGGGATCGGAAGCCGCCTTAAAAAGATCTGAAGTTACCGTACTAACATGAGCTGGCACACCGCTTGCGTATCTAAATTCCATTTTAATCGCCTCACCGTACTAAACATTTGGTAGTTATTATTTAAAAGTTCACTGTAATTAAAGCATTACACTATTAGTATAGTACATTCAGCTTAAATGCGTCGCTATCACGTATCTAAATGACCTAATGCGTGCGGTGTCTCAAACTTTAGATTCGTTGCGATTTTTCACCCAATCATTTTCGTCATGGCCTACGCCGTTAATGACAATTCCATTGGTAATGACTCGTTCCAGCCGAAATCCAGCACGTTCAGTAACGTGATTACTCCGCTTATTATCAACGGCTACTTTAATGTGGATCTGAGTCAACTGATAATCACGAAAACCTAAGCCAATCATGAAGTCAAGCGCCCGGTAAACGATCCCCTTCTCGGTAAACTGGTTACCCAGCCAATAGCCAATCTCCGTGCTTTTTTGGTCATGATCAAACGAATTAAAACTGATCATCCCGACAATTTGATCCTGATAAATAATTAATAAGTTAACTGACTTTCCTAACCGATAATGGGTTAAAGTTTGGTGTAAAAATTGCTGCTCCTGGGCAACTGATTGCATCGCAACCGCCCATGGCAACCACTTTGAAAGGATTGCGCGTGACCCCTTTACTAACTGATAGACCAATTTTGCGTCTTCTGGATGGTCAGGAAGACGCAACTCAATCTCTTTATCAACCCGGTAGGTTCTCATTTCATCACTTCCCTACTTTCCGGCCTTTGAAATTGAGCCGTTTAAATCGTCGTATTCATTCTGACTCAGTTGGCCGGTCTGCCTGGCGACTCGCAAGCGGTCCACTTCTTTTCCGTGGTCAACGTTTGTGAGGTAATTACTTTCACCACGAATCGTATGGTCGTATTTGGCAGCCGTCAGCTTTCGTTTTAAAATGGACTGCGTAAAATCGTAGACACGGCCATCCACAATGTTTTGGTAGTTAAACTTTTGCTTTTTAATCTGAAACTTCAGGGCACCGTTGGAAATGCCACTTACAAACGTCATCCTTTTAACCATGGCTTGAGGATAACGGTTGTCTGAGAAGGTACCAGCTGCGTTCCTAAAAATCATCAGTTCATTCCCAGTGGTGACCAGGACGGTCGTCTCGGAATCTTCCTGATTAACCACTAAACCTCCAACCTTTTCCTTTACCAAACGGTCCGTTATATATTGGTCAAACTCTGAACCAATCACCGCTTTTAATCCATGAAACTGATTTAAACCAATCCGCATTTGCGTGTCCCTTCTATCCATACTTTTCTGTCACGCCTTTAACCATAAGGAGATCGTCATGAAAATCGAAGAACAACTCTTTACTAATCTAAAACCCGACGTTTCTAAACTGATTCGTTTTGGCTTTAGGAAACAAAACAACGTCCTAACGTACACCACTCATCTCCCACAAATCAACTTTTCGGTCACCATTACCGTTAAGCAAAATGGCGAAGTAAGTGGCAAAGTAATCGACGATGATTACCACGCCGAATACACTAACTTTCGAGTTGATAACCCAGAGGGCGGCTTCGCCAGCACCATCAAGCAGAAATACACTGCCATCTTAAAAAACATTGCACACCAATGTTTTGACTACGCCCCAGTTAAAACGGGAACGAAGTGGCTCATCCCCGCCAATCCGAAATACTTTGACTTAGAAAAAGACTTCGCCAAAAACGGCACCATCATGTGGAAACAAACCACTCACATTCATGTCGGTGATTTAGTTTACATCTACGTGACGGCACCAGTTGCCGCCATCACGTATAAGTGTGTGGCCATCGAGGTGAATCAGCCGCACTACTACCACGATAAAAACATCACCATGCACTACGTTATGTTACTTCATTTGCTTACCAGATTTAATCCCAATGAATTTAACGCGGCCGTCCTAAAGAAGCACGGTGTCAAAGCCGTCAGAGGTCCGCGTCACGTTCCTCAATCTTTAAGTCGGATTCTCAAATAACCGCAACATTAATACTGAATATTTTGGTCTGCGACAATTGACTGGTAGTTCATTTTTTCAAGCCATTTTGGTAAACTCAGGTTCTCCATGATGTTCATGTCAACGTCTGGAGTCAAAATCGAACCGCCAGGAATCGCATCAACTGGAATCGAAAAGTAGGGTCCAACGGTAATCGCGTTGCCAATCTCACCTGGTTTCATCATGACGTGGGCAAAACCAATCCACGAACTGGCAAACGAAGTGCCCGCATCTTGACCACACTGGGCAATCGAGCGCGCGATGGCTTCTCTTCTTCTGGCCAAGAATTCGCCGAGGTCGTCCTCGTTGGGCGTGTTCCAGGTTCCAGCATCCTCAATGAACATGGAGGAATTATGAACGGGATCCTTCGCAATTGAAATGGCAATGGCGGACCAAACGCCGTAACTTTCACCCGGTTTTAGCGGGCGGTCTTCAATTGGTCGTTCGGCAGTGACGCCCTTGTTAGCACAAATAATGAAACTCCCCGGAGCCGGATAGTGCCGACGATTGTCAGCCGTTCCAAAGAATTCTACCAGCGAATCCTGCAGTGGTTTCCCATCGTAAATTGGTAGTTTCGAACCATCCCACTGGGTCACCTTAAACAACGGTTGTGCCCGATCGACTTCTGGATTTCTCAGGAGATCATATCCCAGAATGTGGCCCTGAACGCCCGTAAAGCTGGACGCCGTCATCATGTTAATCTGGCCAATGTAGGCGTTCTTACACTCAGCTCGGTCGTAAGACACGATTCCATCCAAGACGCCATCGTCCGTCTTTTCGCGGGTCCCAGCGTCAACTTTTAGGCCAGTAACATAGCCTGTTCCGAGATTCCCTGGCTCCATGTAACCCCGCGAATATTTTTGATAGGGACTAATCGCAATACGATCAATCCCCTCTTGATTTAAAATTTTGTCAATTTTAGCCATTTTTTGCCTCCTATAAGCGGAAAATTTATTTTGCTTTTGAGACTACGTTCATAATCGCCTAACTCAAAATTACTTGCAAGGAACATCACTTATTAATGCCCAAATGACGGTACTAAAACGATTTTATCTCCCTTTCTTATCAATCAATAAATATTTTATTAAAATTTCCTCATAAAAAGAGTGACACAATGTCAGCATTAGCGTTAAAATAATGTTAAGATTTACACAATAATAGGTGTGTATTGAAAGGAGATCCTAATAATGAAAAAAGTCTTAATACTAGGCGGTGGATTCGCTGGATTAAGGGCTTGCAAGCTTTTAGCTAAGAGTAAGGCCAATCTAGACATTACCTTGGTTAATAAAAATGCTTATCATTATGACTCGACCGGCCTCTACAAGGTCGCATCAGGAGATGAAGCACCAGAACGACTCATGTTTAGAATTACCGACATGATCAATCCTAAGATTCATTTCATAGAGGATGAAGTTATTAAAGTAAATGGTAAAGATAACACGGTCCAAACGAAAAACAACGGTGATTTAAGTTACGACTACCTGTTCAATGCGCTTGGATTTGAACCCGAAACGTTTGGCACCCCGGGTGCAGACGAGTTTGGGCTTCAGATCAGTGACATTGATAACTCAGTCGCTGACTACGAGAAGATTCAAACCACCTTGGATGCCTACGATGAGTTTAAGGATGCTAAGCTCTTGAACATCGTGGTGGTCGGCGGTGGTTTTACTGGCATCGAACTTTTAGGGGATCTCGTGCACATGGTGCCAAAATGGGCCAAAAAGTATGGTTTCAAAAAAGAAGAGTTCAAAATTACCTGTATCGCTCCGGGCTTTTTGCCAATGTTTAACAAAAAACTCGGTGACTACGCGCAACACTTCCTTGAAAAGAAGGGCGTTAAGTTCATCATGGGTGACACGGTGTCAAAGATTACGGCAGATGGTGCTTACTATGGTAAAGATGATAAATTCATCCCATCTCACTTAGTCTTCTGGACCGCTGGAGTAAAGGGATCTGACGTTATTCCCGATTCACAGTATCCAAACGAGAAACGAAACCGGGTCGCCGTTAACACGAACATGAGCTTAGACGACTTTCCTAACCAGTACATCATTGGTGACGTCTCAGCAGTTAAAGATGACAAGTCCGGTCGGATGTTTCCAACGACTGGTCAAATTTCCATCTACGAAGCGGACGTTGCCGTCAATGATTTCTTAAACAAACTAAATGGTAAACCCGCCATTAAGTTCGACTACAAATCAATGGGAACCGTTTGTTCACTTGGCCCATACAGTGGAATTGCCGAAATTTACATGTTCGGCATGACCTTTAAGTTAAAGGGATGGATTGTCCCAATCTTTAAGAACATGATCTTCAAGAAGAACGGACTTGAACTCGGAAACATTCGGACCATGTTAGAAAGTTAAATTGATTTAAGGAGGAACTATTCACAATGCTTAATTTAGGTTTAAGTGTTTTGCCGCTAGCGCGGATTCAGTTCGCTGAAACCACGATTTTCCATTTCTTCTTCGTCCCAATGTCAATTGGATTGGCATTGATCGTTGCAATCATGGAAACCTTCTATGCGGTGACCAAAAAACCAGTCTATAAGACGATGACGAGATTTTGGAGTAAGATTTTCTTACTTAGTTTCGCGGTCGGAGTTGTAACTGGTTTGATTCAAGAATTCCAGTTCGGGATGAACTGGTCTGATTACTCAAGATTTATGGGTGACATCTTCGGGGCGCCGTTAGCCATCGAAGCTCTGTTGGCCTTCTTCTTGGAATCAACGTTTATCGGGGTTTGGATGTTCACCTGGGACAAATTAAAACCTGCTTGGCACGCCCTAATGATTTGGTTGGTCTTCTTTGGTTCAGCCATTTCAGCACTTTGGATTCTATCAGCCAACAGTTTCATGCAACATCCAGTTGGTTACCGGATTGACCCTAAGACCGGTCACGCTTTAATGACTAGTTTTAGCGCCATTCTGACCAACCAACAACTCTGGTACGAATTTCCCCACGTGATCTTCGGAGCCTGTGTTACCGGTGGCTTCATCGTCGCTGGTGCATCGGCTTGGATGATCTTTAGAAAGAAGTGGCCCGACTTCTTCAGAAAATCAATGCGAATTGGTTTAGTCGTTGGTTTGATTGCTGTCTGCGGTAGCTTCCTTAGTGGAGACCAACAGATGCTTTACTTAAGCCATCAACAACCAATGAAATTCGCCGCTGCTGAAGGTGAATTTGAAAACGTTAAAAGTCCAGCTGCTTGGACGGCCGTTGAATTCGCTCATACTAACGAACACCGTGCTAGTTTCAAGATTGAGATTCCATACATGATGGACATCTTGACCTACCACAAGCTAAGTGGATCGGTTACTGGTATGAATGAAACTAATGCAAAATTACACAAGAAGTGGAATAGTCAGTTTGGCAAAGATATGAACTACTACCCACCAGTAAACACCTTGTTCTACTCATTTAGAATCATGGTATTTGGTGCAATGACACTAGCTTTCTTAGCCATCTGTGGACTGTGGTTCTCAAGGAAAAAGAAGAATACGATTGGGAAGCAGTGGTGGTTGACGCTACTGCTGACGGTTGGAACATTTGGACCGTTCATTATTAACACCTGTGGTTGGCTGGTTACTGAAAGAGGTCGTGACCCATGGGTTGTCTACGGATTACTGCCAATTGCCAAAGCGGTTTCGCCAAGTACGACGGCGGCTTCCGTGCTCTTTACCATTATTATTTACTTCTTCTTATTTGCCACTTTGGGTGTCTTCATGTTTATTTACGCACGAAAATCACTTTACAAGGGGCCTGAAGGTGTCGGCGATCACGAGAGCTACGATACCGAAGATCCATTTTCAAAGGAGGCTTTTGAGAAATGAGTTTATTACAACTTTTATGGTATTTCTTAATCGGATTACTGTTCGCACTGTTCTTAATTCTCGATGGAGCTGATTTTGGGGCCGGAATGTCAACAAGACTGCTGGCTAGTAATTACGACGAAGCAGCTTTGGTACTTCGAACGATTGGACCCCACTGGAGTGGAAACGAAGTCTTCTTGGTTGCCGCTGGTGGTTCAATGTTTGCGGCGATGCCAATGTGGTACGCCTCGTTGTTCTCCGGATTCTATCTCCTGCTGTTCTTTATCCTGGTGGCTCTAATTTTTCGGGGAGTCTCGTTTGAATTCTCCGAAAACGCAGAGACCAAAAAGGGCCGAAACCGATGGATGTGGGCCAACTTCTTTGGAAGTGTCTTCATCCCCTTCCTGTTCGGAATGCTTTTTACCGACATGATTCAAAGTTTGCCAATGGATGGTCAGGGTAACATCTACGTCACCTTCTTCGACGTTGTTAACCCACTTTCAATTCTTGGTGGAATCACGGTAACTGCTTTATGTCTCTACCAAGGCCTTCACTACATTTCCTTGCACACGGCGGGCTTAATTCGATACCACGCCTCAGCAATGGCATCCAACCTGTACTGGTTGGCATACCCAGTGGAAATTCTAGTTGTGATTGCTTTATATTTCCAAACCAACTTTTTCGAGACACATTTGGTCTCAACTGTAGTAGTATTAGCATTAATCGTTGCTACAACTATTTGGGGTCAAATTGCTAGTGGCTCTGGTCATGAAGTACAAGCTTATCTTGCAAGTACCAGTACCCTCGCCTTACTAGTAATCCTGATCTTTATTGGTTTATTCCCTAACGTATTGGGTGCCAATGATCCAGTTCACACGATTTCAATCGCAAATGCTTCTTCATCACCATATACGTTAGTTGTAATGACCATCGTGGCATGTATCCTCCTACCGCTCATCGCGATCTACTTTACCTGGAGTTACGTCTCACAATGGCATCGCATTTCGCTTAAAGATATGGAAGATGCCAATTCTGGATATTAAAAATTAAGGATTGATAAAACATGTTTGATAAACAACTTCTATCAATTCCTGGGGTCAAAAAATTAATTGCCAAGCTAAGTATTCTAGCAGTCGTTCAATCGGTCGCTATCATTCTAGAAGCCCTTTTTCTCTCACAGGCAATGGTGCTTACTTGGGAACAAAAAAAGATAGCAGCGTTAACCATACCTGTGCTATCTTTTTTTGTTGCTTTCGCATTAAGATACCTGATCACAAGAATTGAAAATCAAATTACCGATAAATTTGCCAGTCAGGCTAGTAGTCAGTTAAAAGAACAACTCCTACAAAAAGAATTCGAACTAGGACCCGCCATGGTCTCAAACATCGGATCCGGTCACATGGTAACATTGGCCCTTGAGGGAATCGATAAGGTGGAGAACTACCTTAACCTCATCTTGCAGAAGACCATTAACCTGGCGATCATTCCATGGATCATCCTTTTGTACTGTTTCTTCGTTAACTGGCTCTCAGCGGTCGTGATGCTACTGGTCTTTCCGGTAATCATCTTGTTCATGATTATTCTAGGACTTGCCGCTCAGGCTAAATCTGACCGACAGTATTCTGGCTTTAAAGAGATGTCCAATAACTTCATCGACAGCATGCGGGGGCTTAAGACCCTCAAACTCTTTGGCCTCAGTAAATCCTACGGAGACAACATCTATCGGGTTAGTGAAAATTACCGAAAGAGCACGATGAGCGTGTTAAGAGTCGCTTTACTATCGACGTTTGCCCTCGACTTCTTTACGACCATGTCAATTGCCATCGTGGCCGTCTTATTAGGTGTGAAATTAATTAACGGGACCGTGACCCTGCTTCCGGCCCTAATCATCCTAATTCTTTGCCCGGACTACTTTTTACCGGTCAGAGACTACGGAAATGACTACCATGCCACTTTGGACGGCAAAAATGCCCTGATTGACATTAACAAGATTCTGGATTTACCAAGTCCAACCAGCAAAATTAAACTAACCAACTTTCACAACTGGACTAAGGACAGTACCTTAAAGGTCAGCGACTTAAACTTCAGTTACGACCAAAAAGAGGACAACATCGCTGATGCCAATTTCAATCTGAACGGATTCGTTAACATCGGAATCGTGGGTCGATCTGGTTCAGGGAAGTCCACGCTTTTAAACCTCCTTGGAGGCTGGCTGTCTCCAACCAACGAAAACGGTCATCTCCCATTCAACGTTGACGGTCAAGCAATTGACAGTCTCGCTCAATCGGAATGGCAGAAGCACATCAGTTACATCCCCCAGGATCCATACATCTTTGCCGGAAGCATTGCCCAAAACGTCGCCTTTTATAAACCCGATGCTAAAGCTTACGCCATTGACTCGGCCATCGAAAAAGCGGGACTATCCAAGTTTGTTGCCAGTCTCCCAGATAAGGCGAACACCAAGATTGGTGAAGGTGGGAGAGGCATTAGTGGTGGTCAGGCCCAACGGATTGCCCTGGCCCGAACCTTGCTTGATACCGATCGAACCATTCTCCTGTTAGATGAACCAACCGCCCATTTGGACATTGAAACCGAATATCAACTAAAACAAACCATGGTTCCGATCTTCAAAAACCACCTCGTCATCTTTGCGACCCACAGACTTCATTGGATGAACGAAATGGACTACATTCTAGTCATGGAAGACGGCAAAATCGTTGAACAAGGAACTCAAACTGAATTATCCAACCAAAACGGAGCCTACAAGCAATTGATTAGTGAGATTCGAGGTGGAAACAATGCGTAAACTACTTAAAAACGATACGTGGATTAAACCGTACCTGACCAAGTACAAGGTCCTGTTATTCTGGGTCTTCTTTCTTGGCGTCTTGACCTTTGGGTGTGGGATTGGATTGATGTTCGTTGCCGGCTACTTAATTAGTCGTTCGGCCACTCATCCCTACAACATCCTGATCGTTTACGTCCCGGTCATCTTAACGCGGGCCTTCGGAATTGGCCGACCGGTCTTTAAGTACTTAGAGCGACTAAACAGTCATAACTGGGTCTTAAAGGTCACGTCTGCCCTTCGAAAACGGCTCTACACTACCCTGGAATCATCCGCCCTTTTTTTGAGTGAGAAATTTCAGACCGGTGATTTACTGGGTGTCCTAGCCGACGACATTGACCACCTTGAAAACCTGTACTTGAGAACCATATTTCCAACCCTTGTAGCCTACATCACGGGTATTATCATCATTGTGGCCTTAGGCATCATTAGTTGGCCCTACGCCATCTTCATGTTCGTTGCGTTTACCATCATCTTATTCTTTGTCCCACTTGCCTCTGAGGCCATGCGGGGGGCTTCTAAGGAATACCAAAAGTCGCTACTCCACCAGTCCTACGAAAATCTGACAGATTCGACCCTTGGAATCGCGGACTGGATGATTTCTGGAAGGGAAAAGGGCTTTCTTAATCACGTAAGAAAAAACGACCCGAAGATTGCCAAATCTAACGATCAGACCCACTTATTTGAGTGGAATCGTGAATTTCTCATTAAAGTAGTCTTCGCAATCGTCATCATCGGGACCCTGCTTTGGTCTAACCTGTACTTCAAGGGGTCACAGGAACTCGTTAACTACGCGGCCGCCTTCGTCATGGGAATCTTTCCGTTGATGGACGCCTTCGTCCCAGTCTCTCAAGCCTTAGAAGAGTGGCCAATGTACAGTGATTCGGTGGTCCACTTGAATCAACTTTCAGACGAAGAGAAGCAACCGTACGTCTCAGACGAAAAGTTGCCCGTACCAGCTGACTTTAATTCCATTAAACTCGATCACGTGACTTTTCACTACCAAGATGATCCAAGTGACATCATCAAAGACGTCTCGTTTAAGATTGATAAACACCACAAGTTAGCAATCATTGGACCCAGCGGAGTTGGAAAGACGACCCTCTTGCAGCTTTTAACCGGAGCACTTACGCCAACGACTGGACACGTCTTAATCAACAACATCGACGCCTACAAGTTTGAGTCTGACAGCTATAAATGGTTCAGTGTGCTGGATCAGAGTCCGTTTCTATTTGACACGTCGGTCTTAAACAACGTCCGAATCGGAAACGAAACCGCTACTGACGAAGACGTCAAAAAAGCCATCAAGGCCGTAGGATTGTCCGATTACATTGAATCACTACCAGACGGCTATGAAACGAACGTCAAGGAAAACGGAATCAGGTTCTCTGGCGGACAGCGGCAACGAATTGCGCTCGCACGCATCCTCTTGCAGGACAATCCAATTGTCCTACTCGACGAACCCACGGTGGGACTGGACCCGATTACCGAAAATAACTTGATTAACACCATCAGTCGAGTTTTAAAAGACAAAACCATGATTTGGGTTACCCATCACCTTCAAGGCTTAGACGAAATGAATGAGGTCATCTTCCTTGAAAACGGCGTCATCAAGATGGAAGGAAATCCGCAAGCATTGTATAAAAATAACGCCCGTTATCGTAGACTGTACGCAATGGACGTTGGGAAGTAATTATTCGGTTATTTAGAATACTGAAACAATTCCGAAATGATGGTTTTAAGAACAGCGGTACTCTCAGATTGTTGTAACTGCGCAATTAGGTCAAAAGCGTCGTCTAAGTACTGAGTATAAATCTGACGCGCCGCTTGCATTCCGCCACTGTCACTCACAATTTTAGCAATTTCTTTTAGATCAGCTTTTTTAAGCTGGTCTTTTTTTAGGATTTTTTTTAACTTTGGACCGTCAGCGGTCTTGAAAGTTTCAATGACAGGCAAGGTATACACGCCCTCACTGGCATCGTGCAGAGTGGGCTTTTCGGTTTCAACGTCTGGCTCAAAGTCTAGGAGGTCGTCTCGAATCTGAAACGCCATCCCAAAGTTCAAACCAATCTGCTCAGCAATCTGGACGGTGTTATTGTCAGCCATTGAAAGGATGGCACCCTCCCCCATTGCCACTTTGAAGAGTTCCGCCGTCTTTCCCTGAATCGAATCAAAGTAGTCCTGTTCACTTCGGTCTAAATCATACTTACTTTCGTCTTGGGCCAACTCGCCAAACAAGACGTCCTTCATGCTTTCAACGTTGTAACGCAAATTATCAAAACTCGGGGCATAGTCCAAAAGCATTTCAAAGTATTTCGTGAACAGGTAATCACCCAAGTAGATCGCTTCGCGCTGGCCAAATTGAGCGTTTAACGTATCTTCTCCCCGTCTTAGGTCCGATTGGTCAATGACGTCATCGTGGACCAAAGAAGCCAAATGAATGACCTCAATTGAAGCGGCGGCCTGGAGGAGTTTCTCTCGCTCAACTGCTTCTGTGCCAAAGTTACCCGCGATTAACAGGAGCGCCGCCCTTAGCATCTTGCCGTTTCCGTTAATTAGTTCTTCGATTCCCCGTTTAAACTCGGCCTCAGGAACCTGAATCTCTTTACTTATGAGTGATTGAACTTGAACCAGTTCAGATTCAATTTCAGGAAATTTATTCCAAATGGTTGTTTTCATGTCTTTTCCTTTTTTATGGTAACCTTACGATATTTTCATGGTACTATAATAACAGCATTATCCTTAATAATAATAACATTAACAATGACTTTCGGAGGCAAAACAATGAAGTGGAAATACTTTTATCAACTAACCGAGATGTACACCACGCCAGTCGACGTCTTAATCCTACTGTTCTGTGCCAGCTTTTCGTACTACTTTTACGGTTCCTTTAACTGGCTATACGCCATCTGGGCTTTCTTCATCGTGTTCTTGATGCATCTGTTTTTAAACCTACATAACAACCTGGAAGACTACGAACACGCGACCGACGTGACCGACTACAAGCACGCCACCAGTATCATTGGTAAGTACCACCTAAGTACCCGGATGATCTGGAAATGGGTCGTAATAATGGGGATAATTGTCGCCGTCCTTGGACTCACACTCGCATACTTGACTGGATGGCCGACGCTAATCATCGGCATCATCGGCTTTGGCCTCGGATTAGCCTACTCGGCGGGTCCGAGACCAGTGGACTCCACCCCATTTTGTGAACTTGCGACCGGCATGCTAATCATGTTTTTTGACCCGCTGGTCTACGTCTATTTAGGAAGCATTCATCGCTTTCACTTTTCCTGGGACAGTATCGTCGACGTCTTCTTGGTCACCATGTTCCTGTTTGTGCTTGCCTACATCACCCAACTCGCCAACAACACCTGTGACCTAAGAGAAGACATCGGAAATCACCGTTACACCCTGGTGTATTACATCGGACCATCAGACGCAATTAAATTATTTACAATTGTTTTCTGGTTGACAATCTTAATCATACCAATTTTATCCTTCTTTGGATACGTCCCAATCATTTCAAATTTAATTATTTTGGCTTATCCGCTGGCCTGGAAGAAAGTTAAAGTTTTTCAAACCAACCAGAACAAGCAAGAAGTCTATCATCAAATCGTTGGTGGGGTGACAATGTTAATGGGGTTGTATATCATTACTTACATGATCGGAACCATCATCAAAATCTTTCTTTAATTCATTTACACTGGAGGTAAATCATGACCTGGAAGTATTTTTATCAACTAACTGAGATTTACACAACACCGCTGGACGTGACCTGGCTCATACTTGCGGCTAGTTTTTCTTATTATTACTACGGCTCGTTTAACTGGCTGTACGCCATCTGTGCCTTCGTGATTGTCATCGCCCTGCACCTCTTTTTAAACATGCAGAACAACCTCGAAGACTACGAACACGCCACCGACAAGACGGACTACAAGCACAGTACGAGCACCATTGGGAGTAATCATCTGAGTCTCACGATGATTCGGCACTGGTTGTACGGTTTTGCCGCTTTCATTATAATCGCCGGTTTGATCCTGAGTTACTTTACCGGATGGCCGACCTTAGTGATCGGTGTAATTGGTTTTCTATTGGGACTGGCGTACTCGGCAGGACCAAAGCCCTTAGACGCCACCCCATTCTGTGAGTTAGCTGTCGCCACGTTAATTCCGTTCTTTGTCCCACTCATTTACATGTACATGGGAAGCATCCACCGATGGAACTTCACCCTTATGAGTGTGCTGGACGCCTTTTTGGTGACGCTATTACCGTTTATCCTCTTCTTCATCATTCAACTTGCAAACGACACGTGTGACCTCGAACAAGACATTGGTAATAACCGTCATACACTAGTCGACTACATCGGGAAAAAGAACGCCATTAAGGTGTTTGACTTGGTCTACTGGCTCTCAATCATCGTCATTCCAATTCTTTCTTTGGCAGTCGGCATTGTTCCCTACTTTGCCCTACTGACCATTCTAATTTATCCTTACGTTTGGACCAAAGTCAAAGTGTTTAACTTCAATCAAAACAAGGGAGAAATTTATAACGTCATCGTTAAAAACGTTTCACTGATCGTTATGTTATACATTTTGACGTACATGATTGGCACCATCATCATCTACCTATTTAAATAAACCAAAAGCACTTCTTTAAATAAACTAAAAGCACTTCAGAATTTTCTGAAGTGCTTTTTTAGGTTTAAAACTAGTGATGATTACTAACGTACCACGCTAGTTGATTCAGTAATTTATTTTGGTACTCATCATACAGACTTCTCAAGGGATGCAGATGATCCACCTTGACAATCCACGGCTTATCGAAGTTCGTATAGTGCACAATAACGGGATGATCCAACGCCTCTACTTGAGAACGCTGACCGTCCGCCGTCTCACTTTTGCGGTACTTGCCCTTAATAAGGTTACTTTGCACGTTGTACTTGGAGGGTAACGACTGCCAATCACCGTTAAAAATGGCATTTAAGGCATCCTGGTCCTGAAACCGCAACATTTCCGGATGGTCATTCGCAAGTCCGCGTGCTTTTTGTGAAATACCGGCGCTACGCCATTTCTCGGTATCAATTAGTAACAGGCCAGCGTTAAAGTAATGACCAGTTTTCTCACTGACTCCCATCTCACGTAAGCGGTCCAAGTACCCCGCATTTTCAACGGCGCCAATTACTTTCCCATTTAAATCAGCGTGATAAAGTTCATCAATGTTTCCCACACAAATCATATCAGCGTCAAGATAGAGAATCCTGGGACGGTCAATTTCTTCTGGAATATCAATGCGATAGTAAGTATTGCGTTTGATGATGCTGTTTGGGGCGTCCGTGTTGGCCTTCTGGTAGCGGTCCTCGTGGGTTTTTAAAAATTTCACCGTTCGACAGTTTCTAAAAAGCTTCGGAAGCGTGGCAATTAAGTTCTGATTTTTGGGATTTAGATAATCGTTGACGACAAAAAACTCAAAGTCCGCGTCAGGATTGTTTAAAAGGATGGAAGTGTAATTAATCGCCAGCGGCAGTGCCATGTTGTTGTCAGTGGTGGACGCAACCGTGAGCGGATGAGCCACTTCAGTTGGTTTTTCCACTAGGCCCAGTCTCCGTTACGAAAGACGGGAACGACCGTCCCATCAGCTTTAACACCGTCAATGTTCATGTCGTCAGAACCCATCATGAAATCAACGTGTTCTTGACTGCTATTTAAGCCAGCCTGGTCTTGTTCTTCCGGACTCATCTCGGTCCCACCAACAACACTGAATGGATAAGCAGCACCCAGGGCCATGTGATCACTGGCATTTTCGTCGTACAGGGTGTTGTAGAAAATGATGCCTGATTGTGAAATTGGACTAGGATCCGGCACCAGTGAAACTTCTCCGAGCGAACGAACTCCTGGATCGGTGGCAAGGAGGTGGTCAAGTGTCTTTTGCCCCTTCTTGGCAGTAGCCTTTACGACCTGTCCGTCCTTAAAAGTGAACTCCATGTCTTCAATTAAAGTGCCAGAATAGCTTAACGGCTTCGTCGAAGTGACGTGACCGTTAATCCGGCGTTTGTCAGGAGCCGTGAAGACCTCTTCGGTTGGCATGTTGGGCATGAACTTAACGCCGTCAACACTGGTACTGCCAGCCCCAACCCAGACGTGGTGCTTGGGTAATCCAACCTCCATGTCAGTTCGTGGGGAATGGTACTGAAGTGTGTCAAACTGTTCCTCATTTAACCAAGCTGCCTTTTCTTGGAGTTGGTTCTTGTGGTCCTTCCAAGCCTGAATGGGGTCGTCGTTATCAACTCGAGCGGTTTTGAAAATCTCGCGCCACAACTTATCAACGGCTTCGTCATCCGGCAAGTCAGGAAAAACCTGTTTCGCCCAGGCTGTGTCAGCGGCACCCACGACCGTCCAGGTTAAGTCGTTATTCTGTGTAGCAACCCGGACTGCGTTCGTGGCCTTCCCCATGGCAGCAGTGTTTTTGACCACCCGTTTGGGATCGATTTTGGCAAAAGCAGCCGGGTCCTCCGACAAAACTGAGATCCGAGCGGCGTGCTTATCAACGATGTAGTTGGCCTCATCAATCATGTATTGGGGAATGTTTTTCAACCGGTCGTCACTGGCATGTTCTAAAAATTGTTGGGACACAAAGGTATCGTCCCACTTAACCATCACATCGGATGCCCCGGCTTTATAGGCTTCTTTCACAATCATGTGGGCTAAGTCCTGGTGATGATCAGAGATATACAGAACGACCGTCTGGTCCGGTTGGACGTTTACTCCGACCTTGACAATCAATTCCGCATACTTTTTTAAATTACGATCTAATTCTTCCTTCTTCATGTAATCATCCCTTCTTCTCTCGTTGCATCCATTCTATTGATTTTTATTTTCAATTACAATTAATAAGTGTAACGCTTTGCAATCAAAATTTAACTTACGGAATGTAAGTCCGAAGCCACGGCTTTTCAACTTATCTGACTTCACAATTTCTCAGAAAGGGACTGGAGCGAGCGCGTGATACCGTGCTAAAATGGATGATATTACTTAACGAAATTGGAGGGATCGACGTGTCAAAAGCTGCCAAACGAGCAATTTTCATCCTGATTATTGCGAACTTTATCATTTGTTTAGGGATGAGTCTGGTAATTCCAGTCGAACCCTTCATTAAAAACGAATATCATCTAACCACCGCTCAGATGGGAACCATGACTTCGCTGTACGCCTTAGCTCAGTTCATCGGATCGCCGTTTGTCGGTCGAATCTCTGACAAGATTGGTCGGGCGCCAATTCTGGCTGGAGGACTCGTTCTTTATTCCGTCTCGGAAATGATGTTTGCGGCATCTAACACGCTGCTGTTATTCGATATTTCCCGACTAATTGGTGGAATTTCAGCCGCCATGGTGGTGCCAACGTCCATGGCAATGGCCGCTGACCTGTCATCCTCAGAACAACGAGCGAAGGTCATTGGCCTGCTATCGGCTGCCTTTAGTGGTGGTTTAATCATTGGTCCCGGGATTGGTGGTGCACTTGCCAAGTTTGGGTACAAAACACCGTTCTGGTTTGCAGGCGTCCTTGGCATTATCGCCGTCATCTTCTTCGTGGTGGGACTTCCCAAGCACATCAAACAGACCAACCAAAAAAGTCCCGTCATGGAAGAGGTCCACATTACCGAAAAGGGCTTGAAGTCCACCCTAAACGGTGCCATGATTGCTCTCTTCGCCATGATTTTAATCTCATCATTTGGTCTGCAGGGCTTTGAAAGTATCTATACGATCTACGTGAACCAGGTCTTTCACTTTACCCTTGATAACATTGCCGTCGTCCTAATCATTAACGGAATGATTTCTCTCGTCCTTCAGGTCGTTTTCTTTGACCGCTTGGTCCGAATGCGCGGTGAACTGGGGCTGATTCGTGACTGTTTCATCCTCAGTTCCATCTGTATCGTCTGGATTCTGTTTGCTCACAGCAAAATCGAAGTCATCATTGCCACCCTAGTGGTCTTTTGTGCCTTTGACGTGCTCAGACCTGCTATTACAACACTGCTAACTCGTTTTGGCAAGAATAACCAGGGATTAATCAACGGCTTAAACATGTCACTAACCAGTGTTGGTAACATCATTGGACCCATTTTTTCTGGAGTCCTAATGGACATTAATCCGCACTACCCCTACACGATCGTCGCCATTATTTTGCTGTTTTCGGCGTTCATAACATTTGTAGTTCGTTACGAAATGCGTCACACTAAGGGCGTCAAAAGTGATGAATAGAAACGGAGGAATTGCATATGGCAAAAAAAGTACTAATCTTAGGTGCCGCAGGACAAATTCCTAGCATCGTAATTCAAAAGTTATTAAAGGATACCGACGTTGACATGACCCTCCTAGCTCGTAACGCTAAAAGTCGGTTAACTGTCAGTGACCCCAAACGAGAAACTGTCGTTGACGGTGACATCAATGATGATGAAACCTTGACAAACGTTATGAAAGGTCAAGACATCGTCTTTTCGGATGTCCCTCACGCTGAGGCAATGAGTTCCGTTATCAAGGCCATGAACCAGGCAGACGTTAAACGTTTAATCGTCGCTGGTCTCCTCGACGTTGACGATACGGTCGTTGGACCATTTAAGAAGTGGAACAACGAGATGATTGGCAGTACCTACGCTGATCCCAAGAAAGCCTATAAAGAACTGCTTGACTCCGACATCGACTACACCTACTTGAAGATGACCTGGCTTTATAACGACAAGAACAACGAAAAATACGAAGTTATTCCCGCTGGCAGGCCATTTAAGGGTGCTCAAGTCACCCGGGAAGCCATTGCCAAGTTAATTGTCAGCATCATTGAAGACCCAAGCAAGTACCAACGTGAAGACATTGGCGTGGTTGAACCTGGTACTGAGGATCTTTCCAAACCTTCATTTTATTAAAAATTTAAATTCAAACAGTTGGC
Organism: Fructilactobacillus sp. X7R4C1; assembly: GCF_059901115.1. Lineage (NCBI taxonomy): Bacteria > Bacillati > Bacillota > Bacilli > Lactobacillales > Lactobacillaceae > Fructilactobacillus > Fructilactobacillus sp. X7R4C1. The sequence continues at coordinate 367,114 of NZ_JBWXVD010000001.1, forward strand.
ATAACGTCAGCTGTTTTTTTATTTACACCATTCCCTACAAACTACGTTATAATTGACCACGTAATAGCTTTAAATAAAGGGAGCGTTTTATATGTTTAATGAAAAAGAAAAAGGTTTTGATGGATGGGCCTTAATTGCGGGAATTATCTTTGTTGCCGCTGGACTCTTTGTCTTCATCAAGCCATTTGCCACACTGCAGGCACTAGCCGTTATTTTAGGAATCGTGGCACTCTGCATTGGCCTGTATCACTTGGTGCTTCATCATCAACTGCAAAAGAACTTTGATGTTTCGGGATACTTGATTATCATCAATGGAGTTATCGATATCATCATTGGTCTGATCCTGTTATTCAGCCGATCATTTGGCTTCTACCTCATCGCCATTGCCTTTGCGATCTGGTTCATCGTTGACTCTGGTCTAAGCATCTACTCGGCAACCAAAGCACAACAGAAGTCAGCCAAACGTTACTACTGGTTAATCGTAACGGCCGGCATCATTGGAATTATCATTGGAATTATCCTATTGTTTACCCCATACCTTTCAAACGCCGTTGTTATTATCTTCATCGGGATCTACTTCATCATTGAAGGAATTAAGTTGTTGGTAATGGCGTTTTAACTAAGCAAACCAAAAATGGCCTCACGTACCCAAATACGTGAAGCCATTTTCTTTTGTCAATTTTATTTAAATTAATGAGTTTCCCAAAAGCAGCATGATAAACACAAACACTTATTTTAAACCAACTTACTTGTATTATCTAACTAATAAAGATACAATTAATGTAGTTAAAAGGTAAAGTGATTTAAGTAAAGAGAGGTATATAATGACACCAGTTGTAAATACTAAAATATCTAAACAAGGTCAAGTTACTATTCCTGCTAGCGTACGAAAAGAATTAGATATAACGGACAGTACAAATATTTGTCTTACAGTTAAAGGTAACTCAATCGTAATTACCAAAAGAGATAATAAATCTGTTTGGAATAGCATATTAAATCAAGTCCCCGCCAAAAAAACTAAAACTAATGCTAAAGGCGAGATTGTTATTAATGATAATACTGATGATCAAGCATTAGTCGACTGGGGTCTCAATGGTTGATCAATTTGAAATTTATATTGCACGAGTAACTTTCATTACCCAAAATGGATTTAAAGATAGACCACTTCTAGTGTTGGGAACATTAGACAAAAACAAAATTGGATACTTTCCAATAACTTCTAGATATAAAACAAAGTCAGCTACTATAAAAAAGTCTTATTATCCTATTGTCGAATGGAAAATTGCAGGATTAAAAAAGCAATCATATGTTGATTGTGGAGTTTTAAGATCAATTGATAAAAAAGCAATCATAAATAAATCACCCATAGGAAAACTAACTGCTATAGATGCTAATGGAATAACGGACTTTGTACAAAAATTAAAGAACTTACATTAAACCCAAAAATGGCTTCACGTACCCAAATACGTGAAGCCATTTTCTCTTGTCAATTTTATTTAAATTAATGAGTTTCCCAAAAGCAGCATGATAAACACGAGCACTAGGTCCAAGTAAACAAAACTACTTACGACCTGCCATTTCCCCATCGTGTAACTCGACCAAATCGAATTAATGATAATAAAGACCAGCTCGATGTAAATTAGCAGGGCAATCAAACTACCGCCGACCATTGTGAAACCACCAATGACGGAATGCGGACCAAGGTGAAGGTGAAACGGTCCAAATTTCAGCCAGAAAACCACGACCGCCGACTGAATGACCAACAGGACGCTCAACACCACGTTAATCCAGAACATGATGCTGTTTTTAATGAGCAAAGGTTCTAACTGCCCACGAATCAAGAAGTAGCCGATTCCCGTCAAAATCACCATCACTAACAGGGTAATTCCAATAATCTCGAGATTAGCGCTCAAAAGTTGCTTATGACTCTCGGTCACGATGTTAATCTTGCGTCCCGTCCACGTGATGATGTCGCATCCCAAGATGAACACCATCCAGTAGATCAACATCATCCAAAACTTAGGATACACACTAATCGGGTGATAAATCATGAAGGCGTAGACGGCAGTGAAGAACAGCACGGCTAACACAAAGTACGGTCGATTCATCACCGAAGCGGCTGCTCCACAAATCAAGGTCGAAGCCGCGAGCCACGACCACTGATAACCCTTCCCCTTTGACTCAAAGAAAGCCATTGGAACCGCCATAAAAATGAAGATTAGACCAATCTCAGCCGACAGGTGAAAAGCTTCATAATAAAGTAAGTCTAAAATGACGAAAGCATACGCCACGAATTCCAGCGATAACGTTTTGAATTGACGCGTCTTGACAAGTTTTTTTAACATGAAATTCCCCTTTATTAGTTCTTCTGGTATCTATTTTACACCCAATTAAACTCAATTTTCTAAATGTTTGTACTATCGTGAGCGTTTGGGTATGATGAAATTGAGCCCAGGAGGTGAATAAAATGGAAGACATTGATATTGATGAACTCAATCCCACCACGATGGTGGAATACTTTGAAAATGAACGGAAAAATAAATTCGACGTTGGTTACATTTTAAAACATAACGACAAGTATGCGCTGATGAGGACCATTGACCTCGAAGGTCGTCTTGATAACTACGAATTAATCGATCTGACGAAAGAAGTTCCGGTTTTTAACACGGGAACTCCGTACTTAAAACAGATGATCGAGTATCGGACCCTTGCGACTGAATATGGGCTTAAGGATACACCACAAATTAAAACAATTGAAGACCTTCCTTTTAAGAATCCACTTCAGGAGGTCCTTGATTATCTGTCACGGAGTGAAGTGAATTTTGAAGTCGTCACAATTAACAAGAAGAACCAGAAAAAAGACCGCATCGGCTACATGAAAAATCGAGAACCGTCCAATTTCTCACTGATTTCACGAGCCGTTGACGATCCGTTTGACCCCATTTTAAATGAGGAACACAAGATCAAACTCAAAAAGATCGAGATTGTGTGTTTCAATTCATGGGAGCTCATCTTTTTGACTGATCTAATCAAAAATGATTAGGAGGATATTTATGTCCAAGTCAACTAAGATTATTATTGCCATCGCTGTTGTACTTGTAATCGTACTACTCGTCTGCATGGCGTTAGTACTGTTAATTCCCGGTCCAATTGGTGAAATTTCAAACGCAGTTTAAGGTTCAAACTAAAAAGGGTGATCACGCGATTCGATCGTGTGGTCACCTTTTCGTTAGTATCAGTATTTAAAATCATTCTAATCCTGTCGCTCCTTCAGCTTCCCCCGAAAATCAGACAACTAATGGTAACCCTTGTGAAGCATGATATCTGTCAGTTCAGAATCCAAACGTGAAAAGATTTCAGGACCTTCCTTTAAAAGGGCCGTTCCGACCTCAACAATATCAGCCCCACACAGGATTAACTCAAAAGCATCTTTACCGGTGTTAACGCCACCAGTTCCGATAATCTTGATTTCTGGCTTCAAACGCTTTCTGAAGGCGCGCACGTTAGCTAACGCCACGGGCTTGACGTATGAACCACCGATGCCGCCAAAACCACCTTTGGGTGCAATGACTGCTGATTCGGTGTCAGCGTCCACAATTAAGCCGTTACCAACACTGTTGATGGTGTTGATGTAGGTCAAGGGGTACTGGTTTAAAATCTTACTTATGGCGTCGTATTGTTGTAGGTCAAAATACGGTGGTAACTTGAGGCCCAGTGGCTTGGTGTAAAAACTAAAAATGGCTTCCATGGCCGCATGAACGGCCGCAAAATCGTAACCAATTTGGGGCTTGCCAATCACATTCGGACACGACAAGTTGAGTTCACAGAGACCGGTAAAGCTACTGTCTTGAATTTTTCTTAGAGCCGTGATGTTGTCACCAAGGGAGGTTCCCGAGATTGATAAATCAATTGGTTTGTTAATCTGATTTTGTTCAATGTAATCAAGATAGTATGCCAGTCCCTTGTTTGGTAATCCCATGGAATTGATACTGCCAAACTCTGTTTCAGCGTAGCGCGGCTTGGGGTTCCCCTCACGTGGCTCTAACGTGGCACTCTTGGTCGTCACGCCACCAGCTTCGGATTTCAGGATTTGATTCATCTCTTCGGCGGTTTCGTCAAAAACTCCAGCGGCATTTAAAAAGGGATGGGCAAACGTCTCCTTACCGATCTGTGCTGCAATTGAAATGTGATCCATTGTAAATAACTCCTTTGGTATATAAAAAGTCACAACTACTAGTGGGCATTCAGAGAAGTTCCCATTTGTCATAGTTGCGACCGCGATTAGTTTAATTAGGATGAATAATCTTTTGGATTCTCTGAACCAATTAAAGATTGATTGTCATTATCATAACGACCCCCACCCTCAATTGTCAACTTAGAAAACCTGCCTAAAAAATAATTGACTTTCTACGTCAATTTAGTTAGAGTATTTATCAAATAAATCGAGACTACTTTAATTCAATCCAGAGAGATTGAAAAGTTAACTGGTTATGTCAAAAAATGGGCGTGCTACGTTAATTTGTAGTAGGCCCTTTATTTATGCAATTCAACCAAGTGAAAATCTAGGAGGATCAAATGGCATATTCATACAAGCATGATTTAGTGACAGTCTCTGACATGGACGAGAAACAAGTTTTACATAAGATTAAATTGGCGCAACTATTCAAAGAGGGCAAGTCGGTGCACCTAAACCGCCCCACCTACGTAATGAACCTCTTCTTTGAGAACAGTACCAGAACGCACACCAGCTTTGAGATGGCGGAACGCAGACTCGGAATACAGGTCCTTCAGTTTAACGCCAACACTAGTTCAGTCACCAAGGGTGAGACCCTCTTAGACACCATCAAAACGCTTCAGGCGATTGGCGTTGACATCGCGGTGATTCGGCATCCCGAAAACGAGTACTACCGACAACTACTGGACGACAACCTGAAAATCAGCGTCGTTAACGGTGGTGACGGAAGCGGTCAACACCCGTCGCAATCACTGCTTGATATGATGACCATCTACCAGGAATTTGGCACCTTCAAGGATTTAAACGTCGGCATCATTGGCGATTTAAACCACTCCAGAGTGGCCCGTTCCAACATGGAACTTTTAACTAAACTCGGAGCGCACGTGTCGTTTGCGGGTCCCGACCAGTGGTACGACCCGCAATTTGAGGAGTACGGTAAGCATTTAACCGTTGACGAACTGGCCCACAAATCCGACATCGTGATGTTACTCAGGGTGCAAAAGGAACGCCTCGGAAAAGAACTGGCGAACTTTGACGCCACCAGTTACCACGAACAATTTGGCTTAACTAAGGAGCGCTACCAAACGATGAAGGATAACGCCATCATCATGCACCCCGCTCCCGTCAACCGGGGAATTGAGATTGATTCCGACCTCGTCGAAGCCGACAAGTCCCGAATCTTTAAACAGATGACGAATGGGATGTACATGCGCATGGCCATTTTGACCGACGTCCTCGTTAATAAGGGCATTGTGAATAAAGCAGATATTGAGGGAATTGACAAACGATGAAAATTTTAATTCAAAACGGGCAAGTATTTCAAAATCAAGCGCTCAAACGGTGTGATTTACTGTTAGATGATGGTGTTATTAAACAAATCAAACCTCAAATTGAGCCGACGCAGGCCGACAGGGTCATTGACGCCAAGAATAAGGTGGTACTGCCCGGTTTGGTGGACGTGCACGTTCACTTCAGAGACCCCGGTCAAACGGAAAAGGAAACCGTAAAAACCGGTAGCAAAGCGTCCGCTCACGGTGGTTACACGACCGTCTGTGCCATGCCAAACGTCATGCCCGTCCCCAATACTCCCGATAAACTAAAGACGATGATTGAGCATAATCTGCAACAGGGCGTTATCAACGTGAAACAGTTCGCCCCCGTCACTTACAACGAACGTGGTGACCAACTCGTAAACTTTAACGCAATGAAACAGGCTGGAGCCGTAGCCTTCAGTAACGATGGGATTGGGATTCAGAGCGCCCAGACCATGTACGAGGCCATGAAAAAGATCGCTCAAACTGGATTGCCTCTGGCCGCCCACGTCGAAGACCGCTCGTTAATAAACGGCGGCGTCATTAATGAAGGATTAACAGCTAAAAAACTAGGCCTAAAGGGTATTTCCGAAGTGACGGAAACCAGCCAACTAGCTCGCGACCTCGAACTAGCACGGATGAGCGGTGTTCATTACCACGTCTGTCACGTCTCAACGGCGCGCAGCGTGGAACTGATTCGACGGGCTAAAGCGGATGGCGTGCACGTCACCGCTGAGGTTTCCCCGCATCACCTGTTATTAGACGACACCATGATTACCAGTGACAACCCCATTTACAAGATGAATCCGCCACTGAGAACCAAAAAAGACCGGCAAGCGTTACTAGATGGATTGCTTGACGGCACCATCGACATGATTGCGACCGACCACGCTCCCCACACCGTCTCTGATAAGGGGAATTCTTTTAACGATTCAGCTTTCGGGATTACCGGCATCGAAACGGCTTTCCAACTGCTGTACACCAGACTGGTTGAAACCGGCCAGGTGACTCTGAGTCAACTATTAGAATGGATGAGTAGTAAGCCAACCGCCTCCTTCAAGCTCTCAAAAGAAAACCAAATCAAGGTTGGTAATCACGCCAATTTCTCAGTCTGGAATCTAAATGCGCCGCATCAAATTACAACCAAAAACATGAAATCCAAGGGAATTAATTCGCCGTTTATTGGCAAGCAAGTCGATGCACAAAACCTCATGACCTTTGTTAACGGCCAAATCGTTTATCACTCATAATTAAAAAATGCTTTACGTAATTAAATACGTAAAGCATTTTTACTATTGCGAGCTCAAATTAAGTCTTCGACAATGGCAGCGTTGAACTGATCCAAATCATCTGGTGTTCGACTCGTAATTAAGTGATGATCCTTTACCACTGGCTCATCTTTCACAATGGCACCAGCGTAGTAAATGTCGGTCTGAACGGTCTTATAAGCGGTCATCGTGCGACCTTTAACCAGTCCCGTCTGCATGAACAATTGGGGACCATGACAAATCGCAAACGTTGGCTTGTCAGCTAACAAGAAACTTCTCGCAAATTTAACAAACCGTGGGTCACCCCGCAGTTGATCTGGTGAAAAGCCACCGGGAACTAGCAAAGCATCAAAACTTTCCGGCATAACATCGGCAATTCCAGCGTCAACCTGGGTCTTGTGTCCGTGTTTACCAGTGATTTCTTCGCCAGCCTTCTTATCGATGATCGTAATATCATGACCAGCTTTTTTCAATGCTTCGACTGGTGAAGTCAATTCAACATCTTCAACGTCATTAGTTACAAGTACAGCTACTTTAGCCATTTCTTATCACTTCCTTACCTATAATTTTACATGGAATGAAATTTCAGGGAAAATATTTTGCTTAACAATTTATCACAACTTTAGAACCAATGAAACTTAACGGAAATTTGATTTACACTTCTCACTTAAAGCCGCTATAATTAACGTAACTACATTTTCCAAAATTCGAGGGTATTTTATGAACAAGTCCAAACATGACGTCAACCTAGTTTGTGTGACGGTCGCATCCTGCATCATCTTCGTCTTAGTGATCCTTATGGGATGCCTGTTAGTCTCAACTCATCACGCCAAGGCTAAAAACCAACAACTTATGACTAAGATTAGGACAACCCGGCAGGAAACCAATACGTTAAACGCCAAAAAGACCACGCAAAAAGTTCAAAAGCAGCACCAGACCGGAGTCGACATCACATCCATTCAGAAAAATAACGACCAGGTCTACCAAAAGGCCATGAAGATGGCATACATGGCCAAATCAAGCAAACAGCGTCAAGCCGTTAGTAAGCAGTTTAAAAAGGATCGTTTCGATCCAGCCTTTACTAAAACGGTTCTAAGTACCAAGGGACACAATAAAAAATACCTAAACCAAAAGATTGAGGACGTCTCCGTCAACAACGCTCGTTACGACAGCCAGTCTCAATCCTACAACTCGATGATCACCATTACCTTTGCCTCAAGGAAGAACAAGAAGCCAAACGTCTTGAATTACGTCGTTAACTACAACGTTAAGAAACGAAAGACGACCTTCGTTGGGACTTCATGGACCAGCACGTTCGTGGCGTTAGGAGGTCAAGAAATCAATGGCTAAAAACAACAAATTTCACCTCAATAAAAACGTCAGTGTTCTAGCAATCATGTTCGTAATCATTGTCGTCTTGCTCCTCGCCATCTTCACCCTGATGATTCATAATGACACCATTAACACCCAGGTTAAAACTAATCAGGCCACTCTTTCTGCCGAGCAGAAGACGTACAACCAACGGTTTAACTCCCTAAACAAGCGTTATAAGAATCGTCTTTTAAACACCGAAAATCAAAAGGCCGGCAGTATTCTGCAAAACCAACACATGGCTGACACGACCTACAAGAACCTAAACGAATTCTTCCAGATTTTCTATACCTACAACAACGACGATCAATTTCTGGCACGTCCTCAAGTCCTAAGGGAAGCTGGACTCATTGGACCAAATTACGCCAGCAACCAAAAGGTCTTTGGTAAACAGGGAAACAAGCAGACCAAGGATAAAGTCAAAAGCATGGGCGTCAAGAGTAAAATGGTTGGACTACAGATGTACGACAATCCCAACAGTCCCGAAACGATTAAAAAGATTCGCGTCATCGTCACGTACGCAACCAAGTACAACCAAAACGGCGGTGATAACGTCGACAAGCTGGGTGACGTGCTGTACAACACCAAGACCAATCAAGTCCTAAGTTATCAGCCAATCGTGACCGTGGGCCACTCGTTAGTAACAAAGTGGGACCAATGAAAATAGCCTTCAGGAAATTCCTGAAGGCTATTTTTTTGAACTAATTTACTTTAATTAAACAAATTTTTCAAACTTCTCGTATTTAACCATGATATCAAGTTATTTGACCCGATGTTTTAAATCATGAAGTGCCAAAGCCATTGCTGAAGCAATAAAGCCAAGACCGATTAACTCGAGAATTAACGAGTCGTTCTCACCAGTTTGTGGCAAGTTCTTGGAATTCTGCTTAGCATTCTTTTCTGAAGAATTGAAAGCCTGGTGAATGGCTTGCGTGCTTTGCGGTTCGACTACTTGACTACCGTTCTGCTTCGTTGAAGCTTCTGGTGTACCGGTCTGACTGCCATTATTTGGAACTACCGCAGATCCACCATTGTTAGTTGGTTGACCTGGCATGACAGAATTGCCACTTGGTTGGTTTGGAGTTACCGAACTGCCACCATTACCGTTTCCACCGTTATGACTTGGTGTAATTGGGTTAGTGCCGTTACCACCATTGTTGCTTGGATGGTTCGGGGTTGGTGCATTCTTAGCCAAAACCGTGACCGTTACTACCAATGTGTCCCCGTTTGAAGCGGTAATGATGACCTTGTATTGACCAGGAACCTGGTTATTAACTTTCGAGGTGTCAATGCTTGTGATCGTTGCTTCCGTACCATCAGCGTTAGTTGCTCTAGCACCGTAGGCAGCGGCATTGGTAGGAACTAAATCACCAACGTGAATGGTGATTCCATGACCCTCAAGGGTTGTCTTATCAGCTAAGACGGTCACTGTTACTACCAATTTCTTGCCATTTGATGAAGTAATGGTGACTGGATATTGACCCGGCACCTTATTATTAACCTTGGAAGTATCGACGTTAGTGATACTTGCTTCTGTACCGTCCGTGTTGGTAGAACTGGCACCATATGCTTGCGGGTCAGTTGGGACCTGGTCGCCAACGTAAATGGTTAATCCGTGTCCCACTAACGTTGCTTCGTCAGGGAGTACTGTAACCGTGACACCCAGTTTTTCACCATTGTTAGCGGTGATCGTTACTGGATAAACGCCAGGAACCTCATTGTTTACTTTGGATACGTCAATGTTTGTGATTTGAGCTGGATTGCCGTCGTAATCAGTTGCTTGAGCATCATAAGCTGCTGGGTCGGTTGGAACTTTTTGACCAACATAAATCTTGATGTTGTTAGCACTTAAGCGCGTGTGATTCTTTAAAACAGTAACCGTGACAGTGATACTTTCGCCATTATCTGAAGTGATGGTGACTGGATAATCACCAGGGATTTGGTTATTAACCTTTGAAACGTCAATCTTGGTAATCTTAGCGGGCTTCCCGTTTTTGTAGGTTGCTTTAGCACCATATGCACTTGGCCACGTTGGAACCTGTCTCCCAATTCTGATGCTGGTTCCATGAGCGGCAATGCTAATCCGACTCTTAACGACCGTGACGGTGACACCTAGTGTCTCACCATTGTCAGCGTGAATCCAAACTGGATAAACGCCAGGAACCTCATTATTTACCTTCGACACATCAATCTTAGTGATTTTAGCCGGATTGCCATCATAATCAGTTGCCTTAGCGTCATAAGCAGCTGGGTCGGTTGGAACCTGGTCGCCAGTATAGATGGTCAGGTTATGCGCACTTAAACTAGTATGGTTAAAGAGCACGTGAACGTAGACCGTCTTGGTTAAACCGTTTGACGCACTGATAACAACCGGATAATCTCCCGCCTTAGTGTTATTGACTTTAGAAGTGTCAATCCCAGTAATCGTTGCCGGACTGCCATCTGGGTTCAGAGCGGTCGCACCATAGGATTTAGCGTCGTCTGGAACGGCTTGCCCAATTCGAATGCTGATATCGTGACCGGTAATCGCGTCAGCGGGAATGGGAACAACGGTTACATAAGCAATCAAGGTTGGACCTGATAAAGTATCAAGAGGACCGTAGATTACAACTGCATATTTCCCAGGTTTATTAAGGTTAACACTATTATAATTAACTCCATAAACTGCAAATGGAATAGTGCCATTCGTCATTTGAGCATCATAACTATCAGGATCTCCTAAATCGATATTAGTCGGATTACCTGTAAAAATGGAAATATTTTTGGCTGTAAAACTAACAATATCTACAAATGTTTGAGAAGTCGTGCCATCAGAAAGAGTAAATGGGACGTAGTAACGTCCGGGCACCTGATTATTAACTCCAGAAATATCAATAGACGTAACTTTTAGAGGATTACCCTGATCATCAGTTGCAACAATTCCATATGAACTTGGATCATCAGGAACAGGATCACCGACTTTAACCGCAATCGAATTAGAAATTATATGGTCAGCTTGAATGTTATCTCTAACCGGTTTTGCTTGCTGATTAATCACTGCCGGTTGGTTAGTCTGAGCATTATTAGTGGTTTTCGGTGCTTGCTTTTCTGGAGCAACTACTTGTTTATTAAAATTGGCACCTTGATTATCAGTTTTTTGACTAGCTTGATTAGCGGGTGCTGGGGCAGTCTTTTGGTCAGTTGTGTTTTGTTGACCGCTATTTTGAACTGGTTGAGTCGTTTGATTTTTACTTTGCGTATCGTTCTGACTAGTAGCTGTTTGGTTGTTAGTCGGTTGTGAATTTGTTTGAGCTGCTCTTTCGGTTTGACCGTTACCATTCTTCGATGACGATTGGTCCACCTGCGCAGTGTTAGTCGTCGGTTTAGATGAATCAGTTTGACCTGGTTGAGCACTGGCCATTGGAGATGTCCCAGTGGTCTGACTGGTACTAGCTTGTACTGCATTAGTTTGCGTTTGGGTCACAGCTGGATTCGACTTATTTTGATTTTCCGGTTGCGATTGAGCAGATGTCGTGACTAGGTCACCCTTTACTGGTTGACTGGACGCTGCTTTTTTAATAATTTGTACATTGTGATTATTATTATTAGATTGACTGTTGGTATCAGCGCTTGCGCCAACCGTCAATCCTCCGACGGTAGCGACGGTCACAATGGCTGCGACCATCCACCGCTTTCCGGCTTTATACATCTTGTAATGTTTCTTGGTATTGTTCTGCATAAGGTTTCCCCTCTCGTTCTAAGATACATCTTGTGAATTATCAGAATATATAGTAAAACTGCTGTTTATATATTCACAATTGACATTGTAAACACGATGATGTCAGCAATCAACCTTTTAATATGCTTCACAATGTTTGTAAAACGTACTAGCAGAGAGGGGTTATAAAATAATAATTACTACGTAAAAATAGCGTGCGAAATCTAGCAACCCGTAATTTTTATCGAATTTTCGATATTTAAATTTCCTCTTACGAATGATTAGTCAATTTATCATTGATTTGCCGGTAATTATAGCTAATCTTGCCAAAAAACGTTTTTTATTTAATTAATTGATTAAAATAACACGAGTCTTATCCAATCGTTCACAATTTATCTACTGTCAATTCTTTTTTTGACCGATTTTGTGGGAGTAAAATTCACAAAAATATTTGCAAAAATTTTTTTATTCCCGCACCAAATTAATTTTAAAAGTTTGATTAAACTCGGCTTTTGTTAAATAACTTTTCATAAATTAGCCATAAAAAAATGGCCAACATCCATTTCATAGATGTCGACCATTTAATTTAAAGCTTATTTGGTTTCTTTTTTATCTTTAAACCATTTCCCTAATCCAAAGATGCCAAGAATTGAAAGTAACATAATTCCAATGACACTTAGGACACCGTTATCTTCTTGACCAGTTTGTGGCAACTCACCCTTCTTATTAGTGTTGGTTGCATTTTCCTTAGCTTCATTATTCTCATGTTTTTGTGATTTAACATGGGGATTATTTTCTGAAGTAGAAGATTTCGGTGTGGTTGTTTCTGAAGAATTCGAGTTGTTCTTATTTGAACTTCCATTACTTTCAGGAACCGCATTGCCATTGTGATCATTTGGGGTCATTGCACCATTTCCACCATTATTGTTTGGTGTATTTGGCTTAATGTTATCCCCACTTTCACCATTGTTTCCATTAGTTGGATTCTCTGGTTCCGTTGGGTTTCCACCATTGTGGTCCTCCGGATGATTTGGTGTTGGGTTAGTTTCACCTGTCTGTTCTTGCGAATAGATAACTTCTCTTGAAGTATCATCACCAGCAGCAATGGTCCCACTAACTGAACTTTGAGCAGGCGTCATGTTAGCAACACTTGGTGACTTAACATTATAAGTGTTGTCATCACTCGTCCAATCGTTCCATTTAACATTGCCAGTTACCAAATCTTTGGTTCCAGTTCGAGTGAAGTGAGCCGTAATCGTCTTTGATGGTGCTACTTGATTGCCATCTTGGTCCACATAGTGAATGGTAACTTGACCAGCTGTTTCATCCGAAACTGCCTCAGTATTATGAGTATAAGTAACGTTAACTGAGTCATTTTCTCCACGAGTAATTGTGCCACTAATCGAGCTTTGGTCAGGCGTCATGTTAGCAATTTTCGGTGAATCGACACTGTAAGTATCGTCATCACTGATCCAATCATTCCATGTAACTTCGCCAGTTGCCAGATCTTTGGTTCCAGTTCGAGTAAAGTGGGCGGTAATCGTCTTTGATGGTGCTACTTGTTTTCCATCTTGATCAACATAATTAATGGTCTTTTGACCAGTAGCTTCATCTGTTACTGCTTGGGTATTATGCGTGTAAACAACGTTTACTGAATCATTCTCTCCACGCACAATCGTGCCACTAACTGAACTTTGGTCAGGCGTCATGTTGGCAATCTCTGGTGAAGCAACATCGTAGTTAGGATCACTATAGCTGGTCCATGCATCCCAAGTAGTTTCACCAGTCAGCATATTCTCAGTTCCATTACGAATGAATAAGACATGAACTTTCTTTGACGGAGCCACTTGTTTTCCATTTTGATCAACGTAGTTAATGATCCTTTGACCAGTTGCGTTCTGAATTACACCCTTCATTTTTGGATAGTAAGTAACATTAATAACATCATCATCAGTTGGCAAAAGCGTGCCACTAACCTCAGTTATATCTGGATACATGTTGGCAATCTCTGGTGATTTGATATCAATATGAGTGTCATCAGTTGTGGTCCATTCTCCATAATTAATAACCTTACCAGTCACTGCATCCTTAGTAATCGTTCGGGTATAGTGAGCCGTAACAGTCTTTGATGGAGCTAATTCCTTTCCACTTTGATCAACATAGTTAACGGTTTGTGTTGCAACTGTCGATTCAGTCGTGGTCTCAGTATTATGAGTATAAGTAACTGTTGTTGAACCATTTTCGTCTGGACTAATGGTTCCACTAACTGAATTTGAAGAAGGAGTCATATTGTCAACACTTGGTGATGGAATGTCATAAGTGTTATCGGTACTTGTCCACTTATCCCAGCTAATAACCTTATTTGTCAATGGATCTCTTTGACCAGTCCGGGTGAAGTGCGCGGTGATGACCTTATCTGGTTGGAGGGTATTACCATTTTGATCAACGTAATGAATGGTAAATGTTCCAGTAGTTGAGTCTGTAATTGCTTGACTGAGAACGACCGTGACACTAACCGTCTTATAACTCGTTAATCCTTTCGAATTGGTCGTCTTATAAGTCACGTTATAGACACCGGCCTGCTTGTTAGCAATGGCTTCTCTTAAAGCGGCATCATCAGAAATTTCAACTTTATCGCTGGTTCCGTCTTGAACATCATTTGAACTTACACCTTCTAACAAGTAGCTGTCTAAGTTGTTAATGTTGAAGGTGTCAGCATTTAATGACTTATCACTGGCCGTGATGGATGGGAAGAAACCTTGTTGGTCATTAGTTTGGTAAACAAAACCCATGGGAATACTATTATTTCTCGAAGTTCCCTGATCATCATGATAACCAAAGTTAACGGAATATCTGCCACCAGTATTTGGAGCAATAAAATTACCAGTAAACTGTAAGTATTGAATGGTTACCCCATCTGGGAAAGTAATCGATAATCTAGCATGGTTCGCATCAATTTGGTCAACTTGAACCTGAACGCCAGGCAAGACTTGTCTCAACTGGTCTAGCGTAATCCACTGACCAGCATACTGTCCGGCCCATCCAGGTGTATAAGGAGTTCCTGCCTTAGGAATTCCAAACCGAAGTCCGTTTAAATCAAACGAAGCCCCGTCACCCTGAATGTCAACGGTCCAGGTTCTGCCAGTTAGGTTATTTAGATTAGGGTCTGGATCTTGATTGGGATAAAGGATATTAGTAAAGCTAGGTTGATCACCCTTGGCTGGATCATAGATTGCATCACCATAAGTAGGAACTGAAATCGGATTATTAGCAGTAGGTCCATCATAATTTGGACCAACACCAGCAAATCCAACTCCACCTATTCCTGCTCCCAAGTTGGGTGCCTGAACACGGTCAGGTGATGGTTGATTATTATTAGAAGCAACGTATCCATAGTAAAATTTGTTTATCAAATAAGTGGAATTACCCTGCTGAAACTCAGTTGAAAAGTTAACTCCAACTAGTGGAACAGTTGGGTCAGCTTGAAACGGAATGTTCAAAGTAAACGAGAACGAACCCGTTGTGAAAGCAATATTCTTATCGAAAATGTAATAAGCTTGACCCGTGTTAGGATCAAATTCTAAGTGACCATATTCCGATCCACCAGTCATTGTAATTTTATTCCAATCAATAACCTTTTTCATCATGACATCACTACCCGGATCAGTACTGTTGGCAATGTTAAAGACGATCCTGTCACCAGCATTGATGGTAGCGTCAGCATCGGTAATATTAATGTCGGTTCGAACTGACATACTCCCAAACTGGTTAAAGTTAGTATTGTCCGGAGATGCGTCACTTGTGATGTTGATACCTTTTGGTAACGTACTACTGTCACTAGTGGTATCAGCATTCATTTGTTGATTACTTCTGGCAATGTCTGGATTAGGCTGATTAGCCCTTTTGGCGTCATCGTTTTTAGCCTGATTAGTATCATCCGATTTGGTTTGGGTATCAATTCCTTGATTCTTCTGGTCATCAGTTTTTGTCTGATTAATTTGTGAATCAGATTTAGCTGTTGCATCATTTTGGTTTGATGAATCCTGCGTCTGATTTTGATTATCAGAAGTAGCACTTGGCTGATTGTCAGTCTGCTTCTTTACATCACTTGACTGGTCAGTCTTTGATTGATCAGTTTTACTATCTTGTGATGATTGCTCAGTTTTTTGGTCCTGAGTCGCTTGATTAGAATCATTCGTGGATGATTGTGATTCTTGTTTGCTATCATCCTGTTTCGACTGATCATTCTGCGGCTCAGTTTGTGAATCAGTCGCTGGTTGTGTTGGTTGATCCGCCTGCTTTTGCGAATCAGCTGTTTGATTCTGGTCGTCCTTTGTCTGACCATCTGTTGTATTAGTTGCTTGGTCTGAACTACTTGGGTTTGCATCATTTTGATTAGATGATGTCGTTTCTGGTTGAGTCGACGTACTCGTTTGGTCTGCTTTTTGTTCAGACGGAACGGCTGCCCCTGCATTGGCCTGCGTTGAAGTGGTGTCAGCGCTTGCCCCCAGGGTCATTCCACCAATTGTGAAAGTGGTGACAAGGGCAGCAACCATCCACCGTTTTCCAGATTTATACATCTTAAAACGTTTCTTTGAATCCCTAAACATAAATAAACACTCCTTATTACACTGGCGGTTACAAAATAATAAATCACAAACTATACTTATTATTCATTATTACGGAGATTTATTATACATAAAAAATACGATAACTCAATCATTCTGTTTATCAAACTCGTCAATTAATTAGGTAATTCAGGTTGTGAATTTTCAAATATAAATCACCCTATGCTAGTACCAACACGTTTTCAGCAATTTATTAAGAAATAAATAAATTGCTGAATTTTTTAATTATTAAAAATATATAAAAAAGGCTAACACCTAAAATGGATGTTAGCCTTTAAACTTATTAATCTCGCTTAATCTTTAAATCACAAACTGACTTACTTGGTTTCTTTCCGGTCTTTAAACCATTTCCCTAAGCCAAAGAAGCTGAGAAGTGACAGAAGCATGGTTCCGATCAGGCTTAAGAAGCTATCAGAATTTTGACCAGTTTGTGGTAACGTCGTCTTCTTTTCAGACTTTTTAGCTGGCTTAGCTGCTGGAACTTGCTTTGCTTGTGGTTTAGCTGGTTGAGCCGGTGCTTTAGCAGGAGTTTGTGGGGCCTGCTTTGCCTTCGGAGCTTCCGGTTGTGCGGCCGGAACTTCCTTTGGTGCATTTGGCTTAGTTGGTTCCGGTTGTACTGAAGGTTTCTCTGGTTTGTTTGGAGTTACCGGAGTTTCTGGTTCAGCATTCTTCACATAATGAATTGGGGTATCTTTTCCTAAATCATTGTGGTCAATCGGATATGGTGTACCAGGAACCAACTTGTTCCCGTTCTTATCAACTGGAGTGTATCCAGGAATGTCAGGGATAATTGGGTTACCAGCATCACTTGGGTTGTTTGGATCATTTGGATAAATGATCGGGTTACTGCCCGGAACGTCGGGAACTAAGTGACCTAAGGCATAGTAGACAACGGTTACTTCAGAGTCGTTGGAATCAGCGTTAACGGTTGCTTGTCCAACTGAAGCAGTGTTGGTGTAGTAACCATTGATAACTGGCGAGTTAACCCCACTCAAGACGTCACTCTTAGTCGTCCATGCACTGTAAGTTACCTGACCAGTAACTTGATCAAACGTTGCCGTTCTAGTAAAGGTTGTTGATTGAACCACATCATCAGCTAGCTTGTTCCCATTCTTATCAACGTAATGAATGGTTCTAGTAACGTTCTTAGTTAGATCAGTCTTGCTAGTGCCATCAGGATACTTCGGTCCAGTTGGGTTGTTTGGATCAACTGGTTGACCTGGGTTTCCTGGATTGTCTGGTGTAACTTCTTTAGTCTTGTGTTTGAGCACAACCGTAAAGGTTGGGCCGTCAGTATTGAAGGTAAAGCCATCTGCTGGATAACCGTCAGATACTAATTCGTATCCTTGAGCTTCTAGTTTAGCGATTTCATCTTTCGTACTGTAATCGGCCTTGCTACCAAACTTACCGTTAACGGTGTCATTGTGAATAACCGCATTGCCGTTATCCTGGTCAACGTAGTTAATGTGAACAACTTCATCGTTGGCGTTGTAGGTAACCGTGACACTTGAATCTGGCGTGTCAGCCGTGGCAGTTTCTGAACCAACCGTTGCCTTATCAGGGGTGTATCCCGTAATGGTTGGGGAAACAATTGAACCGAAGACAGCGTTCGTTGACGTCCAATTACTGTAAGTTACCTTACCCGTTACTTCATCAAAGGTGGCCGTTCTGTTGAACGTAACCGTTTCAATGCGGTCTTCTGAAGCCTTACTACCGTCAGCGTAGACGTAGTGCACCGTTCTGGTAATGGTCTTAGTCAAGTCGGTCTTGCTAGTACCATCTGGATACTTCGGTCCCGTTGGGTTGTTAGGATCCACTGGTTGACCTGGGTTTCCTGGGTTATCTGGCGTAACTTCCTTGGTCTTGTGTTTCAAAACAACCTTGAAGGTTGGGTTATCAGTATTGAAGGTGTAACCATCACCTGGGAAGCCATCGGATACTAATTCGTATCCTTGGGCTTCTAGTTTAGCGATTTCGTCCTTCGTACTGTAATCCGACTTAGAACCGAACTTACCGTTCAAGCCATCAGTATGAATAACCTTGTTACCATCGTCTTGGTCAATGTATTGAACTTGAGCCTTTTCATCGTTGGCATTGTAGGTAACGGTAACACTAGAGTTAGTTGCGTCAGGACCAATTGTTTCTGATCCAACACTTGCCTTATCTGGTGTGTAACCAGTAATTTTAGGTGAATCGATTTCACCAAAGACTGCGTTAGTTGAAGTCCAGTCACTGTATGTTACCTTGCCAGTAACCTCATCGAAGGTTGCGGTTCTGTTAAACGTAACTGTTTCAATGCGATCTTCTGAAGCTTTGCTGCCATCGGCATAGACATAATGCACGGTTCTAGTAATATTTTTAGTTAGGTCATTTACACCAGTTCCGTCTGGATAATGAGGTCCGTCTGGATTGTTTGGATCCACTGGTTGACCTGGAGTTCCTGG